>JBKEBH010000318.1:0-1604 GCA_047973065.1 Paracoccus sp. (in: a-proteobacteria) | reverse complement strand
ATCGCCTCGGCTCGCCGGAGTGGGATCTCGCATCGTTGCTCGCCGATGCCGCCGAGATCAGGTTTGTCGCCGGTGGATCAGCGGTTGACGTAACGCGAAGAATCGTCACTGCGGCAAGGTTAGAAGGGCAGTTCGACCGCTCTCAGGTGTTGCGTCTAATCGAAGAGCCAGGGTCATGTGCAAAGTCGGGGTGGGGTGCCGAGTAGGTCGAGTGTGAGGTGGGGGTCGCGGGCGAGTTGGCGGGTGGTTTTGGCGATGTTGGTGGTGCGGCCGGCGGTGTAGCGGATCGCGCTGATCGCGAGGTTTCGGAGGGTCGCGAGGACGCGTGGGATGGTGCCGGTGCGGACTTGGGAGCGGTCTTCGTCGTAGGTGACGTCGCGTACCCAGTGGAGGCTGTTCTCGATCGCCCAGTGATCGGTGATCAGCCGGTGGAGTTGGTCTGCGCTGGCGTGGTTGTCGGTGAGGCTGGTGATGTAGAACCGGTATTCGATGCTGACTCGCACGTCAGCGAGGGTGGAGGATTCGCGTTCGACGATCACCTAGCGGGCTGCGTGTGGGAAGGTGTTCGTGTCGGGGACGTCCGCGGTCCAGATCCGGTGCCGGTCGATGCGGCCGTGGCCGCGGCTGGTCGTCTCGAACGCTGCGGTGTCGAGATCGATTTTGTCGAGGATTGCTGTGGCGGTGTTGTGCAGGGTTGGCTGGTTTGCTTTGACGCCGAACAGGTAGTGGGCTGCTTTGCTGGCAAGCAGGGTCGCCGCGGCAGTCTGGGTGTGTAACGCGTCGGCGGTTATCACCATGCCGTCGATGTCGAGCGGTGTGAGGAGAGGCGCGAAGGCGCGGATTTCGTTCGTCTTGTCGTTGTCGACGTTGGCTTGACCGATGACGGTCCCGAAGTCCTGGCGGAGAGCGGCGAGCAGCTGGGTTTGGGTGCCGTCACCGCGGCGGGCACCACGCAAGGTCTTCCCATCGACCGACACCCCGACCAGGTCACGACCAACCCCACGACGCATACCAACGCTGCCATCAGCATCACCGTCATCACCGCTGCCATCATCATCACCGTCATCAACGCTGCCATCAGCATCACCGTCATCACCGCTGCCATCATCATCACCGTCAGCACCGGCGCCATCATCATCACCGTCATCGCCGGTGTCGTCGTGGGTGGCTGATGGTTGGGGTGGTTGGTGGTGGGTGGCTTGGGTCGCGGCCCAGGTGGTGACGATCCGATCGAACGCGTCCGCGTCGACAGCGAGTAACGCCCGCCGGATCGTCGCGGGGTGTGGCGCGATCCGTTTGCCTGTCTTCGGGTCGATCCGGGCGTTGAGGCGTTCCAACACCTCCTGGGAAGCGTCTTGACCCCACTCACCGATCGCTTCAATACTTTTGCGACCAGCCAACGTCGCGCACGCGACGATCATCAACGTGGTCGTGAAACTGTGACGGATCCCACGCGCTTTGCGCGGATCGACCAACAGGTCGTGCTCGGCTGCCAGCGACGTGAGCGCTGCGGTATCAAAGCAGGTTCGGGCCATCAGGCTCCCTCGGGTCGCGGTCGCGAGCAACGGATGATCAAACCCTGACCTCACCGCCACGATCGCGTG
>JBKEBH010000298.1:0-1505 GCA_047973065.1 Paracoccus sp. (in: a-proteobacteria) | reverse complement strand
GAACCCTTCGTCCCGCTTCCCACCCCCGAGCCGGAAATCGTGCTCGTCGAACCGGAACCCGCGGAGGTCAATGCCGAGCTCCTCGCACAGATCGAGGCCTTGCAGGCACAGATCGAAGAGCTGAAGGCTGCACCCGCCCCTGCCGTTGAAGGGGACAGCGCCGCTGCCGAGGCAATCGAGGCGCTCACCGCGCAGATCGCAGCCCTGCAGGCGGCCTCCGAGCGCGCTCAGGAAGGGTTTCAGGAGGAGCTCGCGGCGCGAGACCGTGAACTCAAGCAATTGCGGACGGACCTGGACCTCGCGGTACTGGAGGCCAACACCCCTGGCCCCGCCCCGCTCGGCCCGACCGACGAAGAACTCCGCGCCCGGGAGGAGGACCGGCTCCGGCGCGAAGAGGAGGCGCGGCGTCTGGCGGAGCTTCAACGGCGCGCCGCGGAGGAACGTGCGTTTCAGGAGCGACGGATTGCGTCGCCCGTGATCGCCCTCGGCGGCACCGGTGGTGCCAACGCCGGTGCAACAGACCTTGCAGAGCGCACGTTCGGCGAGGTGACAGATTTCGTATTGAACGGCGCGCTCCCCAGCACGGTCACCCAGGCCGAGGTAATCGCCAACCCCGGGAACACTGTCATCCAGGGCACGATGATCCAGGCCGTGATGGAGACCGCGCTCGACAGCGCGCTCCCCGGCCAGACCCGCGCCATCATCTCCGAGGATGTCTTCAGCTATGACGGCACGCGGCTCCTCATCCCGCGCGGGTCGCGCCTCATCGGGCGCTATCGCTCCGGCGTCGAGGTCGCGCAGAAGCGTGTGACCATCGCCTGGGACCGGATCATCCTGCCAAACAGTCAGACGGTGCAAATCAGTTCCTTCGGTGGTGACGAGCTCGGGCGCTCCGGGGTCACCGGTTTTGTCGACACCCGCTTCGACGAGCGCTTCGGCTCCGCCGCGCTGATTTCCATCATCTCGGCCGCGCCGGCTGTGTCCTCGGCTCAGGTCGAGGACGAAACGTCCGCGGATGTCCTTGAGGACGTGGGCGACGATCTGGCGGATGCTACAGACTCCGTGATCGGCGACTACCTCTCCATCGGGCCCGTCATCTATGTCGACCAGGGCGCCCGCGTCACCGTCATGGTTGATCGCGATCTGGAGATATTCTGAGATGACCCTCTCCTATCTGCAGGCCTCGCTCGACAAGATTCCGGACGCAGCCCGCGACGACGTCATAGAGATCTGCATCAATCCCGATGGCAGCTGCTGGGGCGAGTTCCACGGCGATCACTTCATGCGGCCGTTGGACCAGCGCCTGAGCGTCACCGAGTTGCGCGATCTCGGCAATCAGATCGCCTCTGGCGCCAACACGACCATGAGCAAGGACAGGCCGATCGTCTCCGTCTCGATCACCTATCGCGGTCGCCCGATCCGCGCCCAGGTCGTGACTCCGCCGGCCGTCCTCTCGGGCATGTCGATCTCACTCAGGTTCTTTTCCAATCTGCCGCTAGACCGGA
>JBKEBH010000279.1:0-55583 GCA_047973065.1 Paracoccus sp. (in: a-proteobacteria) | reverse complement strand
GCCCATCCGCAGGACGAATGGTGGGATTTCGAGACCCCCACCGAAACCTATCCGGCGCGCAGCCTGCGCCGGGCCTATCGCTGGTTTCGCAACAACTGGTGACAGGCTGTTGAAATGATTGGTGGTGGGGGCAAGCAGCGCTTTCCCCATATCCTGCGGTGTCGGCAAGATACCGCCGGATGTCCCTGACATACCCACAATATTTTGCGTGATATGCGTGTTTTTCGGGTGACGTTGCGGGGCCTCTTGGATAAAGTTTGAGGAATACATTTGGATTCGACCGGAGGCGTCCGGTCCTCAGCGACAAAAAAACAGGCGGACACCATGAACCTCAATCTGATGATGAACGACGACGACGATCTCAAGCCGCGCATCACTGTTTTCGGTGTGGGCGGTGCGGGCGGCAACGCGGTCAACAACATGATCGAAAAGCAGCTCGATGGCTGCATCTTCGTGGTGGCCAATACCGATGCGCAGGCGCTTCAGCAGTCCAAGGCGGAATCGCGGGTTCAGCTTGGTCCGAAGGTGACCGAGGGTCTGGGCGCAGGTGCCAAGCCCGAAGTCGGTGCGCGCGCGGCCGAGGAAACCATTGAAGATATCGTCGATCATCTTCAGGGCGCCCATATGTGCTTCATCACCGCCGGCATGGGCGGCGGCACCGGCACCGGCGCCGCCCCGATCATCGCGCAGGCCGCCCGCCAGATGGGCATCCTGACCGTTGGCGTCGTGACCAAGCCCTTCCAGTTCGAGGGCTCCAAGCGCATGCGTCAGGCCGATAGCGGCGTTACTGAGCTGCAAAAGCATGTCGATACGCTGATCATCATTCCCAACCAGAACCTGTTCCGCCTGGCAAATGAAAAGACCACCTTCACCGAAGCTTTCGCCATGGCCGATGATGTTCTTTACCAGGGCGTTAAGGGCGTGACCGATCTGATGGTGCGTCCGGGTCTGATCAACCTCGACTTCGCCGATGTCCGCGCCGTCATGGACGAGATGGGCAAGGCGATGATGGGGACGGGCGAGGCCTCTGGCGAGAACCGCGCCGTGCAGGCCGCCGAGAAGGCGATTGCCAACCCGCTTCTGGACGAAATCAGCCTCAACGGCGCTCGCGGCGTGCTGATCAACATCACCGGCGGCACCGATCTGACCCTGTTCGAGCTGGATGAAGCCGCCAATATCATCCGCGACAAGGTCGACCCGGAAGCCAATATCATTGTCGGTTCGACCCTCGACCCGGATCTGGACGGCGCGATCCGCGTTTCGGTCGTTGCCACCGGCATTGACGCTGCCGCCGAAGAGGCCGCCCCGCCGGCTCCGCGCCGCCGTACCGAAGCCGTGGCCCCGCAACCGGCAGCCGAGCCGGCAGCCGAGCTGGACGATCTGCCGCCGCGCCGCGCCCCGGCTCCGGCCCCTCGCGTGGAAGCCCGTGCTGAGCAGGCCAATATTTTCGAAGACGAGATGCCGGCTCCGGCCTATCAGCCCCGCGAAACCGCACGGGTTCAGGCCCCGGTCGATCCGATCCGCGACGATGCCGAAAACTTCGTGGCCCCGCGCAGCGCCGCGCCGCGCAGCGCCGCGCCGCGCGGCACGCCCCCGGCCGAGGTGCTGGAACGGATGCGCCGCGCTGCGGCGGCTCAGCCCGGCGCCGCCGGCCGTGCCCCCGCCGCCGCCCCGGCACGCCGGGCCGAGCCCGAAGCCCCGGCGCGCGGCGAAAGCCGCATGGCCGGTCTTGGCCGGATGATCGAACGCATGGCCGGCGGCCACGCCGCCGAAAAGCCTTCGACCGGCTCGATCGCTGACCGGGTCAACGAGCGTATGTCGGCGCGCCGTCAGACCAATCTCGACGCCGATTTCGACGATCTGGCCGACGATTCGCAGGTGGACAGCAACGAGATTCCGGCCTTCCTGCGCCGTCAGGCCAACTGATCACGAGCCGGGCTTTCAGGCTCACGGTTCCGTGGGGGAACCGTTTCAAAGGACCGCCCTTAGGGCGGTCCTTTTGCGTTCGTTCCCTGTAATCATTGGGCTTTTCCGAGCCCTTGGCCCTATCTATGTTACAGAGAGTCACAAAACGTTAATTGAGAGAGCCGCAGGCTGTGCCTAACTGAATGCAGCGGGACGACAGAGGCCCGTCAGTGAGGAAGAACAGACCATGCAGGCCACCATTGCAAAAGCGACTGAGTTTCGGGGCGTCGGGCTTCACTCCGGCGCGGCCGTGCGCGTGCAGATCCTGCCGGCCGCCGCGGACCACGGGATCGTCTTTGAGCGCAGCGACCTGCCGGCAGAGGTAAACCGCATTGCCGCGCTCTGGGACCGGGTTGTGCCCTCGAAGCTCTGCACATTGATCGAGAACGACCGGGGCGCGCGGGTTTCGACCATCGAACATATCATGGCCGCTCTGGCCGGCACCGGCATCCAGAATGCGCTGATCCGCATCGACGGGCCGGAAGTACCGATCCTTGACGGCTCCTCGGCTGAATTTGTCGAAGGTATCCTGACCGCGGGCATCGATATACAGGATGCGCCGCAGCGCGCCATCCGCATCAGAAAAGCCGTGGAATATCGTGAAGGCGATGCGGTTGCCCGGCTTGAGCCGGCCGATCACCTGGAAATCGACTTCCATATCGACTTCACCGACGCCGCCATCGGCCGCCAGGAAAAGGTGCTCGACATGGCCAATGGCGCCTTCGTGCGCGAGCTGATGGACAGCCGCACCTTCTGCCGGCAGGCTGATGTCGATGCGATGCGGGCCAATGGTCTGGCGCTTGGCGGTACCTATATGAATGCCGTTGTCGTCGATGGTGACAAGGTTCTGTCGCCGGGCGGGCTGCGCCACAAGGATGAGGCCGTGCGTCACAAGATGCTGGACGCGATGGGCGATCTGGCCTTGGCGGGGGCGCCTCTGCTGGCGCGCTATAGCGGGAACCGGGCCGGTCACGCCATGACCAACAAGCTGCTGCGGGCGCTGTTCGCGCAGCCCGATGCCTGGGAATGGGAAACCTGTGCGTCTGACCTGGAATGCCGGCTTCCGGGCGCCGGCGTTTCCGCTTATGGCCCGGCTGCCGTGACTGCATTGAATGCTGTCGCCTGACCTTGTGCGATTTCGCGCAAGCGTCGGTAGAATCGCAACATTGGCATTTTGCGCCCTCTGTTGTTCTATGCTAGGACGTCCGGGCTGCGGCGGGTTTGACTCGTCGCAGATGCGTAAGTTCAGACAGGCAGGTTCCGATGGTCCGCTTCGTTTCTTCCAAAACCGTCATGGCCTTGGTCCTGTCGGGCTCTGTTCTGGCGGGATGCGGCGGCCGCGGCAGCTCGACCGAAAAAGTGCCGGTGGACAATTTTACCGCCGAAGAAATCTACAAGCGCGGCGAATACGAGCTGGAAAATAACAGCAAGCCGGAAACAGCGGTTTACTATTTCTCCGAGATCGAGCGGCTCTATCCCTATTCGGAATGGGCCAAGCGCGCGCTGATCATGGAAGCCTACGGCTATCACAAGGCCAGGAAATACGAAGACGCGCGCGGCGCGGCGCAGCGCTTCATCGACACCTATCCGGGCGATGACGATGCCGCCTATGCGAAATACCTGCTGGCCTTGTCCTATTACGATCAGATCGACGAGGTCGGCCGCGACCAGGGCCTGACCTTCCAGGCGCTGCAAGCCCTGCGCGATGTCATCGAGGAATATCCCGACAGCGAATATGCCCGCCCGGCGATTTTGAAATTCGACCTGGCCTTCGACCACCTTGCCGGCAAGGAAATGGAAATCGGGCGCTACTATCTCAAGCGCGGCCATTACACGGCGGCGATCAACCGCTTCCGCGTCGTGGTCGAGGATTTCCAGACCACCACCCACACGCCCGAGGCGCTGATGCGTCTGGTCGAAGCCTATCTGGCGCTCGGCCTGACCGATGAAGCCCAGACTGCCGGCGCGATTCTGGGTCACAACTTCCAGTCCTCGCCCTTCTATCTGGATGCCTATAACCAGCTGCGCGGTCGCGGCCTGAGTGCGACGGCGCAGGGCCAGAGCTGGCTGACCGACGTTTATCGGCAGGTCATCCAGGGCAAGTGGCTGTGATCCCGCGCGGATAGCGGCCATGCTGCGTTCGCTGGAAATTCGCGACATTCTGCTGATCGACCGGCTCGATCTGGAATTCGGGCCGGGCCTGAACGTGCTGACGGGTGAAACCGGAGCCGGCAAGTCGATCCTGCTGGACTGCCTCGGCTTCGTGCTCGGCTGGCGTGGCCGGGCCGAGCTGGTCCGGGCCGGCGCGGCTCAGGGCGAGGTGACTGCGGTTTTCGATCTGCCCTCCGGCCATCCTGCCCGCAGTGTTCTGGAAGAGGCCGGTATCACCGCCGAGGATGAGCTGATCCTGCGCCGGATTAACAATGCCGATGGCCGCAAGACCGCCTGGATCAATGACCGCCGGGCTTCGGGCGAGGTATTGCGGACCCTTTCCGACACGCTGGTCGAGCTTCATGGCCAGCATGACGATCGCGGCCTTCTTAACCCGCGCGGTCACCGCCAGTTGCTGGATGCTTTTGCCGGTTTCGATCTGGCGCCGCTGCGCGCCGCCTGGACCGCACGGCGCCGGGCGATGGAGGCTCTGACCGAAGCCGAGGCGCGGCTTGAAGCCGCCCGGGCCGAGGAAGAAGTCCTGCGCCACGCGGTCAGGGAGCTTGACGATTTCGCTGTCGAGTCCGGCGAGGATGCCCGGCTCGACGCCGCGCGGCGCGCCATGCAGGCGGCCGAACGGATCCGCGAAGATGTCCTGCGCGCCGGGCAGGCGCTTGGCCCGGACGGGGCGGAAGGGGCGATGCTCGATGCCAGTCGCTGGCTGGAAGGTGCGGCGGAAAAAGCCGAGGGCCGGCTTGATGAGGCGATCTCGGCCCTGTCGCGGGCACTGATCGAGCTTGGCGAGGCCAGCGTCGGGGTTGATGACGCCCTGCGCGAGATGGCCTTTGATCCTCATGAGCTGGAAAGGGTCGAGGAACGGCTCTTCGCGCTGCGGGCTCTGGCGCGCAAGCATGATGTGACCCCTGATGATCTGTCGGAGCTGGCCGAGACCCTGCGGGCGCGGCTGAACGCGCTCGATGCCGGTGAGGAAGATCTGCTGCGGCTTCAGAAAGAGGTGTCTCGGACCGATCGGGCCTATACCGATGAGGCCGGGCGGATCCGCGCGGAACGCGCGGCGGCGGCGGGGCGGCTTGATGCCGCCATGGCCGCCGAGCTTGCGCCGCTGAAGATGGAAAGGGCGGTCTTTGAAACCCGCCTGAGCGAGGCCGATCCCGGGCCGGAAGGTCATGACGCGGTCAGCTTTACCGTGGCCACCAATCCCGGCGCGCCGGCCGGTCCGCTGGACAAGATCGCCTCGGGGGGCGAGCTGTCGCGCTTTCTGCTGGCGCTGAAGGTCTCGTTGGCGCGCGGCAATGATGCGCTGACCCTGATCTTCGATGAAATCGACCGTGGTGTCGGGGGGGCGACTGCCGATGCGGTCGGTCGGCGTCTGGCCCGCCTGGCCGAGGATGCCCAGGTTCTGGTCGTGACCCATTCCCCGCAGGTGGCCGCGCTCGGTGCGGTGCATTTCCGCGTCGCCAAGCAGGTTGAAGCCGAGATGACCACCAGCCGGGTCGTCCCGCTGGACAGGAGGCAGCGGGTGGATGAAATCGCCCGGATGCTGTCGGGCGAACAGATCACCGACGCCGCGCGTGAAGCGGCCCGTGCACTGATCGGCTGATCGGGATCAGTCGAGGATCTCGGTCACCTGACGAATGATCGACTGGACTTTGTGCGATTGGGCGTCAATGCGGATCAGCTGATCCCCGACCACGGCATAGAGACTTCCTGGAACCTCCGGCCCAAGCCCGTAGCGGCCAGGATAAGAGATGATGTGCAGTTTTTCGGCCGGAACCACCTCGCCGATCTGAACGCCGGCCGAAGCAGCACTGGCTGGCTGCGCCCCCCCCGCAAATGGCACGAATGCCATGAGGCTCAAGGCAAGTGTAGAGAAGATCGAAACAAGATAACGCACCGACAAAGACCCGTCCGATTATACCGCTGACTGAGCCGAACGCCCCGCTATCGTTGAAGTTCCCTCGGGTCAAATCCCCTCTGTCACAATTCCCTGACCGCTATATTTAAGTGGTCTCATAATGCTGAGGGATAGCCGTGAAAATGCAGTTCCCGATCGCCAAGCGGGGCAAGGATGCTCACGATGGCGTCTTCGGAGCAGTCGGCCGACCAGTGCGGATCGCAGTCCTTGTCGATGAGCTGTGCACGCACCCCTTCCAGAAAATCGGCCTGCCGGGTGGCGCGGTGGGTGAAGCGGTATTCGCGCGCCAGGCTCTGCTCGATCTGGCTGTCGTTGCGCGACAGGCGCAGCAGGATCAGCCCCGCCGCCATTGACAGCGGCGAATTGCGGCGCAGTGGCTCCAGCAGATCCTCGGCGCCGGCTGCCTCCAGTGCTGCCATGATCTCGCCCAGGCTGTCGCCGACAAAACCCGAAAGATCGCGGTCGGCGAGCAGGGCGAGGGGAGGCTCCGCGCCCCTCAGAATGCCGATATCGCCGGTTTCGGCCAGCCGGTCTTGCAGGGCCGGCCATTCGGCTTCGGGCAGGTAGAGATCGGCCAGCCCGGCATGGATCGCATCGCCGGGCCCGATGCGGGCGCCGGTCAGGGTCAGATATTCGCCGATCTGCCGAGGCGCGCGCGCCAGAAGCCAGCTGCCCCCGACATCGGGGATAAGCCCGATCCCGGCTTCGGGCATGGCGATCCGGGTGCTGTCCCCGACAATGCGCCGGCTGGCGTGACCGCCGACGCCAACGCCGCCGCCCATGACATAGCCCTGCATGAAGGCGATGACGGGTTTGGGGTAATTGGCGATTTCGGCATTCATCCGGTATTCGTCGAAGAAGAAGCGCTGACCAAGGGTGTGATCGCCGGCGCGCGCCGCGTGATAGACTGCCGCGATATCGCCGCCGGCGCAGAAGGCGCGCGTGCCCTCGGCGTCGATGATGATCAGTCGGATTTCCGGGTTGTCCCGCCAGTCTAGAAGTGCGGCATGGATGGTATTGCTCATCTCATGGCTCAGCGCGTTCAGCGCTTCGGGCCGGGCGAAGGTGATCCGGCCGGCCCGGCGGTCGCGGGTTATGCTGATATGCTCGCTCATCTCTCTCCCCCCCCCGAGGTCGGTGTTTCAGTCCATCGGCTTGAAATTCAGCGCGGCCCCTTCCTTGATGCCCGAAAACCAACGGGCGGTGACGGTTTTGGTGCGGGTATAGAAGCGGAAAGCATCTGGCCCATATTGGTTCAGATCGCCGAAGGCCGATTTCTTCCAGCCGCCGAAACTGTAATAGCTCAGCGGCACCGGGATCGGGAAATTGATCCCGACCATGCCGACATTGACCCGGGCCGTGAAATCGCGGGCAGTGTCGCCGTCGGCGGTGAAGATCGCGGTGCCATTGCCGTAATCATTGTCCATGATCAGGCTCAGCGCGTCCTCATAGGCATTGGCGCGTACGCAGCTGAGGACCGGTCCGAAGATTTCCTCGCGGTAGATCTCCATCTCGGGCGTGACGCGGTCGAAGAGCGAAGGCCCGCAGAAGAAGCCGTTCTCATAACCCTGGATTTTCAGCCCACGCCCGTCGATGACCAGATCCGCCCCCTGATCGACGCCCGATGCGATCAGCCTTTCGATCCGATCCTTGGCGGCCTGGGTGATGACCGGGCCGAAATCGACATCATTGCCGGCGGTATAGGGGCCGCCCTGCAGCGCCTCGATCCGCGGCACCCGCTTGTCGATCAGCGCGTCCGCCGTTGCCTGGCCGACCGGCACCGCGACCGAGATCGCCATGCAGCGTTCGCCCGCTGCGCCATATCCGGCCCCGATCAGCGCATCCGCCGCCTTGTCGAGATCGGCATCGGGCATGATGATCATGTGGTTCTTGGCACCGCCGAAGCATTGCGCGCGCTTGCCGTTGGTGGCGGTGCGGCCATAGATATATTGCGCGATCGGGGTCGAACCGACAAAGCCCACCCCCTGTATCACCGGATGATCCAGAATGGCATCGACGATTTCCTTGTCGCCATTGACCACCTGCAAGACTCCATCGGGCAGCCCGGCCCGCTGCGCCAGCCGCGCCAGCGCCAGCGAGGTCGAGGGCACCCGCTCGGACGGCTTCAGGATCATCGCATTGCCGGCCGCCAGTGCCGGGCCCATCTTCCACAAGGGGATCATCGCCGGAAAGTTGAAGGGGGTGATGCCGGCAACTACGCCAAGCGGCTGGCGCATCGCATAAAGGTCGATGCCGGGGCCGGCATTGCCGGTATATTCGCCCTTCAGCAGCGATGGCGCGCCCATGCAGACCTCGATCACTTCCAGCCCGCGCTGCACATCGCCGCGCGCATCGGGCAGGGTCTTGCCATGCTCGCGCGAGACCAGCTCGGCCAGCATGTCCATGTTATCCTCGATCAGCTGACCGAATTTCATCATGACCCGGGCCCGGCGCTGCGGGTTGGTCGCGGCCCAATCGGTCTGGGCGCGGGCTGCGCTGGCAATGGCGGCGTCAAGCTCGGCCGGGCTGGCAAGCGCGACACGGGCCTGCATTTCGCCGGTGGCCGGATTGCAGATCTCGGAATAGCGACCCGAGCCGCCGGGGACTTCCTTGCCGTCGATCCAGTGGCCAATGTCGTGCATCTTTGTCTCCTCCAGAATTTATTACAAGGTATATTGCGAAAATGCCCGATCATAGAGACAATTGGGCAAGATCATTTTGCATAATTGCAAAGGTGCACGATGGATTGGGACGATCTGCGGGTATTTCTGGCAGTGGCGCGCGATAACAGCCTGTCGCGTGGGGCGAAGCGGCTGGCCATGGATGCCTCGACCGCCGGGCGGCGGATCGTGCGGCTTGAGGCGGCGCTTGGCCATGCGCTGTTTCTGAAATCGCCGCAGGGTTATGAGCTGACGTCTGAAGGCGCGCGCCTGCTGCCCCATGCCGAAGCGGCCGAGCGGGCGCTGGAGGCTGCCTCCGATTCGCTCGGTCATCCTGATGAGATTGGCGGTCAGCTGCGGATCGGGGCGCCGGATGGCTGCGCCAATTACCTGCTGCCGCAGGTGGTGGCGGCGATCTGCGATGCCCATCCGCAGCTTGAGGTTCAGATCGTCGCCCTGCCGCGTGTCTTCAACCTTTCGAAACGCGAAGCCGATGTCGCCATTGCCGTCAGCCCGCCGGCCAGCGGTCGCCTGATCGTGCAGCGGCTTTGCGATTACCGCCTGCATCTGACCGCGCATCGCGACTATCTGGCGGGGCGGCCGCCGCTTGCCGGCCTGTCCGACCTGCGCAGACATCGGTTGATCGGCTATATCCCCGACATGATCTTCGACCGCGAACTGGATTACCTCGCCCCGCTTCTGGCCCGGAGCGGGGCTGAGCCTGCGCGGCTGAGCTCGAACTCGGTGGCGGTGCAGATGCAGGCGATTCGCTGCGGGGCCGGGATCGGGATCGTCCACGACTTCGCCATTCCCTTCGCCCCCGGGCTTGTCCGCGTATTGACCAACGAATTCAGCCTTCAGCGCAGCTTCTGGATCATCCGCCATGCCGATGACCGGCGCTCGCACCGGCTGAACCGTTTGACCGATGAGCTGGCAAAGGGACTGCGCGCAGAGCTCGCCCGGCTGGAAACTGCGGCCGGGGCCAATGAAGACGCTTGATTTATATCAAAGTTGCGACAGACTGAGGGGACATGCATTGAAGAGGGTGGAGGCGACATGCTGGTTAAGCAAATACTGACCCTGAAAGGTTCCGAGGCCAATGGCATCGTGACCGTGGCACCCGAGGCCACGGTCGCTGAGGCGACGAAGCTGTTGGCGGAGCGGCGGATCGGGGCTGTCGTGGTCAGCGAGGACGGCCTGCGTCCGAACGGCATCCTGTCTGAGCGCGACATCGTGCGCGAACTCGGTAAGCAGGGGGCGGAGATCCTGTCGCGTCCGGTCAGCGAGCTGATGACGCGCAAGGTTTCGACCTGTTCCGGCGGTGAAGATACGCGGGCGGTGCTGGAACGCATGACCGAAGGGCGCTTTCGCCACCTGCCGGTTGTCGATGAGGAGGGTCGGATGCTCGGCGTGGTCTCGATCGGCGATGCGGTGTCGGCCCGCCTGAAGGAGCTCCGGGCGGAGCGCGACGCGCTGACCGGAATGATCATGGGCAATTGAGGGGCCAAAGCCCCTTGATTTCCAGCAACATTACGGGTTGGTCTTTCCTGCGAAGCGAAAGGACAGGCTATGCGCACTGGATTGTATCCCGGCACGTTCGATCCGATCACACTGGGTCATATGGACATTATCGAACGGGCGATGGCTCTGGTTGACCGGCTGGTGGTCGGAGTGGCGATCAATCGTGACAAGGGACCACTTTTCAGCATTGATGAGCGCGTGGCTATGGTGGAGCGCGAATGCGCGGCGATTATCGCCAGAACCGGCGGTGAGATCGTCGTGCACCCGTTCGAGAATCTGCTGATCGACTGCGCCCGCGATGTCGGCGCCTCGGTCATCATCCGCGGATTGCGGGCGGTCGCCGATTTCGAATACGAGTTCCAGATGGTTGGCATGAACCGGGCACTGGATGCCAGCATCGAAACAGTCTTCCTGATGGCCGATGCGCGCCGGCAGGCGATCGCCTCGAAACTGGTCAAGGAAATCGCCCGGCTGGGAGGGGACGTGTCGAAATTCGTCCCCCCGCCGGTCGTGGCGGCACTGCAGGAGCAGTTTAACCAGAATCCCTGACATCACATTTTTATTGATTGGCCGCTTTGCCTCGTCATAGCCTGTTTAAAAGGGAGGATACGATGCGCGAAACAGAGCCTGATCTCGATCTGATCCGCGAAGAGCCGGACCAGATCCCCGAACCCGCCCGGATCGGATATGATGCGATTGGCGCCAGCCTGGCTGCGGGCTGGCGCGACTTTAAGCGTGCGCCGGGATATGGGCTGTTCTTTTCCGCCTTCTATGTCGCCGGCGGGCTGGTGCTGACGGCGGTCGCGTTCGCCTCCGGGCAGGAATGGTGGCTGATGCCGTTCATCGTCGGCTTCCCGCTGATTGCGCCTTTCGCAGCGGTCGGGCTTTATGAGGTCAGCCGCCGTCTGGAGGCCGGCCAACCCTTGATCTGGCGCGAGGTCATGGGCACGGTCTTTGCCCAGAAAGATCGACAATTGCCGTCGATGGCGATGGTCATTCTGCTGATGTTCATGTTCTGGGTCTTCGTTACCCATACCATCTTCGCCATGTTCATGGGGGTTTCGGCGATGACTAACGTGATGTCCTCGGCCGAGATCCTGTTTCAGGGAAGGGGACTTGCCATGCTGGCCGTCGGCACGGTGGTTGGCGCGGTCTTTGCGATGGCCCTGTTCAGCTTCACCGTCGTTGGCCTGCCGCTGCTGATGGACCGTGAGGTCGATTTCATCACCGCGATCATCACCTCGGTCGAGGCGGTGCGAATCAACCTGCCGGTGATGCTGGTCTGGGGTCTGGTGATTGCCGCCAACCTGTTCTTCGGGATGGTGCCCTGCTTTCTGGGCCTGTTCATCACCATGCCGCTGCTCGGTCATGCCAGCTGGCACATGTATCGCCATCTGATGCCGGATGACGAAGAAAACTGAGCGGCCTGCATAGGAAAGGGGGCCGAATGGCCCCCTTTGGAATTCAGCTGCGTCGGGCGCAGGCCTATTTCTTCTTGTCGGCCTCGTCGAAATCGGTGGCTGGCGAGGTGGATTTCTTGCCGTTCTGCGACAGCGGGTCTTCCTGGCGCTGAACCGAACCTTCGAAATGTGCACCCGATTCGATGGCGATGGTCTTGTGGATGATGTCGCCTTCAACCCGTGCCGAAGAAGACAGCCGTACCTTTATGCCGCGCAGACGGCCGATGACCCGGCCATTGACGATGACTTCATCGGCCAGAACTTCTCCGCGAACGGTGGCGGTTTCGCCGATGGTCAGCTGACGGGCGCGGATATCGCCCTCGACCTGGCCTTCGATCTGGATGTCGCCGGCGGTCTGCAGATCGCCCTTGATGGTGAGGTCCGAAGACAGGACCGACGGGGCCGTGCGCACACGCGGCGCGGGCGGCGGCGGTACGGTCAGATCCTTTGTGCCGGCATTCGCCGCCGCGGTCTCGGGCTTGGCTGACGGGGCGCTGTCAGGCACCGCAGTCGCGGAAGGGGTCGTGGATTGGGTCGGGGTTTCGGTCACCCGGGACTTAGAAAACATTCTGTGCCGCCTTGATGAAGCTCATTGGATTGACAGCTTTCCCATTCACCCGAACTTCGTAGTGAAGATGCGGGCCGGTCGAGCGTCCGGTATTGCCCATATCACCGATCTGGCTGCCGCGCGATACCTTCTGACCGGTTTTCACGCGAATCCTAGACAAATGCGCGTAGCGCGTTTCGGTGCCAAGCGCGTGCTGGACAATGATAATATTGCCATAGCCGCTCTGACGACCGGCGAACTTCACGACACCGTCACCGGTGGCCACGATCGGCGTGCCGACCGGGCCGGCCAAATCGATGCCCTTATGGGCGCGCCCCCAGCGGGCGCCGAAGCCCGAAGTAAAGCGGAAGGCCGATTTGACCGGCATTGCCAGCGGCAGTTTCTCGCTGGCAATGCGGTAGCGGTTGACCTGATCGAGGCTGACCATGATGTCGCCCGCGCGGGCTTCCGAGCGGCTGATAGCGGAATTGCCGCTGGTCGAAACGGTGGCCGGGGTCAGCGGGCCACCCTGACCGGAATAACCGGAATCGATCGAGGCCAGAAGCTTGTCGGCATCGAGCCCGATATTGTCGAACATTTCCTGGAAGGGCACGACCGAAGCGGAAACCGCGTCTTCGATCTCGGTGAACAGCTCGTCGTTGCGGGTGAGGATGCGTTCCTGTTCGGCTTTCGCGGCGGCGGCTTCGGCCTTGGCCAGCTTGGCGGCTTCGGCGGCGGCGTCGCGGGCTTCGGCGGTGGCGCGAAGCTGATCGTTCAGGACTTCCAGGGCAAGCTCGTGCTCGCCGCCATCGGTGCCGGCAGCCTGGGGCAGGGCGGCTGCGCTGCCAAGCTTTTGCTGCATCGCATCGAGCCCGGCTTCAAGTTCATGCTTCTGTTGCTGGGTCGTCAGCAGCTCGGACTGGTATTTCGAGACCTGATCGAGTGCGACTGCGAAGCGCAGCTGAGCTTCCTTGGCTTCCTCGGCGCGGGCGTCGCGCTCATCTGCCAAGGCTTCGAGCCGGGCCTCATAGGCCGAAAGCGAGCCGTTGGTCTGGGCTTCGCCGCTGCCGGCGATGCGCTGATAGGTCAGTGCGGCACCGGAAACGATTCCCCAGCCGAACAGCAGGGCAGTGCCGCTTAGTAGGGTCAATTGTGTCAGGGGACGAAGGTGGACGATGCGAGTGGAGCTGTCAGTCTTCAGATAGAGGCGTTTTTCAGGCAATAAACGCTCAAGCAGAGCAAAGCGACTACGTTTCAACAAGGCAGCATTCCCCGGGTTTATTATTGTTTCCGCGCCCGTCCTCAGGCGGCTTTTGTTTTCCACCCGAGCAGAGGGCGGAACTTGCTGCATGTTCCTAAACAGGAGCCTTCGCGCATTTTCAACAATTTTCGGCTCTTGCCCGTTGCAACGCTGGGTCAGACAGCATAATTGGCGAAATCTTGCCTATCGCGGCCTCGCCCTCATGATCCGGGCGGCCGGAATGCGGGCTGCCACCAGATCTTGCCCGCAGGCGGCAACAGGGCTAAGCACGTCCCGTTCAGTAAGGAATGGCCAGCAGTGACAACACGCAACGTAATCACCATCTTTCTGTTGATTGTGCTGCTCTTCGTGGTCGATGCGCTGTGGCTGCACTGGGATCTGCCGCTTCTGATCGGCAGGCAATTCGCGGACTTCATCGAATATCTGAGTTTCTGGCGCTAGGGCATCGCTCGGGGTTTGCAAGCCCGGGGAAAAAGTACCATAAGCATCGCGAAATCAGTCTGCGGAGGTTCATCATGGCTGTGAAGGTGGCAATCAACGGATTCGGTCGGATCGGGCGCAATGTGCTGCGTGCTATCGTCGAATCGGGTCGTCAGGATATCGAAGTCATCGCGATTAACGATCTCGGGCCGGTGGAAACCAACGCCCATCTGATCCGGTTCGACAGCGTTCATGGCCGCTTCCCGGGCGAAGTGACCGTTGACGGCGACACGATCGATGTCGGCCGCGGCCCGATCAAGGTTACCGCGATCCGCAACCCGGCCGACCTGCCTTGGGGCGATGTCGATGTGGTGCTGGAATGCACGGGCATCTTCACCGATGCCGACAAAGCCAAGGTCCATCTGGAAAACGGCTCCAGCCGGGTTCTGGTCTCGGCCCCGTCCAAGGGCGCTGACGCGACCATCGTCTACGGCGTCAACCAGGATGTTCTGACCAAGGACGCCCTGATTGTGTCGAATGCCAGCTGCACCACCAACTGCCTGGCGCCGGTGGTGAAAGTGCTGAACGATGCCGTCGGCATCGACAAGGGCTTCATGACCACGATCCACAGCTATACCGGCGATCAGCCGACGCTGGACACCATGCACAAGGATCTCTACCGCGCCCGCGCTGCGGCGATGTCGATGATCCCGACCTCGACCGGCGCCGCAAAAGCCGTGGGTCTGGTCCTGCCGGAACTGAACGGCAAGCTGGACGGGGTCGCCATCCGCGTGCCGACGCCGAATGTTTCGGTCGTGGACCTGACTTTCGAGGCCAGCCGCGACACCACGGTCGAGGAAGTCAACGAAGCCATCAAGGCCGCCGCCAATGGTCCGCTGAAAGGCGTTCTCGGCTATACCGAGCTGCCCAATGTCTCGATCGACTTCAATCATGACCCGCACAGCTCGATCTTCGCGCTGGATCAGACCAAGGTGATGGACGGCCGCATGGTTCGCATCCTGACCTGGTATGACAATGAATGGGGCTTCTCGAACCGGATGAGCGACACCGCCGTCGCCATGGGCAAGCTGATCTGATCGACGCCCAATCGGAAGCAGAAACGGAAACGGTCCCCGCGCGGGGCCGTTTTGCATTTGCATCACGGGCTGGTGCGGACGATTTCCTGCATATGGCGCAAATTTCCGTCGCGACCGTGATCTGGCCACAAGGCCAGGCGCAGCCGGGCGCAGCGCAGGGCGGGGCATATCGCGGGGAGTTTTTCAACGGTGATCGCGTCAAAAGCGACTGGCGCAGCCAGCCCGAGCCCTTGCCGTGTCGGATGGATCTCAAGCGCAATTCGGCGGCGCGCGTCCCGGACCCTGCTGAAACCTGTCGCAATGAGCTCATGCATCATCATGTCGCCCGGGAAGACGCTTCGCACCGAAAGCCAATATCAGGAATGTATCTGGTCTGCTCCGAAATGCTCTAGCGGTGCCGGGTGGCGGCCCGGCTCAGCCGGCGGGCATTGGCATTGGTGCGTTTGCCATAGGGTGTCAGCGCGGCGGCCATGACCCGATCAGCGGTCTCGCCGCGCCAGATCGCCTGGCCGATGGCGACACCCGCTTCCTGCGCGGCATCCAGCTTTTCCTGAACCATGCGCCAAGGCTCGTCCTTGTGAGACGGTAAAAGCCCCATCATGCCGGCCACGCGCATGCCGATGACCATCTGCGAATCCAGTCCGATCTGGGTGAACTGGGTCCAGAGCCGAGTCGCCTCAGCCATCTGCTTGGGAAATATGGTCATACCTTGTCACTCAATAATCGCGTGTCAGTATGCTATGCTGCCCTCGTGAGGAAAAATTGCAAGTGATGATTTCGGATAGGCGCTTCTGTCTTTCATCATGGGCCCTGGCAGTATAATCCCTGAGTCATGAACAAATCCCTGACGATCCGCCGCCCCGATGACTGGCACCTGCATCTGCGCGACGGCGCCATGCTGGCTGCCGTTGCCCAGCATTCCGCCGATTTCGGCCGCGCCATCATCATGCCCAATCTGGTGCCGCCGGTGGTGACCGGCGATCAGGCCCGCGCTTACCGTGACCGGATTATGGCTGCCCTGCCGGCCGATGCGACGTTGCGTCCGCTGATGACGCTTTATCTGACCGAAACCACCGATCCGGCCGATATCGTGGCCGCCCATGTCGATGGGCTGATCGCGGCGGTGAAGCTTTATCCCGCTGGGGCCACCACCAATTCGGCCGGCGGCGTCACCGATTTCGACCGTGTGCGCCCGGTACTGGAGGCCATGGCCGAGGCCGGGGTGCCGCTTTGCGTTCACGGTGAGGTGACCGATCCCGGGGTCGATATCTTCGACCGCGAGGCCGTGTTCATCGACCGCGTGCTCGATCCGCTGCGGCGGGCGACGCCCGGGCTGCGCGTGGTGATGGAACATGTCACCACCTCGGACGGGATCGATTATGTGACCGCCAATGCGGCGGGCGGGGCGATGGGCGCGACCATCACTACCCATCATCTGGTCATCAACCGCAATGCCATCCTCGCGGGCGGGATCCGGCCGCATTACTACTGCCTGCCGGTCGCCAAGCGCGAGGAGCATCGCCTGGCGCTGCGCCGGGCCGCGATGTCGGGGCAGGGGGCGTTCTTCCTCGGCACCGATTCCGCGCCCCATCCCGACCGTGCCAAGCTGCAACCCTGCGGCTGCGCCGGCTGCTTCACCGCGCCCAATACCATGGCGGTCCTCGCCCAGGTGTTCGAGGAAGACGGCAGGCTCGACCAGCTCGAAGCCTTCACCTCGCTGAACGGTCCGGCCTTCTACGGCATGGCCCCGAATAAGGACCGCATCCGCCTCACCCGGCAGGACCAGCCGGTCAGCTTTCCCACCGAAATTGCCGCCGGCGATGAAACGGTCACCGTTTTCGATCCCGGCTTCGACCTTTACTGGCAGATGGAGCCCGCATGAGCCTGTCCTTCCCCGCCCCCGAGGAAATCGCCCGCCTAACCGCCCGCGCCCTGCTGGAAATCAAGGCGGTGGATTTCAACGCGGCCGAGCCCTTTACCTATGCGTCCGGCCTCAAGGGGCCGACCTATGTCGATTGCCGCCGGATCATTTCCTATCCCCGGGTGCGCGGCACGCTGATGGATTTTCTGGCTGCGACCGCCCTGCGCGGTGCCGGGTTTGAAGCCTTCACCAATATCGCCGGCGGCGAAACCGCCGGCATTCCTTTCGGTGCCATGGTGGCGGAGCGGCTTGGCCTGCCGATGAGCTATGTGCGCAAGAAGCCGAAAGGCTACGGGCGCAATGCCCGGATCGAGGGCAGGATGGACGAAGGCGACCGGGTGCTGCTGGTCGAGGACCTGACCACCGATGGCGGCTCGAAGCTCAGCTTTGTCGATGCGATCCGCGATACCGGCGCGCAATGCGCGCATACTGCCGTGATTTTCTACTATGGGATCTTCCCGGAA
Source organism: Paracoccus sp. (in: a-proteobacteria) (assembly GCA_047973065.1). Classification (GTDB taxonomy): domain Bacteria; phylum Pseudomonadota; class Alphaproteobacteria; order Rhodobacterales; family Rhodobacteraceae; genus Paracoccus. Next base: position 38,180 of record JBKEBH010000279.1, on the reverse strand, counting down.
ACCACGCAGCGTCTGGCCGATCACGGGGTGGCGCTGCATCACCTGTGCACCTGGTGGGACGTGCTGGCCGAGGCCAAGGCCCAGGCCGCTTTCGACAATGCTACCCTGACCGAGGTCGAGGCCTTCCTCAGCGACCCGCGCGGCTGGCAAGAGGCTCATCCCTAAGCAATCAGCGGCCTGCGAAAGCCCGCTGCCCGGCCGCGCGCCGGGCGGTGATTTGTCGCTTATCCACAGCTCGTCCCCAGCTTTTCCCACCGGATTTTCGCAGTCGGACATTCAGATCGGGCACATATTGTGTCATAGGTAGCCCTTAACAAGAAAAACACGGGGAGAGCATGATGAGCGAGATCACCGCATTGCGGGCCACTGCGCCGACTGCCGATTCGGAAGCGCCGAGCGTCCCCTTTTCGATCGAGGCGGAGCAGCAGCTTCTGGGTGCGCTTCTGACCAATAACGAGATTTTCGACCGGATCAGCCAGCTGCTGAAACCCGAGCATTTCTATGAGCCGGTCCATTCGCGCATCTTCGAAATCGCCGCCGAACGGATCCGCAAGAACGCGCTTGCCAGCCCGGTGACGCTGAAGGCTTTCATGGAATCGGATGCGGGGCTGAAGGATCTGGGCGGGCCGGCCTATCTGGCCCGGATCGCGGCAGCGGCGATTTCGGCCTATGCGGCGCGCGATTACGCCCAGATGATCCGCGAATTCGCCCTGCGCCGCGATCTGATCACGCTGGGCCAGGATATTTCCGCCCGCGCAGCCTCGGTCCGGGTTGAGGACGATGCCGAAGAACAGATCAAGGCGGCCGAGCAGACGCTTTACAAGCTGGGCGAGCAGGGCGTCGCAGAGCGCGGTTTCCAGTCCTTCCTCAAGGCGGTGACCGGCGCGGTCGATGCGGCGGCGGCGGCCTATCAGCGCGATGGCAAGCTGTCGGGGATCCCGACCGGGCTGATCGATCTTGACCGCAAGATGGGTGGGCTCAACAATTCGGACCTGATCATTCTGGCCGGGCGTCCCTCGATGGGGAAGACCTCGCTGGCGACTAATATCGCCTTCAATATCGCCAGGGCCCATAAGTCGGGCGAGCTGTCTGACGGCACCCTCGGCTCGGTCGAGGGTGGTGTGGTCGGCTTCTTTTCGCTGGAAATGTCGGCCGAACAGCTGGCGGCGCGGATCCTGTCCGAAGCTTCTGAAGTGCCCAGCCACCAGATCCGTTCCGGCGACATGTCCGAAGAGGAGTTCCGCCGCTTCGTTCAGGCCGCCAACGACCTGCAGAGCTGTCCGCTTTACATCGACGACACTCCGGCGCTGCCGATCAACCAGCTTTCGGCCCGGGCCCGCAAGCTCAAGCGCACGCATGGGCTCGATCTGATCATCGTGGACTATCTTCAACTGCTGAAGGCTGCCGGTTCCAGGGATAACCGGGTCAACGAGGTCTCTGAGATCACGCAGGGCCTCAAGGCGATTGCCAAGGAACTGAACATTCCGGTGATCGCGCTCTCGCAGCTGTCGCGTCAGGTCGAAAGCCGCGAAGGCAAGCGCCCGCAGCTGTCGGATCTGCGCGAATCGGGCTCGATCGAGCAGGACGCCGATATCGTCATGTTCGTCTTCCGCGAGGAATATTACCGCGAACGCGAAAAGCCCGCCGATCATGAACTCGACAAGCTGGCCAAGTGGCAGGAGGTGATGAACGCGGTCCATGGCAAGGCCGAGGTCATCATCGGCAAGCAGCGCCACGGCCCTATCGGCACGGTCGAGCTAGCCTTCGAGGGCCGCTTCACCCGCTTCGGCAATCTGGAAAAATCCCGTCAGTCGGAATGGGACTGATCCCGACGCCTGGGCCGGGAAGGGTATTATCTGCCTGCTGAATGGAATGGTTGTTACTATTGTCACTGCATCAGGCTCAGCCCCTTTGATTTCGGCTGCTTCGGGATGATTCACGGCTCGAAGGACGAGCGGCATACATGTCTGCTCCTTTCTGGTTGAGCTGTCGCAGCTGTCGCAGGGCCCTTCTTCCCAAAGTTCCTGACCGGCCTCGCACCGATGACAGGCGGGTCCTGCGCGGCATGCCTGATCTTGACTGGCTGTTCGGAGGCCGTGGTCATGATGCGGGTCTGTCATGAAAATTGTTGTAAAACAAATGGATATGCTTCTGCATTCCGGACCGAAAACTACGCAAGACGCCCATCCGTGGCGACAAACGACGAAACCCCACCGGGATCATGTTCGGCAGGCTGAAGGACTGGCCAATCGTCGGAAAAACGGGCGCAGACTGCTTTCCGGCCCTCATCATATGTTGCGACCCGATGAGGCAGATGCCCGAAAGCCTTTCTCTCCGCCCTCGCCGCTCTCGTCATTTGCAGGCCCTGAGGTCGGAGCTGAGGAATATCCTGCACGGCAATGGGTGCCGGTAGCTGGCTCTGATAGTGATGATCTGTCTGAATGGGGAAGGCCGGAAGGTCCTATGAAAGAGACATATCCACAACTATCCAGCTTCATGCCTCGGAAGCGCGATGGCTGTCGGGATCGCGGCGGTGGCGCGGGATATGCGATTTCAATCTGGCGCCATGAATTCGCGGCAAGCCCGGCTGTCATGGGAATTTCGGTTGTGATCTTCTGACAGCCCGCCGTTGATCCATATGGATACGGGCTTCACCGGATGTCCCGAATGTGGCACCAAATCGAAAGACAATACCGCTTACGAATCTGATGGTTCAGCCAGCGCCTTCCTCGGCTTCGTCATTGGCGATCAGGAACAGATCGCCCGCTTCTTCCATCCGGCGGATGGCGCCGACGACCACGGCCATTGCATCTTCGCAATCCTTTTCAGAAACCTTGCCAAGCCCTTCGCTTTCCTCACGCAGCGAATCCGCCATCCGGCTCGACAGGCTGGACAGGATGAATTCGGCCACCGGCTGATTGGCCGGGCGGGGATCGGCCATGGCCTTGGCCAGGGTCTGGGCATCGACCTCGCGGATAATGCGGGGAATGTCGCGTGGGTCGATGCGGGCAGGGATATTGGCCCAGGTGAAGATCGACTTGCGGACCTCGGCCGCGAAGGCCGCGTCGTCTTCGTCAAGGCCGATCAGCACCTGATCGCGCGTGCCCGAGGTGGTGAAGTTCAGGATTGCGCCGACCTTTTCGACCGGCTCCCCCTCCAGCGCCGGGCGCGCCAGCCCTTCGGAAGCCTGCAGCAGCGCGACCCCGATCCGGTGCAGCGCGCCGGATTCGATCCCGCCGGTCAGCGACATGGCAAAGGCGATCTGGCGGGCGATTTCCGGCGGCATCAGCCCGAAGACCTCAGCCGCTTTCGGGACCGGCAGTTTCGAAAACATGACCGCCGCCACCTCGACCGCCTCGCTGCGGGCCAGATCGCAGAGCTGCTGCGCCGGCATGGCCGAGATGCGGTCCCAGGGATCGGATTGTCCGGCCATGGCGGCCATCCGGCGCAGCCGGTCGGTGGTGTCGCGCGAGAGCGTATCGTTCAGGATATCGAGCGTGTCATTCAGGGTTTCAGGGAAGGTCAGCGCGACCGATTCCAGCGATTAGCAGAACTCCATGACGATCTGATCGCGGGTCTGGCGATCGACCATCCCCATCAGAGCCATCTCATGGGCAAGCGCCGCCTGAGCCGCCGGCGGCAGCCGTTCCAGTGACAGCTGTTCGGCCCCGCCGACCAGCAGGCGCACGATGACTGTCGCTTTCTGTCGTGGTGTCAGCCCCTGTCGCTGCATCTTCGTCCCCACATGATTCGTGAGAATGAAGATGACAGGGAATGCTTAAGCCGAGGTTAGCCCGGCCCCGTTCAGTTCCCGCCGCTGAAGACCCGGGCGAAGATCGTATCGACATGTTTGGTATGATAACCGAGGTCGAATTTCTCGTCGATCTCGGCGGGTGACAGCGCAGCGGTGACTTCGGGATCGGCCAGCAGTTCCTCGCGGAAATCCTTGCCTTCTTCCCAGACTTTCATCGCATTGCGCTGCACCAGACGGTAGGCGTCCTCGCGCGAGACGCCAGCCTGGGTCAGTGCCAGCAGCACCCGTTGCGACATGACCAGGCCCTTCAACTTGTTCATATTGCGCAGCATGTTTTCAGGATAGATCACCAGCTTGTCGATGACCCCGGCCAGCCGGTTCAGCGCGAAATCCAGCGTGATCGTCGCGTCGGGCGCAATCCCGCGCTCGACCGAGCTGTGCGAGATGTCGCGCTCATGCCAGAGCGCGACGTTTTCCATCGCCGGCACCACCGCCATGCGCACCAGCCGGGCAAGGCCGGTCAGGTTCTCGGTCAGCACCGGATTGCGCTTGTGCGGCATCGCGCTCGACCCTTTCTGACCGGGCGAGAAGAATTCCTCGGCCTCCAGGACCTCGGTGCGCTGCATGTGACGGATCTCGATGGCGATGTTTTCGATCGAGGACGCGATCACGCCGAGCGTGGCGAAGAACATGGCATGACGGTCGCGCGGAATGACCTGGGTGCTGATCGGCTCGGGGCGCAGGCCCATCTGCATGCAGACATAGCTTTCGACATAGGGGTCGATATTGGCGAAGGTCCCGACCGCGCCGGAAATCGCCCCGGTCGCGACTTCCTCGCGCGCGGCCAGCAGGCGGGCGCGGCCCCGGTCCATTTCGGCATAGAAACGGGCGAAGGTCAGACCCATGGTGGTGGGCTCGGCATGGATGCCATGGCTGCGCCCGATGCGGACGGTATCCTTATGCTCATAGGCGCGGCGCTTCAGCGCGGCCAGCAGATTGTCCATGTCGGCGATCAGGATATCGGCAGCCCGGACCAGCTGCACGTTCAGCGTGGTATCGAGCACGTCCGAAGAGGTCATGCCCTGATGAACGAAGCGGGCTTCATCGCTGCCGACATGCTCGGCCAGATGGGTCAGGAAGGCGATGACGTCATGCTTGGTGACGGCCTCGATCTCGTCTATGCGGGCGACGTCGAATTCCACGTCGCGGGCTTTCCAGACCGCATCGGCATTGGCCCTGGGGATCACGCCCAGCTCGGCCTGGGCATCGCAGGCATAGGCCTCGATCTCGTACCAGATGCGGAATTTCGTCTCGGGCGACCAGATGGCGGTCATTTCGGGGCGGGCATAGCGCGGGATCATATGGGCCTCCTGTGGAATGCCCCGTGCTTTACCCGCTGCGCGCCGTTTCTGCCAGCACGAAGAGCCGGCAGGCGGTGGCGAGCCCGACTTCCGGCGGGCGGGCATGGTCTATTCCGGCGATCAGGCCGGCCCGTGTCATCCCCCGCGCCTTCGCCGCCAGATCGAGCCCGCGCCAGAAGGCGTTCTCCAGACTGATCGAGGTTCGGTGCCCGTCGATCGACACCGAGCGCTTCGCGGGCACATCCATCGGCGGCAGCTCAATCGTCACGTTTCACCCCATCGAGATGCTTTGCCGCCCGTGCCTGATCGGCCCGTTCGACGCGCTTCTGAGCCTTGCTCCGCCCATGCTTTGCCGCATTGGCATCGGCCTCGCGCCGGGCCTCCTCACGGGCCTTCTGTTTGCGGAAGCGGTTGAGGTTGGTGATCTGGGTCATGGGGGCAGGATAGCTGAGAACAGGCAGCGCTGCATAGGGTATGGTTTGCGGCACCAGGCAGGTTCGGCCTTCAGCGATTTGATGATCGAACGGGGGAATGCCGCTGGGCTGAGAAAACCCGCGACCTTCGACGGCGGAACTGTCGTCTCGATTGCCCTTCCCGCCTATCGAGACATCGAACAACCCTCACTGATCGCACCAAAGCCAACCCATAACTGCGGATGCCATAGGGGAAGGTCACAGTTTTGATAGGGATTTCTCGATTTGGCAGGGCCCCGCGCGCTGCGAGGCCCCTCCAGTTTGCTTCAGCGATCAATGCGCCGATTGCGGCTCCGACAGGCGCACCCGCCAGATCAGGGCAATGGCGGCGATGATGGCAAAGCCCCAGGTCGAAAGTCCGATCCAGGCCCCGATCAATGACACTACCGCCATGACCGGCAGCGCAAGCTGGCGCGTGCCGAGCGCGTGATTGCGATCGCGCGCCACCCAGAGAGCAACAAGGATCACCGCCAGCGACGCGCCCAGCCAGATGGCGATATCGTCCGGGTTGGCCTCGCTGTGATGGGCCGCCAGATCAAGCTCGGCCGAGATGGCGGCACCGAGCGCGGCGATGCCTCCGAAGATGAAGACATGTGTATAGCCCCAGATGAAGACCGGCATGAATTCGCGGCTGCGCAGGTGCTCTTCGAGGCAGAAATAGATCCAGAACAGCGTGAAGACGATGACCACGGCGGCAAGCGCAGTCGAGGCCGAGGCGAAATTGGCATGCTCGCCGAACAGCATGCCGAAGCCGTGGCTGATCGACAGCATGATCTCACCCAGCGAGATGATGGTCAGAAGGCCGTAGCGTTCGATCATGTGATGGCGGTGAAAGGGGGTGACACCCTTCGATTCGGCGAAGGGCGGGACCGAGAATTCCAGCAGGAAGACCAGGGTGCCGGCCACGAAGAACATTGACGAGCCGGGGGGCACCAGGAAGTACATGGCCACCCAGCCGAGCTGGGCGATCAGGATGCCGATCCCATAACGGATGCAGGTTTCCCGGTATTCTGGATTGCCGGCGGCACGGAACCACAGCGCGGCCATGCCGATGCGCATGATGCACCAGCCGGCGATGCCCCAGCTCATGTCCAGAGTTTCGAAGATATAGCCGGCGCCGCCGGCAAAGATCAGCTCGCCGGTCATGATGACCATGACCAGCAGCCGGTAAAGCGGGCCGTCATTGTCGAAAGCCGAGGCGAACCAGGTGAAATTCATCCAGGCCCACCAGATCGCGGTGAAGAGAAACAGAAAACGCGGCAGGGCCTCAAGGCCATGCCCCTCGCTGATCGCGTGATGCAGCCCGGCCGTGACCGAGGCAATCGCGATGACGCTGATCAGATCGAAGAAGAGTTCCAGCGGGGTTGCCGCGCGATGCGAATCGTCGGGATTGCGCGGGGCAAGGCGATATCGTTCGAGTATGTAGAGCATGACGGTCCTTGAATGTCCTTCCCTCAGCAATACACTGCTGGACTGGGGGGAAAAAGTCGGATTTGTCCTTCGGCTTCTTGCAGTGCAGTTCCCCGCCACCTAGATCCAAGCGAAGATATTGAAATCGCAAGGAATGGATCATGAAGCTGAATGTCATCGTCACCAGTACGCGCCCGGGCCGGATCGGCAAGCTCATTGGAGACTGGTTCCACGCGCATGCCTGTGCCCATCCGGGCAGCTTCAGCGAAGTGGTTCTCACCGATCTGGCTGAACTGAACCTGCCGCTTCTTGATGAGCCGAACCACCCGCGCGCGCAGCAATATACCAAGGGCCATACCCAACGCTGGTCGCAGATCGTGGACAGCTCGGACGCCTTTGTCTTCGTTCTGCCCGAGTATAACTTCGCCCCGCCGCCGAGCTTCTTCAACGCGCTCGATTATCTGGCGCTGGAATGGAACAACAAGGTTGCCGGCTTCGTATCCTATGGCGGCATCTCGGGCGGGCTGCGCTCCACCCAGGGTGCCAAGGAAATCCTGACCACGCTCAAGGTCATGCCGCTGCCCGAACAGGTCGCGGTGCCGATGGTGTTCGATCACCTCAAGGATGGGGAGTTCGACGCCCCCGAGATCGTTCGCAACAGTGCCGATGTCATGATTGCCGAGCTGGGGCGTTGGGCCGCGGCATTGCGGCCGTTGCGCGGGTGAAACCTTCGGGACGATTCCCGAAGAATGGGCTTCGACAAACGGGCCGATCCATCCTAGGATCGGCTCGAAATATGACGGAGCCATTCCATGTCCCATGAAGCCCGCCTGGCCGAATTGAATGTCACCCTGCCTGAAGCCCTTGCCCCTGTGGCCAATTATGTGCCCTGGCAGCGTTCTGGAGATCTGCTTTTCATTTCCGGGCAGATTTCGATCGGCTCAGACGGGCTGATTTGCGGCAAGCTGGGCGATGATATGGATGTCGGCGCCGGGGTTGTGGCGGCGCGGGCCTGCGGGCTGGCGCTGCTGGCGCAGGCACGGGCCGCGCTTGGCTCTCTCGATCGGATCGGGCGGGTGATCAAGCTGACGGCCTTCGTCAATTCGACGCCGGATTTCGGCGACCAGCCCGAAGTGGTGAATGGCTGTTCCGATCTTATGGTCGAGGTTTTCGGCGATGCTGGCCGCCATGCCCGCGCCGCCGTTTCTGCCCCGGCCTTGCCGCGCGGCGTTGCCGTTGAAATCGAGGCAATCTTCGAGGTGGCATGATGGCGCTGCATCCCGATTTTCTTCGCCTGCCCATCGCCCATCGCGGCCTGCATGGTGAGGGCGTTCCCGAAAACTCGCTGGCCTCGTTCCGCGCGGCGATTGCCGCCGGATACGGGATCGAGCTGGACATTCAGCCGGCAGCCGACGGCACGCCGATGGTCTTTCACGATTACGATCTGATCAGGATGTGCGGGGACGAAGGTTATATCGCCGATTTCGATCTGGACGATCTGGCCAGGGAAAAGCTGGATGGCACCGATGAGGTGATTCCGACCTTGGCCGAGACCCTGCGGGTCGTGGCCGGTCAGGTGCCGCTGCTGATCGAAATCAAGGATCAGGATGGCCGTCTCGGCCCCAATATCGGTGATGTTCAGGCGCGGGTCGCCGGGCTGCTTGAAGCCTATGAAGGGCCGGTTGCAGTCATGTCCTTCAATCCCCATGCGGTGGCTGCCTTCGGGGCGGCCGCGCCGCAGGTCACCCGGGGGCTGACCAGCTGTGCCTTCATCAAGGCCGATTGGCCGATGCTGGATGATGAGACCCGGGCCCAGCTGGCCGAGCTGACCGATTTCGAACGGGTCGGGGCCGAGTTCATCTCGCATGATCGCCAAAATCTCGGCGATCCGGTGATCGCGGCCCTGAAGGCGCGCCATGTGCCGGTGCTGTGCTGGACGGTACGCAGCCTTGCCGAAGAAACCGAGGCTCGCCGCGTTGCCGATAATATTACCTTTGAGGGCTATCGTCCCTGATGGTTTCGGTAACGGCGCTTTATGATGCCCGGGTTCGCGGCGGGCAGCTCAAGGATGATGCGGCGCAGCGTGCGGTTCTGCCGGCGCTCGACCGGCTGGTCGGATCCCTGACCGGGGAGGCCGCGCCGCGCCCTGCGCGCTCGGGTTGGCGCAGCTTCTTCGGCGGGCGCAGCGCGCCCGAACCCGAAGGGGTGCGCGGGCTTTATCTGTGGGGCGGGGTCGGGCGCGGCAAGTCAATGCTGATGGATCTGGTCATGGAAGCCGCGCCGTTCGCTGACAAGCGGCGGGTGCATTTCCACGAATTCATGCAGGAAATCCAGGCCGGGCTGAATGATGCACGCAAGCGGGGCGAGCAGGACGCCATCCGCCCGGTTGCCGAGGCCGTTGCCGCAAAGGCCCGGCTGCTTTGCTTTGACGAAATGCAGATCACCGATATCGCTGATGCGATGATCGTCGGGCGGCTGTTTCAGTTCCTGTTTTCCTTCGGGGTCTGCATTGTCACCACCTCGAACCGGGTGCCGGAGGATCTTTACAAGAACGGTTTGAACCGCCAGCTTTTCCTGCCCTTCATCGCGCTGATCCGCGAGAAGATGGAGGTGATCGCCCTCGACAGTCCGCATGATCACCGGCAGGGGCGGGCAGGCGGCGATCAGGTCTGGTTCAGCCCGCTGAACCGTGAAGCCCGCGCCGCCATGGACGAGATCTGGGCCGAGCTGACCGGGGGCGGGGCGCCGCCGCCGCTGGTGCTGGACGTGCATGGCCGCAAGGTCGAGATCGCGCTGCATCAGGGCCGCATGGCCCGGGCCAGCTTCTGGGATCTGTGTTCGCGCGCGCTCGGTCCGGCGGATTATCTGGCGCTGGCCAAGGCGGTGGATCTGCTGCTGATTGACGAGATCCCGCAGCTGTCTTCGTCGAATTTCAACGAGGCGCGGCGTTTCGTGACGCTGATCGACGCGCTTTACGAGGCGAAGGTCCGGGTCATCGCCTCTGCCGCGGCCGAGCCCGAGCGGCTTTATATCGAAGGCGAGGGCAGTTTCGAATTTGAGCGCACCGCCAGTCGCCTGCGCGAGATGCAGGATGTCGATTGGGGCGAGGCCTGACCCTTCTGTCTGCGGCTGACGGGCGAAGGGCCGCCGGCGGCAGGATGGGTGTGGTCATCTGGCCGGTATGGGAACCGCTGGCGATACGGATGGGGTAGCGATCCGGCGTGACGCTGCGATCCTTGTCACCTGGATGGCTTTGGCTGGTCCCGATCAGAGGCCGGGGCTGCGGTCCCGGATAGGGGGCCCGGATCGCCGGCACGACGGTTCTCCATGATGCCGATCTGGCTGAGATGATTAGACCTAGCCGTTATCCCGAAGCACCCGCCCCGCCAGATAGAGCGATCCGCAGATCAGCAGTCGTGATCCGGGATGGGCTGGTGCCAATGCGGCAATGGCGGCGCCGACATCTTCGGCAATGCTGGCGGGCATGCCGACCGATTGCGCGGCGGCGCAGGTGGTTTCGGCGGGAAGGGTGTTGGGCTCGCCCGGGATCGACACGGCGGTCAGGGACTGGGCCGCTTCGGCCAGCGGGCGCAGATAGCCGGCCACGTCCTTGGTGTTCAGCATGCCGCAGATCAGATGAGTCGGCCTCGGGGCCATGCCAGCCAGGGTGGCGGCGATGGCCGCGCCGCCCGCCGCGTTATGGCCGCCATCGAGCCAGAGATCGCAGCCATGCGCCCGGGCCAGATCGACCAGGGGACCGGATTTCAGCCGCTGCATCCGGGCTGGCCATTGGGCACGGGTGACGGCGGCCCGGGCCTCGGCCGCGCCAAAGCCCAGCTGACGCAGGGAAGCAATGGCGGTGCCGGCATTGTCGATCTGATGGGGGCCGGGCAGGTTGGGCAAAGGCAGGTCGATCAACCCGTCCTCATCCTGAAACACCATGCTATCGGCCTCGCGCGTGCAGTTCCATTGCTGACCGGCGGCGAAGACTGGCGCGCCAAGCCGGGCGGCGCGATCCTCGATCACCTCCAGCGCGGGTTCCTGTTGAAGGGCGACGATCACCGGCACGCTGCGCTTGAGGATCCCGGCCTTTTCGCCGGCGATCTCGGGCAGGGTCTCGCCCAGATATTGGGTATGGTCGATGCTGACCGGGGTGATCACGGTCAGCGCCGGGCGGTTGACGACATTGGTTGCATCCAGCCGCCCGCCCAGCCCGACTTCCAGCAGCGTGTAATCGGCGGGGTGACGGGCGAAGGCCAGAAAGGCTGCGGCGGTGGTCAATTCGAAGAAGGTGATCGGGCGGGTGGCATTCACGTCTTCGATTTCGGTCAGAATCGCCGACAGCTCGGTTTCGGGGATCAGCTCTCCGGCCAGATGGATGCGTTCGTGAAAACGCGCAAGATGGGGCGAGGTATAGGCATGGACGCGCTTGCCTGCCGCTTCCAGCCCGGCCCGGATCATCGCCAGGGTCGAGCCCTTGCCATTGGTGCCGGCAATATGAATGACCGGCGGCAAACGGTCCTGCGGATTGCCGAGATCGTCAAGCAGGCGAACCATCCGGTCCAGCGACAGATCGATGATCTTCGGATGCAGGCCCATGACCCGGTCAAGGATGACATCGGAATGGTCCATGCCGGCAACTCCTCCGAATGCCGGCGCGGGCAGCGCCGGCAGAGTGGTTTTCTAGATCGTATCAGGCCTGAGCCGGGGCAGGCTGCGCCGCCGCCGGCTCGCTTGCGGCAACGGCTTCGGGCGAGGGCAACTCGCCCATCACCGCCGGGGGCAGGCCGGTCATTATGCGCAGGATGGTAATCAGCTCCTCGCGCAGATCGGTGCGCTTGGTCACCCGGTCGAGCATGCCATGTTCGAGCAGATATTCGGCGCGCTGGAAGCCCTCGGGCAGCTTTTCGCGGATGGTCTGCTCAATCACGCGCGGGCCGGCAAAGCAGATCAGCGCATTGGGTTCGGCGATCTGGACATCGCCCAGCATCGCGTAAGATGCGGTCACGCCCCCGGTGGTCGGATGGGTCAGCACGACGATATAGGGCAGACCGGCTTCCTTCAGCATCTCGACCGCGACCGTGGTGCGCGGCATCTGCATCAGGCTGAGGATGCCTTCCTGCATGCGCGCCCCGCCCGCAGCGGAGAACAGCACCAGCGGACGCTTCAGCGCCACGGCGCGTTCGGCGGCAGCGATGATCGCATTGCCGACATACATGCCCATCGAGCCGCCCATGAAGGAAAAGTCCTGCGCGGCGGCGATGATCGGGGTACGGCCTATCTCGCCCTCGGCGACCAGCATCGCTTCCTTTTCGCCGGTCGAATGGCGCGCGGCCTTCATGCGATCAGGATATTTCTTCTGGTCGCGGAATTGCAGCGGATCGGCGATCGGTTCGGGAACCGCGACATCCTTGAAGATGCTACCGTCGAAAAATGCGGCAAAACGTTCACGCGGGGAAATCGGCAGATGATGGCCGCAACTGGTGCAGACCTGCTGATTATCGCTCAGTTCGCGATGGAACAGCATGGTCCCGCATTCGGGACATTTTGTCCACAGGTTCTCGGGCACTTCCCGCCGTGAAAACAACGAGTTGATGCGTGGGCGGACGTAATTCGTGATCCAGTTCATCTGCGACAGCTCCTAGCCGGGGTCGCTGGCACAAATAGGGCCTGCGCCAGCAAATTGCAATTGCGAGGGGCACGCGGCTGCTATTTGATGGCGAAGCCATGTCCATATCGCCGATGATCGCCCTCAACTACCTTATCGCCTTGGCGGTGGTCTTGCGCGTTCTCTCCCGCTCGCGGATGGAGCCATCGACACGGCTGGCCTGGATCATGATCATCGAAGCCCTGCCGGTGGTCGGGGTCCTGTCCTATCTTCTGTTTGGAGAGATCAGGATTGCCCGGGCCGAACGCCAGCGGGTCGCCGATTTTCGCGCGAAACTCAGCGGGATGTGGATGCCCAGCCCCGATGCGGTGGAAGATCCGCCCGAATGGCTGGCCGGGGTTATGGCGACGGCGACTTCGGTCGGAGGGATGGTGCCTGTGGCCGGCAACCGACTGAAGCTTCTGGCTGAAAACGATGACGGTTTCGACGAGATGATCGCCAGCATCGATGCGGCATGCGATCATATCCATATCCTCTTTTATATATGGCTTGACGATGTGTCGGGCCGGCGGGTGGCCGAAGCCGTGCGGCAGGCGGCATTGCGCGGGGTGGCCTGCCGGGTGGTGATTGATGCGCTCGGCTCGCGCCGCTTTATCCACTCGCAGGCCTGGCTGGAGATGGAGGTGGCCGGGGTCGAGCTGGTCGAGGCGATGCCGACGCGTTTTCCGCTGCTGCGGGCGCTGACCCAGCGGCTCGATCTGCGCAATCACCGCAAGATCGTCCTGATCGACAACCGCATCGGCTTTACCGGCAGCCGGAACGCCGCCGATACCGCCTTTGCGATCAAGCAGCGCTTTGCGCCCTGGATCGACGTATGGTTCGCCATCGAGGGGCCGGTGCTGCGCCAGATGCAGGGCGTCTTCCTGGCTGACTGGATGAGCTATACCGGCGACGATCTCGGGGCCGATATGCTGAACACCATCCCAGCCGTGTCCGGCGATGGGACCATTGCCCAGGTTCTGGCCACCGGGCCGGACCGGCGCGCCGGCAGCGTGTCCGATTGCATCATGGCGATGCTGGCGGCGGCGCGGCGCGAAGTGGTGATCACAACGCCTTATTATGTGCCGACCACCGCGCTTGACAGCGCGATTCAGGCCTGCGCCCGGCGCGGGGTCGCGGTTACGCTGATCCTGCCCGCACGTAACGATTCGTTCCTGGTCGGGGCGACCTCGGAAGGGTTCTATCTGGGGCTTTTGCGCGCCGGTGTCCGGCTGATGCTGTTCGAGGAAGGGCTTTTGCATGCCAAGCTGGCGACGGTGGATGGCCGGCTGGCCATGCTGGGCAGCGGCAATCTCGACCGGCGCAGCTTCGAGCTGAACTATGAGATGAACCTGATCATTGTCGGCGAGGAGGTGGTGGCCGCCATGAACGCCCGCCAGCAGACCTATGTCGCCCGTTCGCGCGAATTGACCCTGGATGAAGTTCAGGACTGGCCGCGCTGGCGCCGGATCCGCAACAACACCTTCGCCCTGGCGACGCCGCTGCTTTAGGGGCACGGGCTGGAATCTTCTGCCGATTGATACGAATCGCCGGGTTGCAAGTCGCCCGGGCGCGGCCTGCATTTGAACCGGGACAGAAGCTGAAAATTGCAGGCAGATTCTACTGATCAAGATGAAGGCAAACCGTATAAAACCCGGATCCGCCAATAGGGTTTGCTGGCCGATCCGGGAAAAATGTCTTTAAGATACGGCTTAGAAATGGAAAAAATCGGGGCCTTGCTCACTGGGGTCTGGTTGATTATTCCGAACGGAAGTTGAATATTGTGGCGGTAGGTTTGACAAAATGGCGATGCGCCTGAAAAGCTGGCTGGATCAGACATTGCGGCAGCGTGCGCAGATGGAATGGGCGCGGCTGAGCCATGCCGTTCCGAAACTGGGCAGCGCCCGACTGCGCTATCTGCGCGATGAGGCAGGGGCATTGCGCCGCGATATCGACCGTTTCCTGCTGCGCAGCGACCGCCGCGTCGCGCTGTCGCAGGCAGAGCTGTCCCGGATCCCGCTGCCGGGTGGAACCGATTGGCGTTGGCGCCCGGAAGTGCTTTCCGCGCGCATCGCCCCGACTGGCATGGCCGCGCCCGAAGGTGGGCTGCGTCTGGGTGACAGCGTTGCCATCTGGCACGATTGCGAGCAGCGCGCGTTGATCCTGCGCCAGACCCAGAATGCCGAGGCCACCGATCTGGCCGCTTTCGGTCTGCGGCTTGAGGCTCTCGGCTTTACCGGCAATTTCCTGTCGCTGGCCATTGATCTGCCGGCTTCGGCCCGCGAAGAACTGACGCGCAATCACATCGTCCGCGTCGAGACCACGCTTCAGGTCGAGCGGGATATGGAAGTCTATGCTCGCCTTAATATCGGCAACGGCCCCAATACCGAGGAGCTGGTTCAGCATCTTGGAACGCTGCGCGGCGGGGCCAGTCATGCCCGGGTAATCGAATTCGATCTGGCGATGACTGAAATGAACGAAAACCGGCTCGACAAGATCTGGATGGATCTGATTTTTGAGAAGCCGCTGATGAATGCCGTGACCATTCGCGAGATGATTGTCTCGCGTCATCCGCGGGCGAATGTGTGATGCGCTATCTGTGCGTGGAATGACGAAGGTGCTGCCATGACCGAATTTGAAACGCTTGGGCTGAAAGCTGGCCAGTGGTTGGGGCTGCTGCGCCGCAATGAAGCGCCGGCACGGGTGGTGCTGGTCCATATGGGACAGCCGGTCGGCGAGGCTACGGTTCGTCCCGATGGCGAAGGCGTCTGGCGGATCGAGGCGATGCTGCCGGCCAATACGCTTTCGGATGGGGTGCAGACCTATGCGCTGCTCGGCGATGAGGGCGGCGACGAAATGCCGGGACCGGATTCGGAATGGCTGGGTCAGCTGTCGCTGGTGGCCGGCGCGCCGCTGCAGATGGACCTGCGCGCCGAGATCGACCTGATCCGGGCCGAGCTCGACCTGCTCAAGCGCGAATTCCGCCGGCTGGCGATGCTCTGAGCCTGGCCCTCAGGGCTGCCAATAGCGATAGGCGGCGACTGTGCTGAAGCCGAGCCCGCGATAGAGGGCGATGGCCGGCGCGTTTTCCGCCGTGACTGCCAGCAGCAACATCCTGTGGCCCTGCGCGCCTGCCCAGAAGGCCGCCTCACGGATCATCCAGCCAGCAAGGCCCTGCCGGCGCGCCGCCGGGATCACTTCCAGCGCATGCAGGACCGCGTAATCGCCCGCGCCGGCCAGAAAGGCCGTGCCGGCGGCACGATCCTTGGTCCGGCCAAGCAGCGCGGTTTTCGGTGCGCTTGCCCGCTCCATCACCGCCAGCCGTGCCGGGCCGATCCCGGCGGCGGTCCAGATTTCGCGCTGGATGGCCAGCGGCGGCCAGAGCGCGAAGGCAGTCACCTCTGGCACCGGCAGATCGGTCAGGGCGATGACGGGCGCCTGCATCATCAGCGTTGTCATCCGGCCCTGCCAGCCGCGCGCCGCCAGCGCCTCGCCGAGCCCGTCGCCCTCAAGCGCGCGAAAGCTGGACGGCTGGCCCCAGTCTTCCATGATGCGGATGGCATGGTCGATATCCGTGCTGTCCCAGCCCGGCCGAGTAGCGCGGGCCGAGCTGACCCGCATGCCGCCACCGAGCCCGCGCCCGATCCGCAAGGGGCCGGCCATGGCATATTCGGCGGCCGGCCAGCTGGCCTCGAAGGCGGTCTCGACCGGATCTTCGCTCACGCGCCGATCCGTACTTTCAGATCGGCCATGGCGGCAGCAACCCGGGCCGGATCGAGCCCGCGCACCACCAGAACCGTGCCGTAAATGCCGTCCCGGTGCCAGGGATAGGAACCGAGAGAAAGGTCGGGATAGTCCTGCGCCACGGCTTTCAGATCATCCGCCACCTCGGATTCGCCGCGCGGGATATCGACCGATTCGCTGATCGGAGGCCGGCCGGTCGGCAGGCCCGGCAGAATGGCTTCGACCATGGCGCGGAAGACCTCGGGCACGCCGGCCATCACATAAGTCTGGCCAAGATGAAAGCCGGGCGCGGCGCTGACGCTGTTGGCGATCAGATCCGCGCCAAGCGGGATCCGGGCCATGCGCAGCCTGTTGCCGGTGACCGATACCCCGCGCGCTTCCCAACGTTCGCGCATGACGGCGAGGGCGTCTTCATTCATCTCGATCCCGGTGCCGAAGGCTTCGGCCACCGCATCGGCCGTCACATCGTCATGGGTCGGCCCGATCCCGCCCGAGGTGAACAGAAGGTCATAACGCCCCCCGAGCGAGCCATCGAGCGCCCGGATCGCCTCGACGATCAGCGGTTGCTCGTCGGCAATGACCCGGATTTCCTTCAGGTCGATCCCAATCGAACCCAGCACGCCGGCCAGATAATGGGCATTGCCCTCGCGGGTGCGGCCCGAAAGGATTTCATCGCCAATCACCAGAATGGCGGCGGTCTTGTTGTCGGATTGCATCGGAACCTCATCGCGGCGGTTTGGGGGCGAGGTTACGCGCGCAGCGGGGGTGGAACAAGCCGGCCGGCGTGGTTATGTCGGGGGCAACGAAAGGTTAACCCATGAATGACGGTTCTCTCACGCGGGAAGGCATCCGCATCCACCAGCCCGGCGATTTCGCCGGCATGCACAAAGCCGGCGCGGTTGCGGCGCAGATCCTCGACGAGATCGGCCCGATGGTGCAGCCCGGCGTGACCACCGGCGCGCTGGATGATTTCGTGCGGGGCCGGATCGAGGAGCTGGGCGTGACCTCGGCCACCATCGGCTATCGCGGCTATCAGCATGCCAGCTGCATCAGCGTGAACCATGTCGTCTGCCATGGCATCCCCGGCGAGAAAGTGCTGAAGGATGGCGATATCCTGAATATCGACGTGACCGTGATTGTCGATGGCTGGTTTGGCGACACCTCGCGCATGTATGTGGCGGGTACGGCCTCGGTGAAGGCCAGGCGGCTGATCCAGGTCACCCATGACGCGCTGATGCGCGGCATCGAGGCTGTGCGCCCCGGCGCGACCTTCGGCGATATTGGCTGGGCTATTCAGGAATATGCCGAAGCTCAGCGGATGTCGGTGGTCCGCGATTTCTGCGGGCACGGGCTGGGCCGGGTTTTCCACGCGCCGCCGAATGTGCTGCATTTCGGTCGTCCCGGCAAAGGCCCGGTGATCGAGGAAGGCATGTTCTTCACCATCGAGCCGATGATCAATCTCGGCCGGCCGGAAACCAAGACGCTGGCCGATGACTGGACCGCCGTGACCCGCGACAAGTCGCTTTCGGCGCAGTTCGAGCATTCGATCGGGGTGACCGCTTCGGGGGCGGAAATCTTCACACTGTCTCCAGCCGGCAAGTTCTTCCCCGATCTGGGCTGAGGCCTGCCGGGTCGGGTTTGACTAAAATCCGAAACGCTTCGGCTTTGCAGCGAATCGGCGTTTCGGGTTAGTCATCCGATATGGCCAGAACCAATTCTCTTCGCGTGTGGTGGATATGGGGCGCGGGGTGCAGGGGTTTTGGTGTGGGCCAGAACCCCTTTTGGTTCTCACCTGGCTTCTTTCCCGACGATCACGACGGCCCCGTTGTCTGGGGCCTCGATATCTTGTTGGGGTCTTGTCTTGTTGGGGGCTTGTCTTGCCGGCATCGAAGGTCGAGTGACGGCCCGACACGCTGCCCGAGCACGGGCCGTGGGCCGAAAAGGAAGCGAAGCTGCCTCTGATCGCGCCGAAGGGGAAGAGGGCCGGCCGATTGCGGATTGAAATCGCCTTTACGGGGGCGGGCAGGGCAGTTCACCCGATCTTGCGCAGTTTCCGGGCCAATCCGTTCTGCGGGGGCTTGACCTGTTCACGACGCGCGCACAGAAGCCCGGAATGCAGCTGTCTGATTTCGATTTCCACCTGCCCGAAGGGCTGATTGCCACGCGTCCTGCCCGTCCGCGCTCAAGCGCGCGGCTGCTGCTGGCCGAAGGCGCGGACATGGCCGACCGCCATGTCCATGACCTGCCCGAGATCCTCGGGCCGGGCGATCTGCTGGTTCTCAATGACACCAAGGTCATTCCGGCGCGGCTTTCGGGCCTGCGTCAGCGCCAGACCCCGCAGGGTGAAGTCACCGCCAAGGTCGAGATCACCCTGCTGGAGCCCGCCGCCACCGGCTGGCGGGCGCTGGCAAAGCCGCTGCGCAAGCTCAGGGAGGGCGAGGAAATCCGCTTTGGCGCCGCGCTGTCGGCGCAGGTCGCGGCCATGGGCGAAACCGATCTTATCCTGGAATTCAATGCCGAGGGCGATGCGCTCGATGCTGCGCTCGATCAGGTCGGAGCCATGCCGCTGCCGCCCTATATCGCCGCGCAGCGCGCGCCCGATGCGGCGGACCGGCAGGACTATCAGACCGTCTGGGCGCGCAATTCCGGTGCCGTGGCCGCGCCGACCGCCAGCCTGCATTTCGATGAAGACCTGCTGGGCAGGCTGCGCGCGCGCGGCGTGCGCTTTGCCCATGTCACGCTCCATGTCGGGGCCGGCACCTTCCTGCCGGTCAAGGTCGAGGATGTGACCACCCACAAGATGCATGCCGAATGGGGAGAGGTCACGCCCGAGGCTGCCGAACTGATCAACGAGACCCGCGCCGCCGGCGGCCGGGTGATCCCGGTCGGCACCACCGCCCTGCGTCTGATCGAATCGGCGGCGGGCGAGGACGGTCAGCTGCGCCCCTTTGCGGCGGCGACCGATATCTTCATCTATCCCGGCTATCGTTTCCGCGTCACCGATGCGCTGATGACCAATTTCCACCTGCCGAAATCGACGCTGCTGATGCTGGTCTCGGCGCTGATGGGGCAGGCGGAGATACGCAATATTTACAGACATGCGGTAGACAGCGGCTATCGCTTCTTCTCCTATGGTGATGCGTCGCTTCTGATCCCCGAGAGGTCCAGATGATTTCAGTCCTGCGCTCATCCTGGCCGCTTCTGCTGGGGGTCATGCTGCTTCTGGTCGGCAACGGCATGCAGGGCACGCTGCTGGGGATCCGCGGCGGCTATGAAGACATGTCCACCGACCGTCTGGCCGTGGTCATGTCGGCCTATTTCGGCGGCTTCCTTCTGGGCAGCCGGATGGTGCCGGACATGATCCAGAAGGTTGGCCATGTCCGGGTCTTTGCTGCGCTCGGCTCGCTGATCTCGGCGGTGCTGATCATGTATGCGGCGGTCCCCAACTGGATTGTCTGGGCGCTGCTGCAGCTGATGATCGGCTTTTCGTTTTCCGGCGTGTATATCACGGCTGAAAGCTGGCTGAACGCCTCGACCAGCAATGAAAACCGCGGTCAGGCCATGTCGCTTTACATGATCGTGCAGATGGCTGGGTTGGTCATGGCGCAGTTCCTGATCAACTTCGGCGATCCGCGCGGCTTCATGCTGTTCATCGTGCCCTCGGTGCTGGTGTCGGTGGCCTTTACGCCGATCCTGCTTTCGGCGCAGCCGGCACCGTCCTTCGGGGCGCTGAAGCGGATGAAGATCCAGCGGCTCTACCGGCTCTCGCCCTTGGGCTGCATCGGCATTTTCGTCATGGGCGGGGTGTTTTCGGCCCTGCTGGGCATGACTTCGGTCTGGGGCTCGGTCAAGGGCCTGAGCGTGCGCGACATTTCGGCGGTGGTTGCGGCGGTCTATCTGGGGGGGCTGGTGGCCCAGTTCCCGATCGGTTGGCTGTCGGATCGCATGGACCGGCGCCAGCTGGTGCTCTATCTGCTGGCCGCCGGGGTTGCGGCCATCGGTCTGGTCCTGACCTTCGATTTCGGGATCTGGGGGATGATTGCGGTCGCAGCCGTCGCCGGCGGGGTTTCGAACCCGGTCTATGCGCTGCTTCTGGCCCATACCAATGATTATCTCGATGTCGATGACATGGCGGCGGCTTCGGCCGGGCTTTTGTTCATGAACGGGCTGGGTGCTGTGGGCGGGCCGCTGATCGTGGGCCGGATGATGGGCTGGTTCGGCCCCGATGGCTACTGGATCTTCATCGGGGTGCTGCTGCTGGCGCTGGCTCTCTCTATACCGGCTGGCGGATGACCCGGCGCGAATCCCTGCCCAGCAGCGAAACCGGCGGCTTTGCGGTCGTGGCCCCGGCCATGACCCCGATCGCGGTCGAGGTTTCGCTGGAAGCGGCCCATGACGAACAGCCGAGCGAGCCTGAACATGCGGAAGAAGACCTCGCCCCGGAAGATTACGGGACCGAGGAAGACCTGCAGCAGGAAGATGGCGATGCCGTGGCAGAGGAACCGCCGCCGGATGAGGGTGGCGGGGCCGACGGCCCCGACGATGCCCAACACACCGCCCGGCAGGAGTGAAAACCCGCTTGCGGAGCAGGCCCCGCGCTGTAACCATGCCTTAGGGTAAGGAAAGGGCGCAGCGATGACACCGCAGGAGATTACCGCCTTCTGGCTGGAAAAGGTGGGTGAAAAGGGCTGGTACAATTCCAGCGCGGCGCTCGATCAGCAATGTCGCGACCTGTTTGCTCCGGCCTGGTCCCGCGCCGAATCGCTGATCGCCTCCTGGCCGATGGATGCGGACGCGGCGCTGGCGGCACTGATCCTGACCGATCAGCTTCCGCGCAACATGTTCCGAGAGGATGCGCGCAGCTTTGCCACCGACAAGCTGGCCCGCCGCGTGGCCAGTGAGGCGATTGCCGCCGGTTTCGATCTGCAGACGCCCGCGCCTCAGCAGCAGTTCTTCTATATGCCCTTCATGCATTCCGAAGAGATGGGCGATCTCAATCGTGCCGTGGCCCTGTTCGCCGAACGCATGCCGGGCAGCAACCTGCGTCACGCGAAGCTGCACCGCGATGTCATCCGCCATTTCGGGCGATTCCCTTGGCGCAACGCGCTGCTCGACCGGCTGAGCACGCCGCAGGAACGCATGTTCCTCGATCAGGGCGGCTATGCGGCGATGGTCAAGGGGACGGTGTCGCTTGCTGAGTCCAGCTAATTGATTTAACGCTAAACCAGTTTTGCCGAGGAGGTTCGCATGGCGCAGGATTTCGACCTAATTGTGATCGGGGCTGGCCCCGGCGGATATGTTGCGGCCATCCGTGCCGCGCAGCTGGGCCTGAAGGTCGCCTGCGTGGAGCGCGAGAATCTCGGCGGGATCTGCCTGAACTGGGGCTGTATTCCGACCAAGGCGCTGCTGCGCTCGGCCGAGGTGTTCCACTTGATGGAACGGGCCAAGGATTTCGGTCTGACCGCCGACAAGTTCGGCTATGATCTCGACAAGGTCGTCGCCCGTTCGCGCGGCGTGGCCAAGCAGCTTTCGGGCGGGATCGGCCATCTGTTCAAGAAGAACAAGGTGACCTCGATCATGGGCGAGGCCAGGGTGATCGCGCCCGGCAAGGTCAAGGTCAAGACCGACAAGGGCGAAGAAGATCTCACCGCCAAGAATATCATCATCGCGACTGGCGCCCGCGCCCGCTCGCTGCCCGGGCTGGAAGCTGATGGCAAGCGGGTTTGGTCCTATCGCCACGCCCTGGTGCCGCCGCATATGCCCAAGAGGCTGCTGGTCATCGGTTCGGGCGCCATCGGCATCGAATTCGCCAGCTTCTTCAACACGCTCGGCGCAGAGACCACCGTGGTCGAGGTCATGGACCGGGTGCTGCCGGTGGAAGACGCGGAAATCTCGGTACTGGCCAAGAAGCAATTCGTCAAGCAGGGCATGAAGATCATGGAAAAGGCGACGGTCAAGTCGCTGGATCGTCAGGCCGACAAGGTGATTGCCGAGATCGAGATGGGCGGCAAGACCGAGAAGATGGAATTCGACACGGTGATTTCGGCGGTCGGCATTGTCGGCAATGTCGAAGGCATCGGGCTGGAAGAACTTGGCATCAAGGTTGATCGCACCCATATCGTCACGGATGAATTCTGCCGCACCGGCGTTGCGGGCATTTTCGCGATCGGCGATGTGGCCGGCGCGCCCTGGCTGGCGCATAAGGCCAGCCATGAAGGCGTCATGGTTGCCGAACTGATCGCGGGCCAGCACCCGCATCCGATCAAGCCGAATTCGATTGCCGGCTGCACCTATTGCAACCCGCAGGTCGCCTCGGTCGGTCTGACCGAAGCCAAGGCCAAGGAAGCGGGATACGAGGTCAAGGTCGGCCGCTTCCCCTTCATCGGCAATGGCAAGGCGATTGCCCTGGGCGAGCCTGACGGGCTGATCAAGACCGTCTTCGATGCCAAGACCGGCGAGCTGCTGGGCGCCCATATGGTCGGCGCCGAGGTGACCGAGCTGATTCAGGGCTATGTCATCGGCCGCACGCTGGAGACCACCGAGGCCGAGCTGATGGAAACCGTCTTCCCGCATCCGACGCTTTCGGAAATGATGCATGAATCGGTGCTCGACGCTTACGGGCGGGCGCTGCACTTCTGATCGGGACAGGATCGCAATGAAGGCGGGTCGGGCAATCCCCGGCCCGCTTTTTCGCGGCGCCGCATCGGCAGCTTCCCGATCAGTGTTGAATGGCTGTTTAACTCCCGCCGGTGTTCCGTTAATGTTCCGGTGACTTGTGCTTTCAGGCAGCATGCTTATCTGTTGGCGCGGTGACCGGAAGGCAGGGCAGTTCATGGAACAGAAGTTCATCGAAATTCGCGGCGCGCGCGAACACAATCTGCGGGGCGTGGATATGGATATCCCGCGCGATCAGCTTGTGGTGATCACCGGGTTGTCGGGCTCGGGCAAATCCAGCTTGGCCTTCGATACGGTCTATGCCGAAGGGCAGCGGCGCTATGTCGAAAGTCTTTCGGCCTATGCGCGGCAGTTTCTCGACATGGCGGGCAAGCCCGATGTCGATCATATCAGCGGGCTCAGCCCGGCGATTTCGATCGAACAGAAGACCACATCGAAAAACCCGCGCTCGACCGTCGGCACCGTGACCGAGATCTACGATTACCTGCGTCTGCTGTTCGCGCGGGTCGGCACGCCCTATAGCCCGGCGACCGGCTTGCCGATCGAGGCCCAGCAGGTGCAGGACATGGTGGACCGGATCATGACCATGCCCGAGGGCACTCGCGGCTATCTGCTGGCGCCCATCGTCCGCGACCGCAAGGGCGAGTACAAGAAGGAGTTCCTGGAGCTGCGCAAGCAGGGCTTCCAGCGGGTCAAGGTCGATGGCGAGTTCTACGAGATCGACACCCCGCCCGAGCTCGACAAGAAATTCCGCCACGATATCGACGTGGTGGTGGACCGGCTGGTCGTGGCGGCGGGTATGGAAACCCGGCTTGCCGATTCGCTGCGCACGGCGCTGGATCTGGCCGATGGCATCGCGGTGCTGGAAACCGCGCCGACCGAAGGCGATTCCGAACGCATCACCTTTTCCGAAAAATTCGCCTGCCCGGTATCCGGCTTCACCCTGCCCGAAATCGAGCCGCGGCTGTTTTCCTTCAACGCGCCGATGGGGGCCTGCCCGGAATGCGACGGGCTGGGGGTCGAGCTGTTCTTCGACGAACATCTGGTCGTGCCCGATCAGGCGCTTTCGGTGGCGGGGGGCGCGATTGCGCCCTGGGCCAAGTCGAAATCGGCCTATCTGACCCAGACCATCAATGCGCTGGCCAAGCATTACGGCTTTGACAAGAAGACCAGGTGGAAGGATCTGCCCGAGGCCATCCGCAAGCTGTTCCTCTATGGATCAGGCAAGGATGAGATCAAGTTCCGCTTCGACGATGCCGGCCGGGTCTATGAGGTGACGCGCCAGTTCGAGGGCGTCATCCCGAACATGCAGCGCCGGCTGCGCGAAAGCGATTCGAACTGGGTGCGCGAAGAAATGGAGCGCTATCAGAACAACCGTGCCTGCCAGAGCTGCCACGGCTACCGGCTGCGGCCCGAAGCCCTGTCGGTCAGGATTGCCGGTGCCCATGTCGGGCAGGTGGTCGAAAAGTCCATCAACGAGGCTCTGGCCTGGGTGACCGACGCCCCGAACCATCTGAGCAAGCAGAAGAACGAAATTGCTGTCGCGATCTTCAAGGAAATCCGCGAAAGGCTGGGCTTTCTGGTCAATGTCGGGCTCGATTACCTGACGCTGTCGCGCGCTGCAGGCACGCTGTCGGGGGGGGAAAGCCAGCGCATCCGGCTGGCCAGCCAGATTGGCTCGGGGCTGACCGGGGTGCTTTATGTGCTTGATGAACCCTCCATCGGGCTCCATCAGCGCGACAACGACCGGCTGATCACCACGCTGAAAGGGCTGCGCGATCAGGGCAATTCGGTGCTGGTGGTCGAACATGACGAAGATGCGGTCCGCAATGCCGATTACGTCTTCGACATGGGGCCGGGGGCGGGTGCCCATGGTGGCATGGTGGTAGCCAAGGGCACGCCGGCGGAAATCGCCGCCAATCCCACCAGCCTGACCGGGCAATATCTGTCCGGCAAGCGCGAGATCGCGGTCCCGGCCGAGCGCCGCAAGGGCAGCGGCAAAGCAGTGACCGTGGTCGGGGCGACCGGCAACAATCTCAAGAATGTGACGGCCGAGTTTCCTCTGGGCCGCTTCGTCTGCGTCTCGGGCGTGTCGGGCGGGGGCAAATCGACGCTGACCATTGAAACCCTGTTCAAGACCGCCTCAAGCCGGCTCAATGGCGCGCGTCAGGCACCGGCCCCTTGCGAGACCATCAAGGGGCTGGAAAATCTTGACAAGGTGATCGACATCGACCAGCGGCCCATCGGGCGCACGCCGCGTTCCAACCCGGCGACCTATACCGGTGCCTATGATCATATCCGCGACTGGTTCGCCAATCTGCCCGAATCCAAGGCGCGCGGCTATAAGCCGGGCCGGTTCAGCTTCAACGTCAAGGGCGGCCGCTGCGAGGCCTGCCAGGGCGACGGCGTCATTAAGATCGAGATGCATTTCCTGCCCGACGTCTATGTTGAATGCGAGACCTGCAAGGGCAAGCGTTACAACCGCGAAACCCTGGAAGTGCTGTTCAAGGGCAAGTCGATTGCCGATGTGCTGGCTATGACCATCGAAGAGGCGCAGGAATTCTTCAAGGCGGTGCCGCCGATCCGGCGCAAGATGGACGCGCTGATGCAGGTGGGGCTGGGCTATGTGAAGGTCGGCCAGCAGGCGACGACGCTTTCGGGCGGCGAGGCGCAGCGCGTCAAACTGGCCAAGGAACTCAGCCGGGCCTCGACCGGCAAGACGCTCTACATCCTGGATGAGCCGACCACCGGCCTGCATTTCGAAGACGTGCGCAAGCTGCTGGAAGTGCTCCACCATCTGGTCGATCAGGGCAATACCGTGGTGGTGATCGAGCATAATCTTGATGTCATCAAGACCGCCGACTGGATCATCGATATCGGCCCCGAGGGAGGCGATGGCGGTGGGCGGATCGTTGCGGAAGGCACGCCCGAGGATGTGGCCGGGATTGCCGAAAGCCATACCGGGCGTTATCTCAAATCGATGTTGAAACCGCGGCCGGAAACGAAGGCGTTGCGGCATAAGTGACACGGATGCGGTTTTTGGGCCGCATTTCGTTCAAAACTCTGGGAACTTTTGCCTCGGGCGCTTGATTTCCCCCGGGTGACAAGGCGATACCGCTACGTCAGAAGGGCGTGTTCAAGCGTCTAGGGTTTTTGCACCACTGGCTCGTCCGGGGTGTCACGGAAGGAAGTCAGAATGCGCATTTTCCCCATCGCGCTTGCCGTCGTTCTCGGCCTCGCAGCATGTGGCGGCGACACTCAGCAGCCGGTTGCTTCGGCGCCGACCAAGGTCGTTCCGTCCTATTATGGTGCCCGCGTCGATACCGGCCCCAATGGTGAGCCGATTGATATCAAGGCGGTGAAATCGGCTTATCTGAACGAACGCACCATGCGCACGACCGTGCCTTACAATGGGCCTGAAGGTCCGGGAACCATCGTTGTCGATCCCTTTGCGCGCGTGCTGTATTTTGTCCAGGCTGGCGGCATGGCCGATCGTTTTGGCGTTGCCGTCGGCAAGGCCGGCAAGAACTTTGCGGGTGACGGCACCATTGCCCGCAAGGCGGCTTGGCCGAGCTGGACCCCGACCTCGAACATGGTTGCCAGCCAGCCCGAGCTTTACGGTTCGCTGAAGGGCGGCATGGCCGGCGGCCCCGATAACCCGCTCGGCTCGCGCGCGCTCTATCTCTATCAGGGTGGCCGCGACACCTATTACCGCATCCACGGCACGCTGGATGCGTCCTCCATCGGCAAGGCGACCTCGGCCGGCTGTATCCGCATGTTCAACCAGGACATCATGGACCTGTTCAATCGCGTGCCGAACGGCACCCGCGTCCATGTCCGCTCGCTGTCGGAAAGCCAGCGCTATGAGGGCCCGATCGTCGAATCGCCCGAAGGCTATACCGTCCCGGTCAACAGCCAGAGCGCGAGCGTCGCCAATGCTGCGGGAACTGCCGCCAGCCCGGTGGAAAGCGTCGTTCGCTGAGCTTCGGATCCCGATGACAAGGGAAACCCCGGCCATTACGGTCGGGGTTTCTTTTTGGGCGCGCGTCATTTGAGAACTTTTCCTGCTGGCTGGCTT
Organism: Paracoccus sp. (in: a-proteobacteria); assembly: GCA_047973065.1. Classification (GTDB taxonomy): domain Bacteria; phylum Pseudomonadota; class Alphaproteobacteria; order Rhodobacterales; family Rhodobacteraceae; genus Paracoccus. The sequence goes on along the minus strand of JBKEBH010000279.1, from coordinate 11,038 downwards.
TGGCTATCACTGGCCCGAAGCCGCTCATGCCGCCGGGGATGCCATGCCGAATTTCTCTCAGGAAGAGCGCCGGGTGCTTGCCGGCGAGGAGCTTGATCTGGTGGTCCAGACCCGCCAGCCGCAGCTGAAGGCGCTGCCCGATGCGGCGTTGAATGAGCTGGTTGCGCGCTTGCGGATCCTCGCAGCGGCTCAGTCGCAGGATGAAGCTGCCGCGCGCCGCCTGTTGTTTCTCAATGCCGCCCTGCGAAGGGCCAGGGCCGAGCAAAAGCGCCGCAGGGCCTCTGCTCCGAAGGCCGCTCCGGCCCCGGTGAGCGTGGCTGCCGGCAAGGCCCGCGCAGCGCGCTCGCCGGCCGGGCGCGGGAATCGCGGGCAGCGGGTTCGGGGCAAGACCGCGAATGCCGCCTCGGATCGGCGTGGCAGCGGCGGGCGCAAGGTCGCAAAGGGGGACCCGGTGCAAAAGCCGGCTTCGGCGGCGCAGTTGCCGGCTGGGGCGCCAGCGAAAACCGTGCCGAAGAAGCCGGAAAAAACGGCGGCGAAGGATGTTCACGAGGTTGGTGCGATCCAGGCCGATCCTGCCGCGGCGCGGCGCCTGAAGAAGCTGACACGGAAGGCGGCCGAATATTCGACGCGGGCGGAACGGGCGCACAAGAAGCTTGAAAAGGCTATCCGCAAGCTGAGCGCGGGCGACGATCCCAAGGCTGCCGATGCACTTGAAAGGGCGGAACGAAAGGCGCGCAAGGCCAGCCGCAAGGCGCGCAGGTTTTGCCGCCGGGCCCGGGCGGCGGCGTCAGACCCGTCCTGAGCGCGCATATGCCGGGGATCGGGTGACAATGCGCAGGTTTCCCTGAACGCAGCAATTTGTTAATCGAATGTCGAGTATAGTGATAGGGCAGGTGAATGCACCAGTTTCTGAACATGTTCCTGGCGCTTGCCATGGTCGCCGGGATTGCCGCCGAGCCTGCTTTCGCTCGTCCGGCAGTCGATGCCGTCGAGGGGCGCGGCCCGGTGCGCGAAAGCTCCAACCGGCGCTGTACCTCCGATGGTCGCTCTTGCATCTATCTGGAAACCTATGTCGCCGATGTTTGCCGGGTTATCGAACGCGAAGCGACGCAGAACGGTCTCGACAAGAATTTTCTGGCCCGGCTGATCTGGAAGGAAAGCCGGTTCGAGCCGGGAGCGGTTTCTCCGGTCGGGGCCGAAGGCATTGCCCAGTTCATGCCCGGCACCGCCCGGATCGTCGGGCTGCACGATCCCTATAACCCGGCCGAGGCAATCCGCAGCTCGGCCGCCTATCTCAGCCGGTTGAGCCGCTTTTATGGCTCGGTCGGGATTGCGGCGGTGGCCTATAATGGCGGCGAAGGCCGCGCTGACCGCTTCATGCGCGATGGCGGCACCTTGCCCTATGAGACCCAGGATTATGTCGAGGCGATCACCGGCTTCAACGCCTGGCGCTGGCGTGACGATCCGCCAACCGCCGACAAGATCGACCTGCGTCTGGACGGCGATGTACCGTTTCTCGATGCCTGCACCCGGTTGGCCGGCAATCGCGAGCTGCGCGAATTCGGCACTCATCCGCGCGAGCAGGCGGCACCCTGGGGCGTGATCCTCGCCTCGCATCCGACGCGCGGCGGCGTCCAGCGGCAGGTGAACCGGCTGAACCGGGCGCTGCGCCCGATCCTTGGCGGCAAGAACGTCACGCTGGTTCGGCGTACGCTGCGCAAGGGCGCGCCCCGGGTCTATACCGCGCAGGTCGGCTGGAACTCCCGCAGCGGCGCCAGCACCTTCTGCCAGAAGACCCGGTCCATCGGGCTGAGCTGCATTGTCCTGAAGAACTGATCTGCGACGGGCGATCCGCGGCTGGTACTGCGAATATCTGATAGCCGGCAGTCTCACGGCTACCGTTACGGCGACGAGAAATCAGCGACTGGAGGTTGTATCTGTCACCAGTTTTTTCTCCTTTCTCCTTTCTCCTTTCTCCTTTGTCCGTCAATCCGTCAATCCGTCTGCCGCAGCCGACATTCTCTGCACATCACGTGGGCCGGTGAGATGCGGGCCTTTCTGATTTTCGTCATTTTTTAACGAACGGTCGGTGTTTCTAAACGGAGTTAACTTCAGGTGCAATGACCTGACTTATCAGACGGCCAGTGTTCACCGCGCGATAAATTGACCTCGGCGGGCGGGCGGCTACATCTACACTCCGCCTTCAGGCTGATGATGTCCGTGCAGAAGAAATGGCGCAGACTTGACGGCCAGAACCGCCTGCCGGAAATCATCCAGGGGATTGAATTCCGCGACGGCCTCCGCCAACTTCAAGCCGCCGCCTGATCAGCTATCACCAATTTTCGCGCATATCTCGGGATCGGCGAATATGGGTTCCGGTCAGCTCCAGAGTGGTCCATCCCTATTCAGATCGCAAGAAAGCACGTTTTCGGCACATAGTTAAAGCGAGGATGTCATGGAGCATTCTCTCTCCACCGAGCCGGGCCGGGCCGCGTACAGCGCTTCGCGCGCTATGACCATTCGTGGGGCTGCGAGGTTGAGGCGGCGCTTGAGGTGATCGGCGGCAAATGGAAGGGGGGCATCCTCTTTCATCTTCTGGGCGGCAGGATGCGTTCCAGCGAAATCCGGCGCGGGGTCAGTGCGATCACTCAGCGCACTCTGGCCCGGCAACTGCGGGAGCTGGAGGCGGACGGGATCCTGACCCACACCGTTCATGCCAGCGTGCCGGCGAAGGTGGATTATGAGCTGACGCTGAAGGGCAGGGCGCTTGCTCCGATCCTGCTGGCATTGCGCGAATGGGGGCTGAGCACGTCCTGCCCGCTGTGAATGCCGATCCGGGGAGGCGGCCCGGCCCCTCGGATTGACCCCTGAGCCGGGCGGTAATATGCAAATTGCCGGTAAACTACCCGACCGGCTCTGCGGTGGCCCCAGGTCATCAACTCATCGGGTGATCGTGCAATCGTACGGTGCCCTATGTCCGCCCTTCATTCGCAACCTGTGTCAGTCACGCCCTGGAGCCTGATCCGTGCTGCGCTTCCAATCGCTGCGTTTTACCTCACCGAAATCCTTGTCAGCCTGACCCGTCTTGCCGCGGTCCGATCCCTTGGCACGGCCGAGCTGGGCAAGACCATCCTGCTGTCGGTCATGGTGATCGGCTTTTCCGTGCTGTTGATCGGGGCGGTTCTGATGGCGAAGCGGCCCGGGCCGGATCGTTGCGGGAATGTCGTGATTGCGTCGCTGCTGATCGCGGCCCTGGTCAGGGGGACTGCCATCGTGATCGGGCAGAGCGTGGGCCGGATTCTGACAGCGGGAGTGGTATGCCCCGGATCTGCTCGCCCCTTTCAATGCCTGTGCCCGGGTATTGGCTTGGGCAATCGCGCCCGCCCTCCTGCTGGCCGCCCTGAAGAATGCCCTCAACGTGGTGAGGCGTACCGGTGCAATTCTGTTTCTGTCGGCTGGCTTCGTGCTGGGAAATCTGCTTGCCAGCATCCTTCTTGTCCACGGGGCCTGGGCCTGGCCCGGTCTTGGCGTTGCCGGAGCCGCCTGGACCACAACCTTCGTCAATCTGGCGGCGGCGCTGGCTTTGCTGGGCTATGCGATGTGCGCCGGCTTTGTGCGCTTCAGTGCTGTAAGGCCAGCTGCGGTGATGCCGATTGTCGGAGAGATCGTCCTGCTGGGCTAGACGGCCGGGGCGCGGCAGGCGCTTGAAAGCACCCTCTTCGTTGTCGTGCTTTACCTGCTCGGGGTCCAGTCACCGCTGTGGCTTGCCGCCGGCACAGTAGTCTTCGCGGTGATGGAGCTGAACTGCGCGATGAGCGGGGCGTTCGGCGAAGTGCTCTCGGCCCGCATTGCGGCGGCCAGCTTTGCCGGAAGCAGGCAGATCTTCCGCCTGCTGCGGCTGGGCGGCACCCTGTCCGGGGGTGGCGGCGCGATTCTCGCGGTGACGGTCAGTCTCGGTGCCGAAACTGTGGTTGGGGTCTTTTCCGGGTCGCAGAGCGCGCCCGAAGCGCACAGGCTGCTGGTCGATCTGCTGCGCTGGACCGCCCCGTTCTTCCTGTTCGATGCTTGGCAGATCGTCTTTGTCCACGCCTTGCGCGGGCTGCGGCGGACGGTGCAGCCGATGGCGCTTAGCACAGGCTGTTATTGGCTGATCGGGATTGCGGGGGCATGGTCCTGTCCGGTCCGCTGGAGCTGTGCGCTCCGGGCATCTGGGTGGGCTTTTGCGCAGGCCTGACCTGCGCCGCCGGGCTGCTGGTCGTCATGGCGTTCTGCCGGACGTAGCAGCTATAGGGCGCTTGCCGGGGCGGCCAACAGGAAAGGGGCGCCGGATGAGGGCGCCCCTTGCGGATTGGGAGAGGTCTGGGACCGGGTCACTCGGTCCAGTGCACCTGTGACAGATCGTTCGCCGGGGTTGGGGCGTTTTCCCAGAGCCCTTCGATCCTGGCGTTGGCAACGCCGGTCTTGGCCAGCTGGAACAGATAGGCATTGGCGAAATCATCGGCGATGATGGTCTGCGCCTGTTTCAGCAGCTCCGAGCGGCGGGCGTCGTCGGTGGTGGTGTTCACCTCGGCCATGACCTCTTTCAGCGCGGGATTGTCATAGTTGAAGTAGTAATCGTCGCGCGTATAGATGCCGATATCCATCGGCTCAACATGGCTGATGATGGTCAGATCGTAATCCTTGCCCTTATAGACCGTTTCCAGCCACTGCGCCCATTCCATATTGGTGGTCTCGGTCTCGATGCCGACCGCGCGCAGCTCGGCGGCCAGCAATTCGCCGCCGCGCCTTGCATAGGGGGTGGGCGGCAGGGCCAGACGCAGTTTCAGCTCCGTGACCCCGGCCTCGGCCAGCAGGGCTTTCGCCTTTTCGGGGTCATAGGCCGATTTTTCTGTCAGATCGACATAATCGGGGTGATGGGGCGCGAAATGCGTGCCAATCGGCGTGCCATAGCCGAACATGGCGCCGTCGATCAGCTCCTGCCGGTTGATGGCATGGGCAATCGCCTCGCGGACCCTGAGGTTATCGAGCGGCGGTACCGCCTTGTTCATGGTCAGGATGGTCTCACCCTCGCTGGTGCCGACGATCACCTTGAAGCGCGGATCGGCTTCCAGCTGGGCCAGGGTTTCGGGCGCAGGGTACATCGGGAAGGCATCGACATCGCCGGCCATCATCGCGGCAAAGGCTGCGGTCGGATCGGCGATGAAGCGGAAGGTGGCCGATTGCAGGGCGGGCTTGTCACCCCAATAGCCGTCAAAGGCCTCAAGCCTGATCAAATCGCCCTGCTTCCATTCGACGAATTTGAACGGGCCGGTGCCGACCGGCTGGGTGGCTTCATTCGCGGCCGTGGCCGGATCGAGCATGACCGCATCGCCCCAGGCCATCTTGAACGGGAACATCCCGTCTGCGGCCTTCAGGTTTACCCGCACAGTCAGCGGATCGGCAGCCTCGACCGATTCGATGCCTTCGAACAGGGTTTTCTGGGCATTCACCGAATCCGCTGCCCGGGCGCGGTCGAGAGAGAAGACCACATCGCTCGCGTCAAAGGCGGCGCCGTCGTGGAACGTCACCCCGTCATGCAGGTGGAAGACATAGGTCTTGCCGTCGTTTTCGACTTCCCAGGAGGCCGCCAGCGCCGGCAGGATCGCCCCGTCAGGGCCGAAGCGGGTCAGGCCCTCGAAGATATTGGCATAGACCACCTCGTCAATGGCGGCGGCCGCATTGCCGGTCGGATCGAGGCTTGGCGGCTCCAGCACCATGCCGAGCGTGATGGTGTCTTGGGCGGCAAGCGCGGGCGAGGCCAGCAGAGCAAGAACTGCGGCGGCTTTCCAGTGATTGGTCATTTTTCCCCCAGATGGTCATAGGCCGGGGGGATAATGGGGGGAATCGCGCCGCGATCAAGGACAATAAGCCGTGACCCGACGACAGAGCCCCCCGGCGCCGGGCGCAGGTCAGCCCTGGCGCGGCTCGGTCAGCTGCTGCAATGCACCGGCGCAGAGCAACCAGAGGCTGGTGATGACAAGCCCCCAATTCGCCCAGCTGGCCGGGTGAAAATCGACCGCGATCGCCCAGATGGCGAAAAATACCCAGGCTGCCGCCATCGGCAGCGAGATCGCCCGCCAGCGCTGCGTGCGCACCGGATGGATGAATTTCACATTGGTGAACATGGCGATGGTCAGCACGGTGACGATCAGCAGAATCAGCCAGAAATTCGGCTTCAGCGCGAACAGAACCAGCACCAGCATGTTCCAGCAGGCCGGGAAGCCCGCGAAGGAATTGTCCTTGGTCTTCATCCGCGTGTCGGAGAAATACAGGATCGAGCCATAGGTGATGGCGATGATCGCGAACCAGCCTGTCCAGCCGGGCAGCAGACCAGATTTGAACAGGGCGAAGGCCGGAATGAAGACATAGGTCAGGAAGTCGATGATGAGATCCATCAGGACCCCGTCATAAAGCGGCCAGTTTTCCTTGACCTTGTAGCGCCGGGCGAGGGGGCCATCGACCCCATCGACGACAAGCGCGACGATCAGCCAGAAGAACATCAGCGACCATTGCAGATCAGCGGCGGCCAACATGGCCAGCATCGACAGAACCGCGCCGGTCGCAGTCAGAAGGTGTACGCAAAGAGCTTTGAAACGGATATCCATGCGCGCTTTTCGCACTCCACCATGCCGCGTGCAAGCTGCTTGCAGGCATATTGAACGAGCCGGTCGCCTTCCGTTCGTTATGTCGCAGCTGCCCGCCGCGCGGCAGCGGCGTCAACTGGCCGGCACGCCGTCCTCAGCAACGTCCAGCCGGGTCATTTCGCCCTTATGGATCCTGCCGATCTGCGCCAGCTCATCTGCAAGATCCGCATGGATTTCCAGCGGGTTATCGATCAGCCCAAGCGCCAGAAACCCATCGGAAAGGCGCCCCGGATCGACCTCGCCCCAGCTCATGTCATCGGCCTTGTGCTTGCCGGGCCGGATCCAGTCGGCAATGACGGCGTCGACCACATGGACCTGCGCGCCGGCGGCGATGATCTGATGATAGAAGGTCAGATATTCGCGGGCATTGCGGCGCTTGATGATGGTGAAACTCTGATCGGGTCGGGCGATGAAGCCGGCCAGGTGAAAGGCCGAGCCGTCAGGGCCGACCAGATGGGTTGCATCCCGGAAGGTGCGCAGCTGGTGTTCGATGGAATGCTGCTGCGGGTGATAGATTTCGAAACCCTCCTGCATCAGCGCCTGCTCGATCGCGGCCTCGCCCAGAATGCTGCCGGTCTTCTTGGGCAGGGCCGAGCGCGAGATATAAATCTTGCGCGCCGGTCGCGCTGCCTGCTCGGCATCTGCGCCTGCACCGGGGTCCATCTGCCGGGCAAAGTCGCGAAACTCCGGTGTGCCCGTCGACATCCGGCCCAGCCCGAAGCCCTGGCCCGGGATGATCAGCTCTTCGATCTCAAGCGGCTCATAGCAGATCCGTACCGGCAGGTTGATGCCAAGGCTGGCAAGTACCTGCTTCTGATAGCCGACCAGATCCTCGGGGCGTTTGCCCTTCATGTTTTTGGGCGTGAACAGGATCGATGCCGCACCGCTGCTTTGCGCTGCCCAGAGCCGGCTGAGCGATTCCGACAGGAAATGACCGAAGTGAAAGAAAATGGTGCCGCCCCACAAATGCCGCCCGGCGAGCCGCTGCGGATTTTCGGGCCGGGTGCCGCGCCAGCCGCGATAGGTGCCCGACCAGCGATAAAGCATCGCTTCTGGGCATAGGCCATCCTCGGTCCATACGCCGCCATGTTCCGGGTCGACGACAACATCACGCAGACGCAGGACCGAACGGGACCAGCCGTTTTCCGGTTCGGGATGGGGCACGCGAACGGGTACCGGTACAGTGCGGGCATTGTGGAGAGTCATCTGTTGGGATATGTCCGTTTGAACGTGAAACTCAGGCCTCGCGATTTTGCCAAGACCTCTACTGGTGGTCAATCTATCGGAACCGCGTGGCGGAAACAGGGAAATTGACTAATGCCGTTCTTTAAGCATTCGGGCAAGCTGATCTATTTTGCGCATGTCCCGAAATGTGCGGGAACCAGCATCGAAAATTACCTGGTGACGCGATATGGGCCGGCAGCTTTTCTGGACCGGAAACTGACGCCCGGCAACAGGCACAATTGGTGCCGGACCTCGCCGCAGCATCTTTCGGTGGAACAGCTGAACAGGCTTTTCCCCGAAGGGTTTTTCGATGCCGGCTTCGCCTTTGTGCGCGATCCGCTGGCCCGGGTGCGCAGCGCCTTCCACTTCCACCAGACCAAGCGCAAGAAGATCCCGGCCGAGGAAAGCTTCGAGCAATGGTTGCCGCGCATTGCCGAGTTCGACAAACTCGCCATGCCCGTTTCGACGACCATTTCCGCCCGCAGGGCTGGTTCGTTCCGCAATGGTGCAAGATCTTCCGCCTGGAAGATGGTTTCGACGATTTCATTCCCTGGCTTGATGAATGGAGCGGAGACACGCATTCGGTCGGCATGGGGCGTGCCCTGGTCGGAAAGTATCAGGCGATGGAACTGCCTCCGGCACTTGGCGCGTTTGTGCGTGACTATTATACAGATGATTATGCGCGGTTCGATTTGCCGGACCTGACGGTGCCAGTCGCAAGCAGGCCTGATCGTATGTGGAATGGATGCCGTCCTTATGTTCGGCAATGAAATCGAGACTTGAGGAAAGGCGTCGAAAGTCGTGGCGATGCATCAGAAGCAGAAAGATTCAATGGGTAATGATCTGAATTCCGCACAGGGCGGCGCAAGGGACGGTTTGGCAAAAATCGGTTCGCTATGGATCGACGGCGCGTTGTCCTGGCTTGAGATCGCCTCGCTGCAAAGCTTCGTCGAAACCGGGCATAACGTGGCGCTGTACACCTATGGCAAAGTGCCGAATGTACCGGCGGGCGTGGATCTGCGCGATGCGCGCGAAGTGTGGCCGCAGGACGATATCCTGATCTATAAAAGCGCAGGCAGCCCGGCGCTGCATGCCGATATCTTCCGGGTGATGATGGCGCGCCAGACCGGGCGGGTCTGGGTCGATACCGATGTGATTGCACTCAAGCCTTTTGACGCGGCGCGCGGCTGGTTCCTCGGCCACGAACGCGACGACCGGATCGAGCTGGGCAATGCGGTTTTCGGCACCCCGGCAGATTCGCCGCTTCTGACCTCGCTTTATGACTTCCTGACCTCTCCCCGACCGATTCCGCTCTGGCTGAAGCCGGGCCGTTGCGCCAAAATCGAGGAAGCCTGGGACCGCGGAGATTTTACCATCGGCGATATGCCCTGGGCGACCTATGGCCCCAAGGCCCTGACCTATTATGCCGAAGCCACCGGCGATATCGCCCATGCAGCGTCGCCGCATGTCTTCTTTCCGGTTGCCTTCCAGGAACGCAAGATGCTGGTCAATCCGCGCAAGCGCGATGAGGTGATTGATCGCATGAAGGCTTCCGACAGCTATTCGGTTCATCTCTATTCGCGCTGGATGCGCAAGGAGGCCGAGCGGACCGAGGGCGGCTATCCGTCTCGTGACAGCTGGATCGGTCGTTGGGTATCCGATCATGGCGTGGTCGAATATCCGCGCGCGCCGCTGACCCATGTTCCCAGTATCGAGCCGCTGGAGCCCCCGAAGGATCAGGATCAGATCGCCCATGAAAAAGCCGTGGCCCGCGCCATCGAAGCTGCAACCAAGGAGGCTGGCGCCAAGGCCCTGGAAGACCTGCCGCAGCGCAAGAAGCTGATTCCGGGCGGGGCCAATGTTTCGCCGCATGGTCGCGTCACCATCGTGACCATGGCCAAGGATGAAGGACCCTATGTGCTGGAATGGGTCGCTCATCACCATGTGCTCGGCTTCACTGATATCGTTGCCTATACCAATGACTGCACCGACGGCACCGATGAGATGTTCGATGCCCTGGCCTCGGTCGGTCTGGTGACCCGGCTCGACAATCCGAACTGGCGCGAGAAGCCGCCACAATCGCGCGCCCTGCACTGGGCCGAGATCAACCCTTTCATCATGGGTTCGGAATGGCTTCTGGTCATGGACCTTGATGAATTCGTCTCGATCAAGATCGGCGATCACAAGGTCGATACCCTGATCGACGAGATCCTGCATCGGCAGGCGACCGGCATGTGCCTGACCTGGCGCTTCTTCGGCAGCAATGGCGCCTATGCCTTCGAGGACGGTTATGTGACCGAAAGACTGACAAGCGCAGCCCCGGACGGATTCAGCAAGGGTTACGGGATCAAGACCCTGTTCAAGGCCGACCCGCATATGTCGCTGGCCATCCATCGGCCCTATCTGAAGATGCGCTTCGTGCGAACCCCGGAAGGGGAGGCCTATTCTGTCGATTGGCTGAATGGCAGCGGCGACATGCTGGACGGCAAAGTGCTGAGCTGGCGCCTGAACGGCAAGAAGGCCGGCTACGATATCGCGCAGATGAGCCATTACGGGGTGAAATCGCGTGAGGAATACATGCTGCGCCGTCTGCGCGGCGATGTTCTCGACAATCATTCGAAATACGACCCGGAATATTTCGGGGTGTTTGACCGCAATGAGATCGAGGACCGCTCGGCTCTGGCGCTGGCAAACGAGCGCGATGCGCTGATTGCGAAGCTGCTGAAGATCCCGGCGGTGCGCGCGGCGGCCGATCTTGTCGAAGAACGGCGTCAGGCCAAGCTTGCCCGGCTGCGTCAATCGGATGGGTTCGCCGATGAAATGGCGAAGCTGAAATCCTATTCGGTCGATGTGGCGATGACGACCAAGCGGAAGTAGCTCTTTCCGAAACGGCAGATCACAATAGGAGAGGGGCCGGCCTGCCGGGGCGGTCCTATTCTAATTCTGGGTGTGTGATCCTGCTCTGCCGGGGCTCGCTAACCGTGCGCGAGACAATGCAAGCTGTAAGTTGCAGCCCCGCTTGAGTATCCACGTCTGGGTACAACCCTCCGACTTCCAGTCGGACCTGCTTCAGCACGAAGAATCGGGTTATGATCCTATCCTCCCGAAATGAGCCGCAGCCGGGGCAAGGG
>JBKEBH010000273.1:0-1585 GCA_047973065.1 Paracoccus sp. (in: a-proteobacteria) | reverse complement strand
GCCCTGCTCGCCTTCGAGGATGTTCTGCGCGCCGCTCAGGCCGTCGCCCGTCAGGTAGGCGGCGAGCAGGCCATCGGCGGCGGCCTTGGCGGTGTGCAGCTGCTTGGAGTCGGCGGCGTCGCGCAGGAACTGCCAGAGCCCGGCGGCCTGGGTGCCGGCGCTGCCCAGGCAGTGGACGAACTGCGCCTGGTCGAGGCCGAGCAGCTTGCCCACCGCCACGGCGGCGGCCAAGGTGCCGACGGTGGCCGTGGTGTGGAAGATGCGGTAGTGCGAGCGGCCGAGGAACTCGCCGATGCGGATGCCCGCCTCGTAACCGGCGACGCTGGCCAGGATCAGCTCGCGGCCGCTCTTGCCCAGGTCCTGCGCGGCGGCCAGGGCAGCCGGGAAAATCACGGTGGCCGGGTGCAGCACCGAGCTGTTGTGCAGGTCGTCCTGCTCCACCAAGTGCGAGCTGGCGGCGTTGACCAGCGCGGCGAACTGCGCCGAGCTGCGCGCACCGCTGACCAGCACCTGGCACGGGCCGTCACTCGGTCCCATGCGCCGGGCGTAACGTTCGAACAGCGGAATCGGGTGGCGGCCCTGGCTGGCCAGGGCCGAGCCGAGCCAGTCGAGGAACAGCTCCTCGGTGCGTGCGACCACCGCTTCGGGCCGGTCGTCGTAGCGCAGATCGGCGAGGAAGCCGGCGAGTTCGCGAGTGTTATCGGTCATCACTGGGCACTCTTGTCATTGTTCTTACAAACAGGGGTTCTTGCGGACAGGGTTCTTGTGGGCATCGCTCACAGCGGGTTGCTCAGCTCGATCAGGTTGTGGTCCGGATCGCGCACATACAGCGAGCGGATCGGGCCGCCCGCACCGGTGCGCTGTACCGGCCCCTCGACCACCGCGACGCCGGCTGCGGCCAGTTCGTCGGCGATCTGCTCAAGCGACGTGCTCAGCAGAAAGCACAGATCGGCCGAGCCCGGCGTCGGCCGCTCGGCCTTGGGCTCGAACTCGTGGCCGGCCAGGTGCAGGTTGATCTTCTGCGCGCCGAACAGCAGCGCCTTGCGCCCGGCCCCGAAGGTTTCCAGGCGCATGCCCAGCACGCGGGTGTAGAAGTCGATGCTGGCGTCCAGGTCGCGCACCGTGAGCACCAGGTGGTCGAGGCGATCGATCTGCATGGCTGTGCTGGCCTCAGAAGGAGCGCGGCAGTTCGAGCAGATGCTCGGACACGTAGGACAGGATCAGGTTGGTGGAGATCGGCGCCACCTGATACAGACGGGTCTCGCGGAACTTGCGCTCGACGTCGTACTCGTTGGCGAAGCCGAAGCCGCCGTGGGTCTGCAGGCAGGCGTTGGCTGCCTCCCAGCTGGCCTTGGCGGCCAGGTACTTGGCCATGTTCGCCGCGGCACCGGCATTGCGCCCGGAGTCGTATTCCTCGCAGGCGCGCCAGCGCATCAGGTCGGCGGCCTCGATCTCGATGTGCGCCTCGGCGATGGGGAACTGCACGCCCTGGTTCTGCCCGATCGGGCGGCCGAACACCACGCGGTCGCGGGCGTACTGGGCGGACTTCTCGGTGAACCAGCGGCCGTCGCCGATACACTCGGCG
>JBKEBH010000029.1:0-1881 GCA_047973065.1 Paracoccus sp. (in: a-proteobacteria) | reverse complement strand
TGTAGTTTTAATTGCAAGATTATCAATGAGGTTGCCTTAGATTTCTATTCTAATTCCTTAATTATGGCTGTTTTGACTAAAGTTTGCGGTTGCTCTGTCAGCATTAGTTTTCTGTCCCTTTTTTACTTGTTTTAGAATGTCAAAGAATACAGTCAAAAGTTTAATATAAACATTGTATTTGCTCTCGGAGAGCTGTTTTTCAATTTGAAGACGTTTTTCTTTTTCTTGTCGATAGAGCCATCCTATTCCTGCAAGTATTATGACAAGTATTGGGACTAAACTTTGAATTACAACATCAGTCATTATTAGTTACGCATTATCTACAACACCACCAATTTGACAGTTGAAATTACTAGAATCTGTTGGAAAATAAAGGTTTGTTTCTTTGTTATTCTCTATTGTGTAAATAAGCAATTGTTTCTCCTTAAATGTGTTAAATTAAAATTGTTACATTGAAAATGTTCCATCGTGTTTATAATATGTTTGCTAACGGACGACGTCTTCGATGATGTTCGCCTATCACTCGCGACAGCGTCGAACATCGCCTAACCGCAATATCTCTTACTGCAAATCTAGAGATAAAACTTGAGAAAGCGATACTACGTTTAGACCTCACCCATTGTGCCTATGTACTTTTTTATATTTTCTCGAACCATTCAGGATTAATACTAACATCTTCAATTAATTCGGTTTTTACTCCAAGATTGAACTCTTTTAATTTGTCACAAAGTAGCTCTCCGTCAATCAAGTCAATTGGCGGAGCTCCGTCTCTTGTCGCTTCCTTGATAGCCTCTCTTGTAAAATTCCCAGTTGTAATAAATAATCCTTTGTCCGCTCGTCCTTGCATAGCTCCTCGAAAATCTCTAACATCTCCAGAACTTACAGAACCTTTGTATCTTTTACTTTGGAAGAAGACGTGAAAACTTAAAAATCCATTAATTCTCACAATTCCTTTTCCATCAATTCCACCATCGCCTGATTTTCCTGTTACTTCTACTTGAACAAAGCCACTTTCTCGTAAAAGTCTTTGACATAAACGTTCAAACGCTGAAGGCTCAATATTTAACAGTACAGAAATTAAGTTCTCCTTCCAGTCTATTTGCTCTTCTATTTCATCTTTGACTTCTTTGTTTGAAGTTTAGGATTTTTAGGTTTATCAGATTTGGATTTTCGAGTTTTTTCTCTTACAAAACGAACGATTTCATCAGAATTAAAATTTGCTATATCAATCTCGTTATCAACTAATGCCCAAACTCCACGTAAAGAATTTTCTAATAGTCCATATTTTTTGAGATAGGTTCTTGCCCAAGCTAAGCGATATTCAACTTTAGTTTGCACTCCATTTTCATCGTGCGGTATTTCCAACGTTTTTTCGTCATAGTTTTCTATTTCGTAAACTTTCTCATTGATTTCATCAATTGAACCAGAGCCACCAAGTTGTTTCAATGCCTTCAATGTTGGAATTAGCATTTTGTCATAACTCGGAACTTTATCGTAAATTTTCTTTCTACCCATTTAGTTTTTATATTTTATTTAGTTCGTTTTTTCAGTATGAGGCACAACTTCTTGCTAAGGGAATATTTGTCTAGTGGGAGTATAGTAAATAAAAAGTGAAGAAACAAGATATGATTAATTATTATAAATAAAAATTAGGAATAGAAAACTATTTGCTACAGAGATAAAAACTACTTATTAGCACTGTTTTTGCTCTTATTTTTACTGGATAAGTAAGTTGATAAAATAACTAATAAAGAGATTACAGTGTACTTGCATTTCTGTACAACAAGCTAAAAGTCGAGCTGATTTGATTGATGCTAACTGACTAAATAAAAAGCGCAGCTAAACTGCGCTTTTATGATTGACTTTAAAAAGTTAAACTGA
>JBKEBH010000199.1:0-2325 GCA_047973065.1 Paracoccus sp. (in: a-proteobacteria) | reverse complement strand
GGGCTCGCGGGCGGTGATGGAGTCGCCGCCGATGAGCTGCTGGATCCTGTCCTCGGCCAGCGTCTTGCCTGCGCCCTACTCGTCGGTGTCGACGATGCGGCTTCCGCGCATTCGGCTCTTTTGGTAATCGACGGTCTGGTCTCCTCCTCTCCGGTCCATGAAGACGCGGGAGGGGATGCGGGTCATCTGCTCACCTGCTAATTCCTGGAGAATTAGCATAAAGGTGCTCTTGCCGTTGCTTCCGGAGCCGTGGCAGAAGAAGAGTTTGTCCTCGTCGGTGTGTCCGGTCAGGGAGTAGGCGGCGGCACGAAGCACAAAGTCAATCAACTCTTGGTCTCCCAGGCAGAGATTGAGGAAGGCGTCGAAGGTGGGGCATTGGGCGGATTGAACGAAGCTCACGGGAGCGGCCCTGGAAATGAGGTGTCCAGGCTGGGAGGGTTTCCATTCGTTGGAGTCGAAGTCGATCACCCCTCCCCGAATGCCGAAGAGGTGGCGATGAGAATCGAAGTCTGTTGTTTCCACGGATAGTGTGGGCACGGCTTCGGCGAACCAGAGAACTTTACGGCACCAACTGGCATCGCCGAATTCCTGGATTCGCTTGCGAATGGCCAGCTTGCCCTGAATTCTCTGGTCGTCCTTGGGGTTCTCGGCCTTGCTGGGCCTGGCCTTGAGGTCGGCGGCGAGCAGTGAGTCGAGGTGGAGGTAGGCGGCAATGACGCGCTCACCCAGGTCAAGGCGCACATGGTTGGCGCTGTCCCGCCGCCACACGCCGGCGGGCTGATCCCAGCGCCACCATTGGGCGGCCAGGTGATCGTATTTGCGGACCCCCGCCACAATGGAGGCGTAGAGGTGGGCATCACCGCGCTGGCCGTGATCGAGACACCAGCGCAGGAATTCGATGTTGTCCGGGTGGGCCTCGCCGTTGAAGGGGTCGCCCTCGTCTCCCGGCTTGGCTTCGGGGCCGTCGGCATGGGTGGGGGCGACGGCTGCCGAGCGGGTGCCCTGCTTGGCCTCATGCCCTGCGAAGCGGATGATCCCCGCCCAGGCGTTCTTGCGGGCGGCGGCGGCGGGGTCGAAGCCTCCGCGCATGGCATACCAAACCAGTGTGCCCACCCCCACCTCTTTCAGGCGGCTCTTGAATTTGCGCTGGTACTCGCCTTCCGATTCTTCAGGAGACCAGGCGGACAGGACTTGGTTGCCTACGTGCTCACCGAGGACGCTCCAGACGGCTGAGGCAATCCGCAGCCACTCATCGTAGGTTGGCCGGCTCGGAATGTAGCCGAGCATTTCGCGGATGTCTTCGGCACTGGTGTCGGCGTGGTCTCTCGGGCCGTAGTCGCGGCTCTTGGGCTTGGGGGCGGCGACCGGCTCGATGGTGGGGGCGGCGGCGGAGTCTTCGATGATCCATGCTTCCGGGTCGTGGCTGACGAAGCAGAGGCGCACGGGGTCTTTGCAGGCGGGGTCGAGGGTGAGTCCGCGCGCGGCGAAGTGCTCTTGCGCTCCCCGGAATGAGTCTTTGTGGCGAGCGATGTCGGCTGGAATCTTGATGACGGCCTTGATGCCGGTGCCGGATGGACTGACGAATCCGGCGATGACGAAGGGGGAGGCTTCGACCTGGGTGCGGAGCTGGTCCAGACTCCAGTCCGGGTGGGCCTTGCCGTCGAAGTCGCCCTGGAGGTAGCCGGTGTGCTCGATTAAGCTGTGCTTCTCAAATCGTCTCTCGGCGTATCCAGAGAGGGTGACGGCGTGGAGCTGCTTTTTGGCGGCGGAGATGTCAGCCTTGTTGGCCCCGTCGGCGACTAGCTGGCGCACGACCTCCACGGCGGCTTTGTACTCGCCTTGCTGGGTGTTGGCGATCAACTCGGGCAACGTGATCTCTCCTGCGGATTTGCGGGATTCGGCCCCCCGGAAGTAGGCCATACGGGGCCAGGTGGATGCGGTTTTCTTGGGCATAGGATTGTTTTTCAATGTGGCGTTACAATCCCCACATCGCCATTGAGACCTCGCTCGACGTGTCGATGGAAGGCCATAGCCTCCTCGCTGATCCATACCCCCTTGAACATGTCTTTGAGTAGGAGGCCCGCGAGGCTGCGCACGCGGGAGAGGGCGACGTAGGCTTGGCCGGGTTCGCGGGCGGCGCGGATGTCGATGAGCGCCCGGTCGAGGGTGAGACCTTGGGACTTGTGGATGGTGGAGGCCCAAGCATGGCGGAGGGGGATCTGACGGATCCAGCCGGAGTCCTCGGCAAAGCTATCGTAGGTCCAGCGGTGGGGGGTTAGGGTGAGTTCAGTTGCGTTGTCGAGGGTGATGGTCACGTCCGCTCCC
>JBKEBH010000020.1:0-1592 GCA_047973065.1 Paracoccus sp. (in: a-proteobacteria) | reverse complement strand
ATGAAAACCGTGAACATGCATGAGGCCAAGACCCATCTGTCCAAGCTGGTCGAGGGCGCTGCCGCCGGCGAGAGCTTTGTCATCGCCCGTGCCGGCAAGCCCTTGGTCAAGGTCATGCGTCTGGACGGCGATCAGCCGCGCCGGCTGGGCTTTATGCAGGGTCAGTTCAGCGTGCCCGATGATTTCGACCGCATGGGCGCCGATGCCATCAAGTCCATGTTCGAAGGCAGTCAGGATGGCGGTCAGACCGCGTGAATCTGCTGCTGGACACGCATCTGCTGCTGTGGTCGGCCTTCGCGGCCGAGCGTATCGCGCCGCGCACCGCAGACCGGCTGATGGACCCGGCCAATGCGCTGTGGTTCAGCGCGGCCTCGATCTGGGAGGTGGCGATCAAGCGCGCGCTGGACCGGTCCGATTTCCGCGTCGATCCGGGTGTTCTGCGCGCCGGGCTGCTGGCCAACGGCTACCAGGAATTGCCGGTCGAGGGACGCCATTGCCTTGGCCTTGCCAACCTGCCCCCGCTGCATGGCGATCCGTTCGACCGCATGCTGATCGTGCAGGCCGCAGCCGAGGGCATGATCCTGCTGACCGCCGACAAGCTGGTTGCGGCTTATGGCGGGCCGGCCGAACTGGTCTGATACCCGCTTCAGGCTTTATCCGCCACCCGCAGGCCGGCATCGCGCCAGCCGGAAAATCCGCCGCGCAGGCTGCGCGCCTCCAGCCCCATCTCCTGCGCCAGCCTTGCCGCCAGCAGCGACCGCCAGCCCGAGGCGCAATAGAACACATAGGTCGCGCCCTCGGCGAAACGCGGCTTGTGATAGGGGCTTTCCGGGTCGATCCAGAATTCCAGCATCCCGCGCGGGGCATGAAAGGCGCCCGGGATCATCCCCTCGCGCTGCAATTCGCGCGGATCGCGGATATCGACCATGACGATGCCCGCATCCTGAAGGCGGCCCGCCATTTCATCGGCGTTGACGGATGTGACCAGCGCGTCGGCCTCGGCCAGCATGTCCTTGTAACCCTTGGCCATGTCAGCGCCCCATCGCGTAGAATTCGGGGTTCGAGGGGATGCTGAAGGCATTCGCGATCCGGTTCGACATGCCGAAGAATGCCGATATGGCAGCGATGTCCCAGGCGTCCTCCTCGGTCAGGCCGTGGGATTGCAATTCCTGATAATCGGCATCCCCGACTTCATGGGCGCGGGCGGAAACCTTCATGGCGAAATCCAGCATGACCTTTTGGCGGGGCGTGATCTCGGCCTTGCGGTAATTCACTGCGACCTGATCGGCGATCAGCGGGTTCTTGGCCCGGATGCGCAGGATCGCGCCATGGGCGATGACGCAATACTGGCACTGGTTCGCGTTCGAGGTGGCGACGACGATCATCTCGCGTTCGGCCTTGGTCAGGTTGCCGGGCTTGTCCATCAGCGCATCGTGATAGGCAAAAAAGGCGCGGAATTCATCGGGCCTGTGGGCCAGCGCCAGGAACACATTCGGAATGAACCCGGATTTTTCCTGCACCGCCTCGATCCGGGTGCGGATGTCGTCGGGCAGGTCCTGCAAACGGGGGACGGGAAAGCGGCTGATCGGGGT
>JBKEBH010000184.1:0-1513 GCA_047973065.1 Paracoccus sp. (in: a-proteobacteria) | reverse complement strand
AGATTACTCTTGCTGCAGGAAGGGCAGTCGTGGCCTCTACCCAACGTCTGGCTCGGCACCAGCGCCAGCGATCAGGCCAGCGCCGATCTGCGCATCCCGAAGCTGCTGGATTGCCCGGCTGCGGTGCGGTTCGCCAGCCTTGAGCCGCTGCTGGGGCCGGTGTCGCTCATTGATCGTGATCCGATCCGGCTCGCTACAGGTGTGGATGCTCGTCCGGAGAATAGAGTTTATGTCAGCCTGCTTCGGGGCTGGGGCCTTGGGCCATATGCACGTCCCGGCCTCGATTGGGTGATCGTCGGCGGAGAGAGCGGACGGAATGCGCGGCCGATGCATCCCGATTGGGCGCGGTCCCTGCGCGATCAGTGCGTGGCGGCTGGGGTGCCGTTCTTCTTCAAGCAATGGGGCGAGTGGTTGCCTTGGGAAATGGGGTCAGCCCCGATGTGGGGCGCTCAGAACGGGCGGTCAGAGGATGGGAACATTCTTTTCCCCGCCGACATTGATAGCGCACCAGATTGGCAAGACGGGCTGTCCGAATACGAACCTGGCGTGACTGATCACGCTGCCTTCCAGCGCGTCGGCAAGGCCCGTGCCGGCCGTCTTCTGGACGGTCGCAAATGGGACCAGGTGCCGGAGGCTCACCATGGCTGACAAACCGATCCTTTTTTCCGCCCCCATGGTCCGGGCGATCCTGCGCGAGATCGAGGCGCCCGGCACCGGCAAGACGCAGACGCGGAGGTTGTTGCGGCCGCAGCCGGACTATCGCGGCCCAAGCGGATGCATGGATGATTACGAGGAATGGGGATGGATGGATGACGAAGGGGGGCATTTATCTGTCCTCGACATTTGGCCCAACAGGCTTTCGGTCGGAGACCGCTTTTGGGTGCGCG
Source organism: Paracoccus sp. (in: a-proteobacteria) (assembly GCA_047973065.1). Taxonomy (GTDB): domain Bacteria; phylum Pseudomonadota; class Alphaproteobacteria; order Rhodobacterales; family Rhodobacteraceae; genus Paracoccus. The sequence continues at coordinate 626 of JBKEBH010000184.1, read as the reverse complement.
AGGCGTGGCGGTCATGCAAGGACTATGACGCCTATCCGCCTATCGGAATGATGGACTGTCCAATCCATTATGAGGCCGATGGAGGGACCGCAATGCTCGGGCGCCGGCGCCCCAGCATCCATATGCCCCGCTGGGCCAGCCGCCTGACCCTGCACGTCACCGATGTGCGCGTGCAGCGGTTGCAGGATATCAGCGAGGCGGATGCGCGGGCCGAGGGGCTGTCCAAAGTTACCAAGGACGGGCAGCTTTGGAAATTCGGCATACCGGACCTAGACGGACTGCCGGGCAATGACGATTTCGGCTGGAACTGGACCGACTGGAAAGTTGACGCCCGCAGCGCTTTCCAGCGCCTCTGGGACAGCCTGAACGCCAAGCGCGCGCCGTGGCCCCGCAACCCGTGGGTTGTGGCGGTCACCTTTCGGCCGGTGCTGGGCAATATCGACGGGGAGGGCGGGCGATGAGGCAGTCACTCATCATCGACAGTTTTGCAGGCGGCGGCGGTGCATCGACCGGGATCGAGATGGCGCTTGGCCGCTCACCTGATGTCGCGATCAACCATAGCGCCGCCGCATTGGCGCTACATGCCGCAAACCACCCAGAGACGCTGCATCTGGACAGCAATATCT
>JBKEBH010000129.1:0-2422 GCA_047973065.1 Paracoccus sp. (in: a-proteobacteria) | reverse complement strand
TGGGCATCAGCTTCGGGCGCAGCATTTCGACCATGGATGCCCCCGAGCACCCGCGCTTTCGCAGAATCTTTCAAAAGGCTTTTTTGCCGCAGACGGTTGCAGCTTGGGGCGATGAAATTGTTGACCCGGTGGTGAGCGATCTGATGGATAAGTTCGTCGGTCGCGGTGAGGCCGACCTGGTGCAGGAATTCACCCTGCATTACCCCTTTCACATCATTTACCGGCAATTGGCGCTACCGCCGGAGGATGTTGGAATCTTCCACAAGCTTGCTATCGCACAGACCGTGGTCGCTGTGGATGTCGAGCATGGCGTCGAGGCCTCGCGCAAGCTCGGGGCCTATTTCAAGAGCCTGATCGCCGAGCGCAGGGAAAATCCGGGCGATGACCTGATCAGTGCTCTGGCTCACGCCGAAGTCGATGGTGATTACCTCCCCGGGGAGGTGCTTATTTCCTTTCTGCGTCAGCTGGTCAATGCGGCTGGCGATACCACCTACCGTGCTACCAGCGTATTGCTGTCTGCCTTGCTGCGTCATCCCGAGCAGTTGGAGGCAATCCGTCAGGATCGTTCGCTGATCCCACAGGCTATCGAGGAGGCCGTCCGCTGGGATGGTCCGGTGCTGATGCAGTCCCGCTATACCAGTACGGCTACCACGCTTGGTGGCGTGGAAATCCCGGCGGGGGCGTTTATTGATGTTGTCGCTGGGTCTGCAAATCGTGATGGCACCAAGTTCCCCGATCCAGACCAGTTCGACATTTTCCGTAAACCGCAGCATCGACATTTTGCCTTTGCTTTCGGTCCGCATGTTTGCATCGGTCAGCACCTGGCTCGCGTGGAAATGACCCGTGCACTCACCGCAATTCTCGACAAGCTGCCCAACCTACGCTTGGACCCCGACAAGCCAGCACCGGAGATTCACGGAAGCATGATGCGGGTGCCACATTCGATCCACGTGCAGTTCGGCTGAGCAGCAGTCGCACTTTGGTTTCCCTATGTCCGGCTCTGGTCAGGCAGTGAAGAGAGTTGCAAGAGCATGAAGGATTTCGACTACATCATTGTCGGAGCGGGTTCGGCGGGTTGCGTGTTGGCCAATCGGCTGTCGGAAAACGGGCAGCACAGTGTGCTGCTGATTGAGGCCGGGCCGGATGACCGCAGTCCGTTGATCCGTATGCCCAAGGGGTTTGGCAAATTGCTGAGCGATCCCAGGCACGCCTGGCACCATCCAGTGAGCGTCGACCCTGCCAGTGGGCGTACCCAGGAAGTCTGGGCGCGAGGGAAGATGCTCGGGGGCTCCAGTGCAATTAACGGGATGGTTTACATGCGGGGACACCCCGCCGACTACGACGAATGGGAAGCCAACGGCGCGAGTGGCTGGGGCTGGGCAAACATGTCCAAAGCCTTCCGCAGCATCGAGAACCATGCCCTGGGCGAGTCCGAGCTCAGGGGCGGTCGAGGTCCGTTGAAGGTCGCGCCTTACGCCAAGCGCAGCGCTTTTGGCGAGGCAGTCATACGGGCATGCGAAAGCCTGGGTTTGACGCGAAAGGACGACATCAACGAACTGGATCACGAGGGTGTCGCCTACCTTACCTATACGATTGCGGACGGGGTGAGGCAAAGCTCAGCGCAGGCCTTCTTAAAGCCGGTGCTCAAACGGCCCAACCTGCAGGTGGTTACAGACACCCAGGTGCAGCGAATCCTTTTCGATGGCAATCGTGCGGTTGGTGTCAGCGCCTGTCGTGGCGGTAGTGAGAACGTGTCGTACCGTGCCCGGCGTGAGGTCATTCTCAGTGCCGGAGCGCTGGAGTCGCCGCGCCTGCTGCAGTTGTCCGGAGTGGGTGATCGGGAGCTGCTCGCGAAGCATGGCGTGCCTCTGGTCGCCCACAGTCCCAACGTTGGGCAGAACATGCGCGAGCACCTTCTGTGCTTTATGCAGGTGCGGCTGCGTAATTGGCGCGATAGCCAGAATCGTGAATTCGCTGGGCTGCGTCTAATCAAAAACGCTGTCCAATACATGCTCTCCCGGAGCGGGATCATGGCCCTGGGCTCATACCCAGTCGGCGGTTTCTTTAGAACTCGTCCCGATCTGAATCGTCCTGACGCGCAACTGTTTGTCGCGCCCTTTTCAATGGATTTTTCCGCGCCGACGTATCAGTTCGAGTCCTTCCCAGGGATGCAGCTGTTCAGCTATCCGTTGCGTCCGCGTAGTCAGGGCAGCGTGGCCATCGAGTCGGCCGATCCAGCACAACCTGCGCGCATCGTCACCAACTACCTGACCGACGAATATGACCGTCAGGTGTCGATCGGGGCGTTTCGTTTCATGCGCAATTTGGTTCGCAGCTCAGCCATGAGTGGGCTGGTGATCGTTGAGACGCACCCCGGTACACGGGTGCAGACCGATGAGGACATCGTCAATGAGTTCCGTCG
>JBKEBH010000073.1:0-5409 GCA_047973065.1 Paracoccus sp. (in: a-proteobacteria) | reverse complement strand
CATGACCCAACCCCTGACATTCGAGACCGAGGGCCGGGTCGGCATCATCACCTATAACCGCCCCGAAAAGCTGAACGCCATGACCCCGGAAATGGCCGAGCTGATGGTCGCGGCGGTCACGCGCTGCAACGAGGATGACGAGATCCGCGCCGTCGTCCTGACCGGCACCGGCAAAGGCTTCTGTGCGGGGTCCGATATCGCGCTTCTGGACAGTTACAAGACGCCGTGGCAGTTCCGCAACCGCACCGAATATTGTGACGCCCTGCGGGCGCTGCGTAAGCCCTCGGTCGCGGCGATAAACGGCTATGCCTTTGGTGGCGGGCTGGAAATGGCGCTGTCCTGCGATATCCGCATTGCCGCCGGAGGCGCGAGGCTGGGGGCGCCGGAAATCAAGCTGGGCTGGATCGGCGGCGGCGGCATGGTGGCGCTGCTGGCGCAATCCATCGGGCCGTCCAACGCGGCGATGATGGTGATGACCGGCGATCCGATCAGCGCCGAACAGGCGCTTGCTTGGGGTCTGGTCAGCGAGTTGCACCCGGCCGACACCCTGCGCGCCCGCGCCATCGAGGTCGCGACCACCATCGCCAGCCGCGCCCCCATCGCCGCCGAGACGGCGAAATCCAATCTGAACGCCGCCATGAACCTGCCGCTGGAACAGGCCATCGCTTACGAGCGCGACCTGCAGACAATCTGTTTCGCGACCGAGGACGCAGCCGAGGGCCGCGCCGCCTTCACCGAGAAGCGCGCGCCCGATTTCAGGAAGCGCTGACATGGCCGGCATCCTGCGACAGATCTTCCGGTACCGCGAAAGCTCGATCATCGTCATGCTGCTGGTCGTGGCGATCTATCTGACCTTCGCCAGCGAATATTTTCTCAGCCAGCGCAACCTGATGAATATCCTGCGCCAGGGCTCGGTCGTGGCCATCGTGGCGCTTGGTCAGGCACTGGTCATCATCGCACGCGGGATCGACCTTTCGGTCGGCTCGGTTATCGGGCTGTCGGCGGTCTGCGGGGCGCTGGTGATGGGGGCGACCGGCAGCGATCTTCTGGGCCTGCTGGCCGGGCTCGGCACCGGGGCCGTGGCCGGGGCGCTGAACGGGATCATGGTGACGCGCTTTCGCATCAACCCCTTCATCGCCACGCTGGGGATGCTGTCCATCGCGCGGGGCGTGGCCTTGCTGCTGACCGGCGGCTTCCCGGTCCCCTATTCGGGCTGGGTGGAATGGCTGGGCGCCGGCCGGATCGGCGGCGTGCCGGTTTCGGTCGTGGTGATGGCGGTGATGGTGGTACTGGTCCATATCGCCGCGACCCGCAGCGTCATCGGGCGCGAGATCTATGCCGTCGGCGACAATCCCAAGGCGGCGCGGCTGGCCGGGATCAATGTGGCCCGCATCCGCATCGCGGTCTTCACCTTCTGCGGGCTTCTGGCAGGGCTGGGCGGGATCATCCTTGGCGGCAACCTTGCCAGCGCCGACCCCAATCTTGGCATGGGATACGAGCTGGACGTGATCGCGGCGGTGATCCTTGGCGGCACCGCGCTCAGCGGCGGGCGCGGCTCGATCATCGGGGTGCTGATCGGCGCGATGCTGATGGCGCTTCTGAACAACGGCTTCGTGCTGCTTGGCGTTTCGGCCTATTGGCAGGTCGTCACCAAGGGGCTGATCATCATTCTGGCCGTCGGCATCGACGGGCTGCAACGGGGCGCGGACGAAGACGACTAAAGCATAACGGGAGGAATAATCATGACGTGGAACAATCTGTTGAAGGCCGGCGCGCTAGCGGCGGGGCTGTGTGTTGCCGGACCGATCGCGGCGCAGGATTTGCCGGAAGGCGGCACGATTGCCGCAGTAAAAGCGGCGGATGAGGAGGTGCGCATCGCCTTCCTGTCCTTCCAGAACAACCCGTTCTGGGTGCCGGTGACCGAAGGCGCGGGCGCGGCCAATGACTATTTGGGCCAGTTCAACGGCAAGGTCGATTTCGTCGATCTGGGCGATGACCTGACCGCCGAGGCGGTGGTGGCCGGGATCGAGGCGGCGCTTGTCCAGCAATATGACGGCATCGTCGTGGTGCCGATCTTCGACGGCACCGCGCGCATCATCGACGAGGCCGTGGGCGAGGGCGTGCCGGTCATCTCGATCATCGCGGAAGGTGCCCAACCTTCCAAGCGGTTGACCTTCATCGGACAGGATGCGACCGCTGCCGGCGCTCAGATCGGCGAGTTCATCGCCGGAAAGATGGACGGCGAGGGCAAGCTTGGCGTCATCACCGGCTATTTCGGGGCGACCCAGCATCAGGCGCGGATGGATGGTGCGGTGAACTATCTGGCCGAGAATGCGCCGGGGGTCGAGATCGTCGGCCCGTTCGAGAACCGCGACAAGGCCGATACCGCCTATAGCCTCGTGCAGGACATGATGACGGCCAATCCCGATCTGAAGATGGTCTATGTCACCGCAGGCGGGCCTTTCGGTGCGGCCAAGGCGGTCAAGGATCTGGGTCTTGCCGGCAAAGTCGGGGTCGTCGGCTTCGATCACACGCCCGAGAACATGGAATATCTGGCCAGCGGCGAGATGGTCGGCCTTCTCGATCAGGCGCCGTTCCAGCAGGCCTTCGACGGTTCGGTCATGCTGTTCAACCATATCGTCAATGGCGACATGCCGGAGGCGGATGTCATCAAGGTCGAGGGCAATCTGATCACGCCCGAGACCGCGAATTGACCATGCCTGGCGAAGCGCGGGCAGGGGCCGCCCCGGTCCCGCTTCTGGCGCTTGAGGGGATCGGCAAGAGCTTCGGCGCGAATGAGGTGCTGCGCGATGTCTCGCTGCAGATCCGGCCGGGCGAGGTGATCGGTCTTCTGGGCGAAAACGGCGCCGGCAAGTCCACGATGATGAATATCGTCGCGGGCGGGCTGGCGCCCTCTGCCGGCCGCATCAGCTTTGACGGGCAGGCGCGGAGTTTCGACTCGATCGCTGAAGGCATCGCGGCTGGCGTCGCTTTCGTCCATCAGGAACTGTCGGTCGTCGGCGCGCTCAGCGTGGCGGAAAACCTGTTTCTGGGCCAGCTTCCCCGCAACCGGCTGGGGCTGGTCGATTTCGCTGCCATCCGCGCCAGCGCGCGTGCCATGCTTGACGAGATCGGGGCGGGCTGGATCGACCCCGCCGCACCCGCCGGCAGCCTGCGCGCGGGCGAGCAGCAACTGGTCGAAATCGCCCGCGCCGCCGCCCGCAAGCCGCGCCTGCTGATCCTCGACGAGCCCACATCTTCGCTGACCCCGCGCGAGGTCGCGGCCTTTCTGGACTATGTCCGCCGCGCGCGCAGCGAGGGCACCTCGATCATCTTCATCACCCATCGGCTGGAAGAGGCGATGGCGATCTGTGACCGGCTGCTGGTGCTGCGCAACGGGCATATTGTCTCGGATCGCAGCCCGGCCGAGACGACGCGCGAGCAGCTGATCCGCGACATGACCGGCAAGGAGGCGCTGTTCCGGCATCACCCGCGCGATCTGCCGGCGGGCGGTGCCGCGCTGGAATTGACCGGGATTGCCGATGGCCGGCATCTGTCCGACATCTCGCTGCAGGTGCGCCGGGGCGAGATCTTCGGCCTGTTTGGACTGGTTGGCGCGGGGCGGACCGAACTGCTTGAAATCATCTGCGGCGCCCGGCAGGCGGTGGCAGGAAAGATGGCGCTCTTCGGCGAACCCTATCGGCCCGCCGGACCGCATCAGGCCCTGCGCGCCGGGGTGACGCTGGTGCCCGAGGGTCGCAAGACGGCCGGCATCCTGCCGCAGCATGATGTGCGCCGGAACGCCTCGGTCGCGTCCCTGCATGCGATGGCGGCGGGCGGCATGGTCAGCGCCCGGATTGAGGCGCGAGAGGCAATGGAACGCCTGAAGGCGGTGGGCGTGCGCATGGAAAGCGACCGCCAGCCGATCACGACCCTGTCGGGCGGCAACCAGCAGAAGGTGATCTTCGCGCGCGCACTGATGCCGGAACCGCGGCTGCTGCTTCTGGATGAACCGACCCATGGCGTCGATATCGGCGCGAAATCGGAACTTTACGAAATCATCCGCGCCGCCGCCGATCAGGGGCTGACGGTCATCATCGCGTCGTCCGAACTGCCCGAGATCACGGCGCTTTGCGACCGGGTCGCGGTCCTGTCGAAAGGGCGGCCGGCCGCCGTGCTGGACCGGGACGGCATGGACGAGGCGCAACTTCTGGAACATGCTTTCAGCGAATATGGGGAATGACGATGATTGACGATCATGCTGGCCTTTGGCTTGGCCGTGTCTGGCTGCCCGAGGCGGCAGGCCCGACGGTGGTGACCTTGCGCGATGGCGCAGTGGTGGATGTAACGGCGAAGGGCGCCGCGACAGTTTCCGAGATCTGCGAGGGTGAGGATCCGGCCGGCTTCCTGCGCGCTGTGCCGGGTCGGGTGCTGGGGATGCTTGACGAGATCGCGCAGGCACGGGTGGGCGATCCTTCGATAATCCATTTTCTTGCGCCCTGCGATCTTCAGGCGGTAAAGGCCTGCGGCGTGACCTTCGCGCGGTCGATGGTCGGACGCGTGATCGAGGAAAAGGCCGCCGGCGATCCGGCCCGCGCGCAGGCGATCCGGGCGCGCATCGGCGCCGCCATCGGTGACAGCCTGAAAAACATCCGCGCCGGTTCGCCGGAGGCGGAAAAGGTCAAGCAGGCGTTGATCGCCGAGGGCATCTGGTCGCAATACCTGGAGGTCGGGATCGGCCCCGATGCCGAGGTGTTTTCCAAGGCGCAGGTGCTCAGCTCGGTCGGGCCGGGGGCCGAGGTGGGGCTGCATCCGGTCTCGGTCTGGAACAACCCGGAACCCGAGGTCGTGCTGGTGGTTTCCTCTGCCGGGCGGATCGTCGGCGCGACGCTTGGCAACGACGTGAACCTGCGCGATGTCGAGGGGCGTTCGGCGCTGCTGCTGGGAAAGGCCAAGGACAACAATGCCACCGCCGCCATCGGGCCGATGATCCGGCTGTTTGACGACACCTTCACGCTGGACGATGTGCGCCGTGCCGAGTTGAGCCTGCGCGTCGAGGGGCTGGATGGCTATGTGTTGAACGGCCATTCCTCGATGTCCGAGATCAGCCGCGATCCCGAGGATCTGGTCCGCCAGACCATCGGCCGCCATCACCAATATCCTGACGGGCTGGTGCTGTATCTGGGCACGCTGTTTGCGCCCACCGAAGACAGGGACGTTTCTGGCGAAGGTTTCACCCATAAGATCGGCGATGTGGTGACGATCTCGGCACCCGGTCTCGGCAGGCTGCGCAACACGGTCAAACTGTCCACCGAATGTCCGCCTTGGGCTTTCGGTGTCGGTGATCTGATGCGAAACTTGGCGGGCCGCGACCTGCTTTGATCTTTACTGGCTGGTTTTTCCGGCGAT
>JBKEBH010000351.1:0-1580 GCA_047973065.1 Paracoccus sp. (in: a-proteobacteria) | reverse complement strand
CGGTTTCGGCCAGAAGGTGCGGGAGTGGAACCGCACGGAGATGGTGGAACGCTGGCGGGAACGATGGGCCGAACATGTCAACGAGCGGCTGTCAGAACTCGACATAGACGCCCGCATCGACCACCGCAGCCTTGACGCGCAGGGCATCGAACTGGAACCGCAAAGCCAGACCGGCGCGCCCGCACAAAGGATCGGGGGCGAAGGGATCGAGGCCGCCGACCGGGCGGACATGCACCGCGAGATCGCGCGGGGCAACGGCGAACGCATCATCGCCGATCCTTCCGTCGCGCTGGACGCCATCACACATCAGCAATCGACCTTCACGCGGCGCGACATGGCGATGTTCGCGCACCGGCACAGCGACGGCGTAGACCAGTTCAACGAGGTGATGGGCGCGATGCGCAATTCGCCCGAGCTGGTAGAACTCGGCAAGGACGGACGCGGCGAGGATCGGTTCACCACCCGCGACATGATCGAGGCGGAACAGCGGTTGCACCATGCTGCCGAGAGAATGGCCGAGAAGGAATTGCACGCGGTCAGCAACCGCGACCGAGAAGCAGCGCTTACGCGCGCCGAACAACGTGGCCTTGTCCTGTCCGGGGAGCAGGCTGATGCGCTGGCGCATGTCACGGACGGACGTGATCTCGGCATTGTCGTCGGCTATGCCGGGACGGGAAAGAGCGCGATGCTCGGCGTTGCCCGCGAGGCATGGGAAGCAGCAGGCTACGAGGTGCGCGGCGTCGCCCTGTCCGGCATCGCAGCCGAGAATCTGGAAAGCGGATCGGGCATTGCGTCCCGCACCATCGCCAGCATGGAACATGGCTGGAAGAATGGCCGCGACATGCTCACCGTCCGCGATGTGCTTGTCATCGACGAGGCGGGCATGGTCGGCACGCGGCAGTTGGAGCGGGTGCTGTCCCATGCCGTCGAAGCAGGCGCAAAGGTGGTGCTGGCCGGAGATCCGCAGCAGTTGCAATCCATCGAAGCGGGCGCGGCGTTCCGCTCGATCCATGACCGGCACGGCGGCGCGGAGATAGGTGAGGTCCGCCGCCAGCGCGAGGACTGGCAACGGAACGCCACCCGCGACCTGGCGACGGGGAGGATCGGCGCGGCGGTTCATGCCTATGACGCGCACGACATGGTGCATGCCGTTGAAACGCGCGAACAGGCGCGGGGCGATCTGATCGACCGCTGGGACCGTCAGCGTCAGGCCGCACCCGACAGCAGTAGGATCATCCTCACCCATACAAACGCCGAGGTGCGGGAACTCAACGAAGCCGCCCGCGACCGGATGCGGGAGGCTGGCGACCTGGGCGAGGATGTGCGCGTCATGGTCGAGCGCGGCGAACGCAGCTTCGCCGCCGGGGATCGCGTGATGTTCCTGCAAAACGAGCGTGGGCTTGGGGTGAAGTATGGCCCGCTCGGGACCATCGAGCAGGTCGGCGGCAAGGGCATGATCGTGCAGACCGACGATGGCCGGTCCATCGCCTTCGACCTGAAGGATTATGACCGAATCGACCACGGTTATGCCGCCACGATCCACAAGGCGCAGGGCATGACCGTGGACCGCACCCATGTTC
>JBKEBH010000296.1:0-2099 GCA_047973065.1 Paracoccus sp. (in: a-proteobacteria) | reverse complement strand
GTGTCCCCCGAATCATGCTGAATGACAAATTCAACAGCTTCACCCTCGTTGCCACGCAATAAATTAATGACTTCATTCATTTGCAGACCATCAACCAATTTATCGTTAATTTTGATAATAGTATCGTTGGCACGAATGCCAGCTTTGTCGGCGGGGCTGCCGGCAAGTGGGGCGATAACTTTTAGTAGTCCTTTGACCATCTCAACTTCAATGCCAATGCCGGGATACTTACCATTGGTGTCACGATAAAAAGTTTCTGCATCGTTTTTCTTTAGGTATACCGAATGCGGGTCAAGCCCTGATAACATGCCTTCAATGGCATTATCAATTAACTCGGAAGGTGTGGTTTCTTCAACATATTCTTGGCGGATGGCATTATAGACATCAACAAAATTTTTAATCTCTTCTGTGGGGATGGGACTGTCTTTGGCGGACAGGTTGGAGATACTAAAAAGCCCAATAAAAACAAGTTTTTTATACATAATACCAATGCCTGAAAAATAATCTTAATGCGATTATTGTAACAACAAAAGCAAAGTCAAACCCATTAAAAATTTGAAATAATGACTACAACTGCAACCATGTCCTATGGGTTTTGTGGTAAATTTTATTTATTTGAGGGTTTCCATCAAATCAATCATAAATTCGGTTTCTTCTTGTTCAACGGGTAACCATTCATTTATTCCAAATTTGTCAAGAATAGGTTTGCCATTTGCTGTGTGGTGCATGCTTGTCAGGATATTTACAAGATTGGGGATTTTTTCTAAAACGATGGGTTTAACCATCAATGAATGATTAATGACACTAATTTCACTGCGAATAAGTTCACGTAATTGACGGGTGACCAGACCTGAAAAAGCATCATAAGATTTGGTTAGAATAAAACCAATATCTGCCTCACCACTGATGACACTTTTAACGACGGCAACGCTGTTTTTTTTCGGGATAAAATTAACATTTTCTTCATTGCAGTCAGCCGGCTCAATCAGAATTAAGCCAATCATACGCACATCACGGTCATCGGTTAAGGCAATACGACAACCGCTAGAAATATCGGTAAATGTCTGTAGCGGGCTGTCTTTTTTGCTGATGATAACGATTTCATCACTTAGGTTGTCGGGACGTGCTAATGGTACAAAGCCATGATTACGCACCATCATCGCCGCATCATAAGGATTGGCATAAACCATATCGGCGTTATCCGCCTCAATTCGTTGTTGTAGTTCTTGGAAAGTAATGGGAATGTGTAAATTAATTCGTTGACTGGTTTTTCTTTGCAGCCAAGTGTTAAAAATATACCAGTCAGAAAATTCGCTGGGAGTAACATCAGCAGCAGTAACAAATCGAAGCATATTTCACCTTTTAGAATAATGTCTTATACAATGCCGTGCACTCATTAACACGGGTTTGTGACGGACGACGGCGAACAGAGGTATACCCCTTTAGTTGTCCTTCACGAATATTGGCAATCACCGAAGCGTAAACCCAATAGTACCCACCGTCTTTACGCAGATTTTTGACGTAACCTTTCCAACGACCACTGCTGGCAAGCTCGTCCCACAGTCCTTTAAAAGCAATTGGTGGCATGTCGGGATGACGCAATACATAATGCGGTAGCCCGATTAGCTCTTCTTTGCTGTAGCCTGACATATAAACAAAAGCATCATTGGCATGGGTGATATAACCATCAGCGTCGGTTACTGAAACAATCAATTTGCCATCAGGGAAAGGTGTTTCTATATCCGTGTAGAGAATATGGCGGGTATTGCCGTCATAATGGGTTAGTGTTGTTTGCCGAAATTCCCCGACAATATCTTGTGCTTGCATATCACCTAAGTGCTTGCGGGTAACGTTGCTCATAATTCATCTTCTAGGACTTTGGCGATTTTTTCGGCAGCGCGTCTGACATCCAAAAATACCAAACCGAGCTTTGCCGTTGATTTAGCAAGTACGGTAATCACCGCATCGGGTCCTGTGTGGGTGACGACAATATAGCCCCGGCTGCCTTTGATAAGGACTTGTTCAAGTTCCCCTCGTGATAGTTCGGCAGCGGTTCGCTCACCAATGGATAAAACCGCAGCACTCATTGCGCCGACATG
>JBKEBH010000247.1:0-11427 GCA_047973065.1 Paracoccus sp. (in: a-proteobacteria) | reverse complement strand
CATCCCGATGATCTGCGCCTCGGTAAAACGGCTGTTCCTCATTCGTCTGCTCCTTCGAGGTTGGGCAGACTCTACATTAAAGTGAGGGAGGTGCCGGGCGGCAGGTCAAACATTATCCGTGTATAATGGAAGAAAAGCCGGTCGATCCCGCATATGTCACCCAGCAATCGTTGAACTCGATGGCAGCGAAATGCCGGTATTCACAATCGGGTCAAGGCCGGTTCGGGGTCAGACCGCACCTGCTTCGGTAATCACCAGATCCAGCGCGATATCATGGGGCTGAGGGGAAATGCTCGGCAATCGTCCGGCCTCATGCCCGATGCCGATGCCATAGGGGCAGGGCCGGAGTGCCGCGAATGTCCGGTCATAGAAACCGCCGCCATAGCCCATGCGGAACCGGGCCGCATCCCAGCCGACCAGCGGCGCCAGCACGATCTGGGGCATGATCTGTGCATCTGTCGCCGGCTCGGGGATGTTCCACGGGCCGGGCCGCATTTCGGCGTCCGGCGACCACGGCCGGAAGATCAGCGGCGCATCCTTTGCCGCGACCACCGGCAAGGCGATCTGCACGCCCGCCGCCGACTGCCGCGCCAGCCAGCCCATCAGATCGACCTCGCCCCGGATCGGCCAGAACCCGGCCAGGATCATGCCCTTTGCGCTGTTGAAGCGCTCCTTCAGGACCTGATCGAGGTGGCGGGCAATCGCCCGGTCCACCGTGGCCCGCGCCTTTGGTCCCATCGCTGCGCGTTCGCTCAGCAGCCGCGCCCGCGCGGCGCGGCGCCGGGCTGCCATTTCCTCCGCGTCCATCGCAGCTGTCCCGGAAAGGTCCGGCGCGATATCCCCGGCCATGCAGGGCGGAGAGGCGTATTTGCGGGGCGCCGTATCGTCTTTTGTCATCGGGGTTGAGCTGCCTTCTCTTCGCTGCGATGCTGCCCCCGGCAGAACGGGTTTGGCAAGACGGAAGGGCAGACAATGTCGGATATCACCCGCAATGGCGAGGATTTCACCGTCTCCGCCCCGATCATCGCCGAGGGGCTGGATCTGCCCGAACATGCCATTGCCCGCGCCATGGCGACCGGCGCCATCACCACCCGCACCGAGCGCGGCGAGGGTGAGGACGAAGGCCGCTTCCGCCTGTCCTTCTTCCACCGCCGGAAGGTGTTCCGCCTGACCGTGGACGGGGAGGGCAATATCCTCAGCCGCGCCCGGTTCGAGCGCAAGGGCGCGTAAGGTGTTGCTTCACATTCATTCAGTCGAGGCGGGGATGAGCCAAATGATGGATCGGATGATGCTCCGGCGCGGTCGTAGCAGGAAGGGCTGGTCGGTCGGTCTGGCTATGGCCTGCCTTTCCGGCCTGAGCACCCCAGATCTCGCCCATGCGGATAATCGGTTCGAGCTGACCGAATTCTTCGCCGGGCAGGGCTGCGCCATTGGACCCTTGACGCGGCCCTCGCCGCCGGGTTTGAGGCCTCCGATATTGCGGCACTGGTTTTTCCGAGCTCTCGGTGGAAGGCGCGAGACTGTTCGGTAGATGGCTGGTGCTCGCCCCGATCTCCTGCAAGATCACGCTTCCAGAAATTGCCACCGACCTGCAGCCAGCTGATCCTGACGTCGCACAACATATCACGTCGATCTCTCCCGATGTGCCGCTGGAGGATCAGGGGTGTTTCCTCCGCGATCTCAGGTAGGGATTGATGGAGGTGCGAAACTGGGATGAGGAAAGAAACTTTCAGGAGGACATGAAATTTGTCGGAGCGGGCCTTGCATCGGACGAGATCGCCTTCTATTCCGATGATCCTATGCGAACCCCTGTAGGCTTCTCGATCACCAGCGGGAGCTGTTCAAAAGCGCCTCTGATGCCAGAGATTGAAAAAGATCATGCCTTTTTGGTCAGAAACTTTGATCCACTGGTGCGCGCCTTTATGGAGGTGAACCAGTGCGAGGACGGCAATCCCGGCCTGTACGGCGATCCGAGCGGGGTGGTTGGAATTTTGTCCCGGGATCAGCGACAGAGAATGCATGGACGACATTTCAGGTGTCGTTTATCGCCCGTACTGCCGGATGGATCGAAGGGGCGAGCCTGAGCTGCAAAGGCATTCCGAGTCCGCCTCTGTGCCATTACGGAACCGGACAATGAAAAAGGCCCGCCAAATCGGCGGGCCTTGATCGGATCTGGCAGGAATCACAGGCGCGAGGCGACGTTTTCCCAGTTCACCAGCTTGTCGAGGAAGTTCGTGAGGTAAGCCGGGCGCTTGTTGCGGAAGTCGATGTAATAGGAATGTTCCCACACATCGCAGCCCAGAAGCGCGGTCTGCCCGAAGCAGAGCGGGTTGACGCCGTTTTCGGTCTTGGTGACCTTCAGGCTGCCGTCCTTGTCCTTGATCAGCCAAGCCCAGCCCGAGCCGAACTGACCGGCGCCGGCGGCGGCGAAGTCTTCCTTGAACTTCTCGACCGAGCCGAAGCTCTCGACGATGGCCTTTTCCAGCGCGTCCGGCATGGCACCGGAATTCGGACCCATCATTTCCCAGAACTGGGCGTGGTTCCAGTGCTGGCTGGCATTGTTGAAGATGCCGTTCTGGGCGACCGTGCCGGCCTGATAGGTGCCGGTGACGATGTCTTCCAGCGATTTGCCGTCCCATTCGGTGCCGGCGATCAGCTTGTTGAGGTTATCGACATAGGCCTTGTGGTGAATGTCGTGGTGATATTCCAGCGTTTCTTGCGACATGCCGGCTGCGGCAAGCGCATCATGGGCATAGGGAAGATCGGGAAGCATGAAGGCCATGGTCTCATCCTTTTCTCGGGGGCGGCGGCGGGGCAGGGATCTGCCAATGTCCGGCCCGGATTGTGGTCAGGTGCAGCGCTGATTTGGGGCAGCGCATTGGTGTGCTTCGCTTATCATATCCCGCAGATAAGGAAAAACCCCGAAGCGTGCTTTGCCCCGGGGTTTCCCGTCAGTTTGCGGTGATCACTGCATCGCAGGTTCCGTGGTCGTGCCGCCCGAGCCGTCTGCCGGGGTGCCATCCGTGGTCGAGATCGACTCGGTCACGCTGTCCGGGTTGCCATCGGTTTCGGAAATGGTTTCCGTGCTGGTTGATGTATTGCTGGCGGACACATCGGCAGCCGGCGTAGCCGTTGTTGTCGAATCACTGCTGCTGTCGCTCATGAACCAGAAAATCAGCAAAAGGGCGATGACAACGATTCCGATGATCAGGAAGAGCCGGCTGTTCTTGCTGGAGGATGTTGTGGAAGTCGTGGGATCTTTAGCCATGATCAAAGCTCCGCTTGTGTCTAATCGACATATCAATGCGTTGTTCCCGCATGTGGCGTCAGAATGCATCAATCTGTCGCGCGATTATGCAGGAAACTCCTTCATCACAATAACTCGGCGGGCTTTTGCCTGAGAGACAAAGCGCGTATCTAGACGGCATTCGAAGGGAGCGCCCATGTTCTGGCTATTCGCCGCCATCCTCATCGTGATTGTCCTTGCCGCCATTCTCTGGCCGTTCCGCCGGCATGGTGCCGATGCCGCGTCTGCGCCGGCAGCGGCCTATGATCTGCGGGTTTACCGTGACCAGCTGGCTGAGGTCGAACGCGATCTCGGGCGCGGCATCATCGACCCGTCCGAGGCCGAGCGCCTGCGCACCGAAATCGGCCGCAAGGTGCTTGAGGCCGACCGGGGGATGAGCGCTCAGGCGGCAGGCCCGGCAGGCAGCGGTCGTCATCTGGCGCTGGCGGGCGGGATCCTGATCGTGCTGATCGCCGGCTCCTTCTGGCTATATGCGAGAATGGGAGCGCCGAGCCTGCCGGATATGCCTCTGGCCGTTCGCGTGGACAGCGCCGAGGCACGCTATGCCTCGCGGCCCTCTCAGGCGGAGGCCGAGGCAGCCTACAAGGCCCGGCTGGCCGAAAATCCGCCGCCGACCCTGCCCGATCCCGATCCCGATCCAGAATTCGCGACGCTGATCGAACAGCTGCGGGCGGCGGTTGAAAAGCACCCTGACGATCCGCGCGGTCTGGCCCTGCTGGCGCGCAACGAATCGCGGATGGGCAATATCGATGCGGCCCTGACGGCGCAGCGGCATCTGATCGAGGTCGTGGGCGATCAGGCCATGGCCGAGGATCATGCCTTCCTGGCCGGGCTGATGGCGGAAGCCGCCGGCGGGCTGATCACGCCCGAGACCGAGGCCGAAATTGCCATGGCCCTCAAGATTGATTCGCAGAATGTGCAGGCGCGCTATATGACCGGGCTGCTGCAGGCGCAGAATGGCCGGCCCGATCGGGCTTTCCCGGTCTGGGCGGCGCTGCTGGAGGAAACCCCGCCCGATTCGCCCTGGAACAGTGCAATTCGCCCGCTGATCGGCAAGCTGGCCTGGCTGGCCGGTCAGCCCGACTACGCGCCGCCGCAGATTCGCGCCCCGGCCATACCCGGCCCGGATGCCGATCAGATGGCCGCTGCCGCCGACATGACGCCCGAGCAGCAGCAGGAATTCGTGCGCAGCATGGTCGCCCAGCTTGAGGAGCGGCTGGCCGAGCAAGGCGGCACGCCCGAGGACTGGGCCCGGCTGATCACTGCGCTTGGCGTGCAGGGCGAGACCGATCATGCCCGTGAGATCCTGGCCGAGGCGCAGGCCCGCTTCGCCGATCAGCCCGAAGCGCTGACGCTGATCAATGAGGCTGCAATGCAGGCGGGGCTGGCACAATGATCTTCGAAGATGTCGCCGATTTTGCCGCAGCCTTGCCCCGGGCCGGGGCCTTGGCCGGGCTCGATCTTGGCACCAAGACGATCGGGGTTGCGGTCAGCGACGGGCTCAGGCAGGTCGCCTCGCCGATCACGGTGATCCGGCGCGAGAAATTCACGCTCGATGCCCAGGCCCTGCTGAAGATCATCGCCGAGCGCGGGCTGGCCGGGATCGTCCTTGGCCTGCCGCGCAATATGGACGGCTCGGAAGGTCCGCGCGCCCAGTCCACCCGGGCTTTCGCGCGCAACCTGATCAGGCTGACGGATCTTCCAATCACCTATTGGGACGAGCGCCTGTCCACGGTCGCGGCCGAGCGCGCCCTGCTGGAGGCCGACACCTCGCGCAAGCGTCGGGCCAAGGTGATCGATCAGGTCGCTGCCGGTTATATCCTGCAAGGGGCACTGGACCGGCTGCGCTTTCTATAGGCGGGGATGCGGTATTTTGATGGGCTCTCCGCTTTGTGACCCGGGCGCCCGGGACCGAAGGAAAACAATTGTCTAAGCTTCCCTTGATCAGGAGGTGACAGAGATGTTTTTCGGTAAATTGGTGCAATATGTGAAATCTGTCTGCGTGGTGCTGGCGGCGCTTGTCGGTCTGTTGCTGGTGGCGGCCTGTTCGCCGCCTCCGCAGGCGAGCGGCGAAACGGCGGCGGATGCCAAGCTTGGCACACAATGGGGCGAGGGGGTGGAATCCAGGGTCACCACCGTCAGCCTGAAGCGGCGCGGCCAAAGCCCGGATGCCGTCCATGTGCTGCACTATGATGCGGCGCGCGGCAGCGATGAGAGATTGCGCGAAGTGATGATGGCCGATGGGCGTGTGGGTTTGCGGGTGCTGAAAAGCAATGGCTCCCCCTGGCCAATCTATCGCGCCGGCAGGGGCGAGCGGGTGCAGGGCGCCAGCGGCGAGCGTTATATTCTGGAATATCGCAACTATTCGCGGGCGCAGACCTATGAGGTGGTGGCGACGGTCGATGGGCTCGACGTGCTGAACGGACAGCCCGGCAGCGTCAGCAATGCCGGCTATATCCTGCGTCCCGGGGAAAAGCTGCGCATCGAGGGCTTCCGCAAGAGCCAAAGTGAGGTCGCGGCCTTCCGCTTTTCCAGCCCGGGCGATTCCTATGCGGCCAATAGCGAGGCCGGCTCGATCCACAATGTCGGGGTGATCGGCTCGGCGGTGTTCGAACTGGCGGTGCCGGGTCAGGCCCGAACTGCGGCCTGCAATGGCACGGCGCCCTGCGCCTTTGCCGGCGATGCAGATAGCGGTTATGCCAAGCCGCCAAGCTACAGGTGACCGCAAAGGGCGGTGCAAATGGAAAGGGCCCCTCGTGCGGGGCCCTTTTTCGGATGGAGACATTCCGATCAGGTGATGGAGGCCTCGGTTGCGGCGCGCAGATCGGCCTCGCTGATCCCGTCGGCCAGCTCGACGATCTTCAGCCCGCCCGGCACAACGTCCAGAACGCCGAGATTGGTGATGATCCGGTTGACCACGGCCTTGCCGGTCAGCGGCAGGGTGCATTCCTTCAACACCTTTGATTCGCCGTGCTTGTTGGTGTGATCCATGACCACCACCACCCGGCCGACGCCGGCGACCAGATCCATGGCCCCGCCCATGCCTTTGACCAACTTGCCCGGGATCATCCAATTGGCCAGATCGCCGTTTTCCGCGACCTCCATCGCGCCGAGGATCGCCATGGCGATCTTGCCGCCCCGGATCATCGCGAAGCTTTCTGAGCTGTCGAAGAACGAGGTCTGTGGCAGCGCGGTCACCGTCTGCTTGCCGGCATTGATCAGATCGGGATCTTCCTCGCCCTCATAAGGGAAGGGGCCGATGCCGAGCATGCCGTTTTCTGATTGCAGCGTCACTTCGACACCCTCGGGGATGTAATTGGCGACCAGCGTCGGAATCCCGATGCCGAGGTTGACATACCAGCCGTCCTGAAGCTCTTGCGCGGCACGGGCGGCCATCTGATTGCGGTCCCAACCGGCCATCACGCGGTCTCCTTCTTGCGGGTGGTACGCTGTTCGATGCGCTTTTCATGCTCGCCCTGGATCAGGCGGTGGACATAGATGCCGGGCAGGTGGATGTGGTCGGGATCGAGACTACCGACGGGTACGATCTCTTCGACCTCCAGCACGCAGATCTTGCCGCATTTGGCGGCGGGCGGATTGAAGTTGCGGGCGGTCTCGCGGAAGATCCCATTGCCGGTCGCATCGGCCTTCCAGGCCTTGACGATGGACAGATCGGCGAAGATCCCTTCTTCGAGGATATATTCCTCGCCCCGGAAAACCTTCACCTCCTTGCCCTCGGCGATCACCGTGCCGACGCCGGTCTTGGTGTAAAAGCCCGGAATGCCGGCGCCGCCGGCGCGCATGCGCTCGGCCAGGGTGCCTTGTGGATTGAATTCCAGCTCCAGCTCTCCAGACAGGAACTGACGCATGAATTCGGCATTTTCGCCGACATAGGAGGACTGCATCTTCTTGATCTGATGCGTGTCGAGCAGCTTGCCCAGCCCGAACCCGTCCACACCGCAATTGTTCGAGGCAATGGTCAGATCCTTGACGCCGCTTTTCACCAATGCGTCGATCAGCAATTCGGGAATGCCGCAAAGGCCGAAGCCGCCTGCGGCGATGTGCATGCCGTCGAAAAGCAGCCCCTCAAGCGCTGCATCGGCATTGGGGTAGACTTTTTTCATAAGTTCCTCCGCGATCCTTGGGCGGGTTTGTCGCAAGGGGGGGAGGTGCTGTCAATCGGCGGTAGCGTTAGCAGCGCTCAGGATGGCGGCAATTTCGGCAGCAGCGAAGATAGCGATCAGCTCCGGCCGTTTATCGGGCGAAAATCCGGCACCGATGGGGCAGGTCAGTGGCGCGGTATCAAGGCCGGCGGCATGTGCATCTGCCTCAAAGGCGGCGCGCTTGCCAGTGCTGCCGACCATGCCGATATAGGCGGCATCGCCCTTGCGCAGCGCCTCGGCCGCCAGGTGGAAATCCTGACGCCGGTCATGGCCGGCGATGACGAAGGCGGCGCCGGGGCGGGCGGCGCGGATCGCCGCTTCTGGCTGATCGGTCAGCTCGGTGGTGGTCTGGAGCGCCTTTGCCAGCTCGTTACGGCACGCGTCATAAAGCACCACTTCGAAAGGCAGCTTCGACAGAATGCGCGCCAGCGCCCGGCCGATATGGCTGGCCCCGAAGATCAGGACCTGCGGATGTTCGGGCCCTGGGCCCGGGCAGGCCTGTTCGAAAGACAATTCCATCCGCCCGCTGCTGTCCTGCCCCCCGTCTTCGCCCAGAAGGACGCTGGAGCGAAAGCTGGTCTCGCCCGCGGACAGCATGCGCCGGGCCTGTTCGATGGCGTCGCGTTCCATCCGGCCGCCGCCAATTGAGCCGGTGACATGTCCGGCGCTGACAAACATCTCGGCCCCGGCATCGCGCGGGGTCGAGCCCTCGGTTGCGGTCACGTGAATGCGGATCATGATCGCCCCTCCCTCAATTTCCTCCGATCCCGATGTTAACCGGGTGATCGCGGAATGCGAGGGGCAACTGTCCCGAAAGGACGATCAGTCGCTGGTTTCCGCCCCGTCTTCCGGCGCGCTGGCCGCCTTTTTCGGTGCAGTTTTCTTGGCTGTGGCCTTGGCGGTTGCGGCTTTCTTCGTGGTCGCCTTCCTGGCAGCGGGCTTTTTTGTCGCAGCCTTCTTGGCGGTGGTTTTCGCCGCCGGCTTGGCTGCCGCCTTCTTCGCGCCCTTCTTCGGCGATTTTGCGGCCTTTGCCGCGATCAGCTCCAGCGCCTGTTCCACCGTCACATCGGCCGGGTCGAGATCGCGCGGCAGGGTCGCGTTGATCTTTTCCCATTTGATATAGGGCCCATAGCGCCCGTTCATCACCGATATCTTGCCGCCATCCGGGTGATCGCTCAGTTCCTTGAGCGGTGCGGCGGCCGCCGTCCGCCCGCGCATCGGCTTGGAGGCCAGCACCTCGACCGCGCGGTTCATGCCGATGGTGAAGACCTCATCGACATCGGGCAGATTGGCGTATTTGCTGCCATGTTTGACATAAGGCCCATAGCGGCCGATCCCGGCCTCGACCAGCACCCCGTCTTCGGGGTGATTGCCGATCGGGCGGGGCAGGGCCAGCAGAGCCAGCGCCTTTTCCAGATTGAGGTTGGCCGCGTCCCAGCCTTTCGGAATGCTGGCCCGGGGCGGCTTGGGCGCTTCTTCGGTCGGCTCGCCGCGCTGCACATAGGGGCCGAAGCGGCCATTCTTCAGGCTGATTTCATCCTCGCCGTCGATGCCGAGCACCCGGTCGCCCACCGTCTCCTCGCCGTCAGGGGCCGAAAGCGGGCGGGTATAGCGGCATTCGGGATAGCGTCCGCAGCCGATGAAGGCCCCGCCCGAGCGCGCCGTCTTCAGATGCAGCCGGCCCTGATGGCACAGCGGGCATTCGCGCGGATCGCCGCCGTCAGTGCGCGGCGGATAGAGATGCGGTGCCAGCGCGTCGTCGATCGCGTCCAGAACCTCGCCGATCCGCAGATCGGCGGTGCCTTCCAGCGCCGCCGAGAAATCGCGCCAGAAGCGGCGCAGCACTTCGCGGTAAGCACGATTGCCCGAGCTGATATCGTCGAGCTCGGTTTCCAGATTGGCGGTGAAATCATAGGAAACATAGCGCGGGAAATACTTGACCAGGAAGGTGGTCACCAGCCGGCCCTTGTCTTCGGGGATCAGCCGGTTCTTGTCCTTTTTGACGTAATCGCGATCCTGGATCGTGGTGACGATGCTGGCATAGGTCGAGGGCCGGCCGATGCCGAGCTCTTCCATCTTCTTGACCAGCGTCGCTTCGGTATAGCGCGGCGGCGGCTGGGTAAAATGCTGACGGGCGGCAGCGGTCCGGTGATCATCGACCAGCACGCCTTCTTCGGCGGCGAAAGCGGCAACCTTGCGGGCCGGCTCGCCCTGATGGATCTGCGGCAGGCGGGCGCTGTCTTCGCCGTCATCATCGTCGCGGCCCTGATCGTAGACGGCCAGAAAGCCATCGAACATCATCACCTGACCCGTTGCGCGCAAGCCCACCTGAGCGTCGGCGCTGGCGATCTCGACGGTGGTGCGCTCCATCCGGGCCGCTTCCATCTGGCTGGCAATGGTGCGCTTCCAGATCAGATCGTAAAGCGCGCGCTGATCCTTTTCCGAAATCCGCAGCCTGTCGGCCGACAGGGTCATGTCGGTCGGGCGGATACATTCATGGGCTTCTTGCGCGTTCTTGGCCTTGTTCTTGTACATGCGCGGGCTTTTCGGGACATAGTTCGCACCGAACCGCGCCTTGCTCGCATCGCGCGCCGCCATCCCCGCCTCGGGTGCCATGTCGATGCCGTCGGTCCGCATATAGGTGATCAGCCCGGCCTCATAGAGCCGCTGCGCCGCAGACATGCAGGCCCGCGCGCCAAGGCCAAGCTTGCGCGAGGCCTCCTGTTGCAGGGTCGAAGTCATGAAGGGCGGCCAAGGATTGCGGGTCGCGGGTTTTGAGGCAACGCTGGACACGGTCAGATCGCGCGCATCGATCGCCGACAGCGCGAGACGCGCCTTTTCGGCGGTCGGGATATCGAAACGCTCCAGCTTGTCGCCGGCCAGGCTGACCAGGCTCGCGTCATATTCCTCGCCTGTGGGCGTGGCGAGTCGGGCATGGACCGACCAGTATTCGCGCGGCTTGAAAGCCTCGATCTCCATTTCGCGCTTGACGATCAGACGCAGGGTCACCGATTGCACCCGGCCCGCCGATTTCGCGCCGGGCAGCTTGCGCCACAGCACTGGCGAGAGGTTGAAGCCGACCAGATAATCCAGCGCCCGCCGGGCCAGATAGGCGTCGACCAGATCGCGGTCGATCTCGCGCGGGTGGGCCATGGCTTCGGTCACGGCATTCTTGGTGATTGCGTTGAAGGTGACGCGGCTCACGGATTTGCCCTTCTTGAGGGCTGGCGCCAAGGCTTCCAGAAGGTGCCAGGAAATCGCCTCGCCCTCGCGGTCGGGGTCGGTGGCGAGGATCAGCGCATCGTCATCCGCCAGCGCGTCCCGGATCGCCTTGAGGTGCTTTTTCGAATCGGATGCGACCTCCCAGAGCATGTTGAAATCATGCTCGGGATCGACGGATCCATCCTTGGGCGGCAGGTCGCGGACATGCCCGAAGGAGGCGAGAACGGTATAGTCGTCGCCCAGATATTTATTGATCGTCTTGGCTTTGGCAGGGGATTCGACGACGACGACGGGCATGGGAAACCTCTTGGCGGATATGGGCCGGGAAGATGGGCGTGCGCGGCGGTGCTGTCAACGGGCGGCGGTTCGGTCTTGCCCATCCGCGCATCATGGTAGGGCTCACGGGCGGCGCGCAAGAACTTGAATGAACCACTCACGCCCAGCATTGGCTGACTCGGCAGCAACCCGGACAGGGCCGGACCTATCGGAGCATAAAAATGTTAGCGCGCGGCAGCTTTGGCAGAAATGTCGGCTAGCTTTGGCAGAAGAAATTTTCTGACATGAAAGGTGAGGGGGCCATTACAGCCCCCTTTATCACAGCTTCTCCAGCTCGCTGCGCGGGTCATGCAGCGGACAGTCATCGACCACCCAGCCGGGCCAGATCGGATTGCGGCAGTACTCGCCGTCCGCCTGCTGACAGGTGCAGCCTGCGGCGACGGCCTCGGCGGTTCCGGG
>JBKEBH010000220.1:0-37828 GCA_047973065.1 Paracoccus sp. (in: a-proteobacteria) | reverse complement strand
TTGGGGCCGGTCCTGTGCAAAGATCGGCATGGACGAGCATATGAGGATTGCGGCAGCAGAAAGTATGGTCTTCATCAAAAATGTCCCTTCGAAAAGTGTGATTTTGAAGCGATCTTCGGTAGTATGGGCCGAAATCTCTTCGGTCGGTAGCTGCCCATACCCGATTATCTTGGCCGTCTCCCCTGGAAGATGCAAGCTGACGCGGGTCCGGGGGCTGCCGGTCACGACAATCAACAGCAAAAGGACCGACGCCCTTCGCGTCAAGGACACCAGATGACGGAGCAAGATACACCCCAGCACCCTGACGCTGCGGCCATTCGAGACTGGGCACTTTACGGGCCGCGCGATTCAGCCATCGCCCACCTCATCGAGCGCTTGGCCTATGAGCGAGGGATGCGGCTGGAGGATATCGAATTGCTGATCACCGACGCGCTGACCATCGCGCTTCAGGACGGTATTGCCGATCCAGCCGATAGCGACTAAGCGATCACGGGCCTTTTCTGCATCCGGCTACGGACCTTGGTCCAATCCAGCCCTTCGAACAAGGCTTCAAACTGCGACCGCGTGAGGGAAACCGTGCCGTTGCTGATCTTCGGCCAGATGAAGCCCGCCCCCTCGATCCGCTTGTAGACAAGCACCAATCCGGTGCCGTCCCAAACCACGATCTTCAGCCGGTCGCTGCGCTTCGCCCGGAAGACGAAGATGGCCCCGGAAAACGGGTCAAGGTCGAACTCCGACTGCACGATAGCCGCCAACCCATCCATACCCTTTCGAAAATCCACCGGCTCCGTCGCAAGGTAAATTCTGAAATTGCCCGCGGGAGATATCATCTCGGTTGCCCCGCCATTGCCTCGGCCAAAGCGCAGTGCGGCGCATCGGCCATCAACATGCCGGGCCTTCCATAGCCCGGACGAGTTGGATCAGATTTTCGATGGGATAGTCTGCGGGCAGGACCAGATTGCTGACCGCACCGTGGACATGAATGCAACGGATGTCAGCCGAGGAAGGCGATCTTGCAGGGGTCGCACTCCCTATCGGAGTATCCTCGATGCGAACCTGCGCGAAGGGCTTGGTCGGTCGTTCGGCTGCTTCGTCAGCACCGCTTTTTGCCTGCCATTTATAGATGAGTGATCGCGCAACCTGACCCTCCTGCTCGACCTGCTGGACGGTCAATTCGCCAGAATCCAGTTTCGCGATGATGAACTTCTTGAAACTGGACGGCCAGATGCGGCGTCCGGTCGAGCTGATGGGGATCGTATAGCCGAATGGCTGGAAGGGGGAGTTGTCTTCGGTCATGGTATCCTCCGGGTTGGAGGCAGCATAGCACGGGCGCAAATCGATCTTCAGGGCCTGTAGCAGGGGTCAGATGCAACGCTTACGGCTGCGCGGCAAATGCCGCGAAAGCCTCGCCCTTGTGCGCGATGTCCTGAAGCAGGGCCAGATCGAAACTCTCATCGGTTGCCAGCACCCGAACCGGGCGATCGTCGATGGTCAGGCTTGCGCAGCCCCTGACCACATGGGCGTTGGTCAGCAGATGGCCCTGCTCGGACACGTAAAAGGCGGTTCCGCTGCTTTGCCGCTCGCCCCCCGCCATCTGCGGCATCGCGGGAACGGCCTGGGGCGGCATCGCCCCGGGCGCGGACAGGTCCTCAGGCATCGCCCCAAGACTGGCATAGGCCCGCGGCCCCGACGGGCGCGCCTCCGCCAACAGGGTTGCGACGGCGCTCATGCCCTCGGAAATCTCGCCATTTGCGGACAGCTCGAACCGCCCCGCGGAGCCCCTGGTGATGCTGCCCGCAACCGCATAGAGCAGGTTCCGATCCTGCCTTTCGGCGGCAAGCAGAACGCTGGACCAGCCGGCCCGCCCCAGATCCGAACGAAGATAGAGCGTGGTCCCATCACCCTTGATCACCGAAGTGATCATCACCTTGTCACGGCGGAGCGTATAGGGCGCGCTTCCCGAAGCTGCCGCTGTCAGCAACAGAGCATGAATATCGGAAACCGGATGAAGGCTGGCCGCGCTCAGCACATAGGCCAGCGAGCTGGTCTTATGGGCATAGGATATCTCGCCATCGACCGCGGGAACCTCGCGCAGCCAGACTGTCGGCATGGCCAGCGAGATATCCATCCGGGGAAAATGCCGCTGTTCCCAGCCTTCGCTGCGGATACGCTCTGCGGTCTCCATCGCCAGAACGACGACCTGCCAGTTCCTGATAGGCATGTCCATATCCACGCCCCGTATCCAGGCCTCAAGCGCGCGCTGACTGCCGCTTCCCCAGGCCCCATCGATAAGCGCGGCATAATGGCCATCCAGCGCGAGCCCGAATTGCAGGAAGCGCTTTTCCGTCGCGACCAGATCGGACGGATCGAATGTCGCCGACAGTTCCTGCGCCGTATAGGCGCGAACCGGGGCGGCGAGAGCCATGACAGCGGCGATGGCGACGCCCAGGATAGCGGAAAATACATGCATGACCGGCTCTGGCGACAGGGTGATTCACAATCACAGATTGAATACTGCAAAGCGGTAAGTCAAACCGCTTGCAACCCTGCGCTGACAAGCCCGGAACAATGACGGGTCCTGGAAAGGCGCGCTTGACGCCGGCGGGTGATCAGGCCAGTGCCCCGGCAATCCCCGACAGATCGTAGCCAGCCTCAAGCGCAGCATTCAGGATATCTTCCTTCGGCTGCTGCCCCGATTGCGACAGGGCCCAGATCGTGGCGCTACGGGTGCCACTACGGCAATAGGCCAGGACCGGCGCGCCCGCCATTTCGGCCATGGCGACGGCAAAGCCTGCAACGATATCGGGGGTCAGCTGCCCCGGCCGCACCGGCAGGAAGTGATATTGCAGCCCGGCTGCAGCCGCCGCCCTTGCCATGCTCAGATGGTCCGGCTGGCCTGCCTCCTCGCCGTCAGGGCGATTGCAGATTACCCCGCGAAATCCCATCGCGGCGAGCTCAGCCATGTCTCCCGGCAGGATCTGCGGCGCAACCGACAGCGTTTCGTCAATCTTCCTGATCTCCATCGTCTTCTCCTGCCTTTCAGTTGATCCGCCTGCGCACCCGCAACCAACCCGGTCCAGGACGGCAGCCCTTCGAAACAGCAAGCTCGCCTCCTGCGGCCCCGACAGAGCCAAAAGGCTTGCCGCCAGGTTTTCAGATCGACCGAACTCGTTCTATCCGGGTAAGATCTAGCTCTCCGCTCGCGTCTTTCCAAGTCCCGCCATGTCGCAGGAACCTGACCAGATGTGTTAATCGAGTAAACTTCCTGCCGCGCGCCATTATCCGCGGTCTGCCCCGTAACGCGACACCCAGCTTCGGATAAGCTGTTGCTGAAGCTGCTTGGCGCGCTGCGTCCAGGTGCTGACCCCGGCGGGAAGCTCCTGCCCCTCGGTCTGCGCGCGCCGGTCCATATCGGCGATGAAGATGGCAAAGATTACCTCGCCCTGCCCGGCGGCATGGCCGTATCCGGCCAGATTCGAGACGAAATTCAGCGTGCCGGTCTTTTCCTCCAGCAGCAGATCGCCCCCTGCCCCATCCGGGTTCTTGATGCTGACCTGCTTCATCAGATCGCGCAGCCCGGCCGGCCCGCCGAGCCGGGCGATAATCTGCGCCATGGCCCGCGCGCTCACCCGGTTATCGGGCGACATGCCGGAATGATCGTGCAGATCGAGCCCCTCGATCCCCCGCGCCTCAGCCCAGGCCTGCATCGCCCGTGCCGAAGCAGGCAGATCGCGCGCGCCGCTGGCATGAAGGCCGATGGCTTCGGCGGTAAGATTGGTCGAATATTTCATCATATCGCGCAAGATATCGGTCAGTGGCGCGCTCTCGATCCGCGCCACCGGAACCGTATCGGCCGCCGTCGCCCCAACCACCTCGGGTGCTGGCAGCACCAGGCCGCGGGCCCGGCAGAGCGTCTGAAAGACATCGCCGGCATAGGCCTCGGGCCGGCGCACCGGCAACCAGCGAGAGCCGGCCCTGCGCAGACCGGCGCGGTTGACCGACCAGATCTCGCGCCCGCCTTCCTCGCGCCAGGAAAACAGCGGCCCCTCGCCGACAGCGCCGGCGCGGATCGTATAGGCCGGCGTATTGTTGCGCCGCGCCTGCGCCTCCAGCGCCATCGCCGATCCCCCGGCCCGCCAGGACAGATGGACGCGGTTGAAATTCAGCATCATCCCCGAAACCGAGGGGTTATAGGCGAGATGATCGGCCTGCTCGGCCGAGATTTCCGCGATATAGGGCAGCTGCGCGCCCGTAACCTCGAAGCGTTCCGGCTTGGTGCCGGTCCAAGCGGCGGCGGTCAGATCGGCCAGATCGGCCAGCCCATCGGTATCGAGCGTCGGATCGCCGCCGCCGATCAGCACCAGCGTATTGCCGACCCGCTCCACCCGGGTCGCAAAGCGCGCCTGCGGCCCGAGCCGGTCGAGCGCATAAAGCGTGGTCAGCACCTTCAACGTACTGGCCGGCGCAACCGGGCGGTCACCGCCGCGCGCCTCGCACAGATTGCCCTGCCGATCGAAGACCGCGTAGTGAACCTGCGCATTCAGCCTGGCATCGCCGATCAACCGCCCGGCCCGTGGCGCCGGCTTGCGCGGCGGCGGGGCCTGCGCCGCAGCCGTTCCGGCCCATGCGGTTGCCAGCAGGGAAAGCAGCACATGCCGCCGGTCGATCACACTCATAATCCGTCACCAATCTGAACAAAGCGCGAGCGCGCCTCGCGGTTATCGAAAAACGGCACAGAGGCCGGGGGGCGCAGGGGGCCGGAGCCGGCCGCGCCAAGCAATGCCGCACATTCGGCCAGCACCACTTCGGTGATGAAGGGCAGCGCCAGCGCGCGCATCTCGTCCACCGGCACCCATTGCAGATGCGTCAGCTCATCGCCGGCACGCGAGAAATCGTCAGGATCGCCGCTGATCGCCGCCGCATCGGCCAGAAGGCAACGGGCGTCAAAGCGCCTCGTCCGGCCGGGCGGGGTAATCGCGCGGAAGACATAGTGCAGCGCCGCGCCATCGGGGACCAGCCCGGCCCCGGCATAGCCGTCCAGCGAAGACACGCCCGGCCGCCCGATCAGAAGACCGGCTTCCTCGGCCAGCTCGCGCAGTGCGGCGGCAACGATCTGGCGCGGGCTGAGCTCGCTTTCGGGGCGGATGTCGATGGCCAGTCGCGCGAGGCTGATCGGATCGCCCTCGCCAGCCAGCGGCAGATCGCGGTCGGCCGCATCGACGGCGCCGCCCGGGAAGACAAACTTCGAGGCCATGAAGGCGGCACCGGCGCCGCGCATCCCCATCAGCACGGCAGGCCGGTCGAGATCGCGGCGTATCAGCACGATGCTCGCGGCATCGCGGATCCGGGCCGGATCCTGCCCTGCCGAGGAAGATGGCGCAGGGCTCATGAGCCAAGCGGTTCCGCATCCGGCCCGGCAAAGCCGTGCATGCGCCGCGCCCATTGAAAGCCGATCATTGCCCCCTTGATCAAGGGCAGCAGCGCCAGCGACAGGATGATCGCTCCCAGCGAAAAGCCGACCAGCATCGAGCTCGGCGAGGGCTGGAAGGTCAGAAAGACCCAAAGCAGGATCGGCGCGCCGATATGGGACACGATCAGAACCGTCAGATAGGCCGGCCCATCATCGGCACGCTGGTGAAACAGTGCCTCATGGCAATTGGGGCAATGATCGTTCACCCGCAGATAGCCGGCAAAGATCGGGCCCTGCCCACATGCCGGGCAGCGCCGTCGGGCACCGCGCCCGATCGCGCGCCGGGTTGAGCGCATATCTTCCGCTGTCTCGGTCATCGCTTTCCCATTGACGAGTTTCGTCAGGCAAGAATAGCCCTTCCGTCCCTCCGCGACCAGCGACGATTGCCGCCGCCGCAAAGTGCTCGAAGGTCGGGAATTTATCGCCGATCCAGCCGCAGCCAGACTGAATGCGCATCATTCAGATGGCCATCTCAGGCCACCGCGAAGGGCGGGCGCGCCAACATGACCAGATTGCGACCCGCCCCCTTGGCTGCCAGCAGCGCCGTATCGGCCTGCCGCAGCACCTGCAAAAACTCCGCCCCGCCGTCACGCCCACCGCACGCTGCCACCCCGACCGAGACCGAAACCTGCAACCGGACCATCCCCTCGAGCCCCATCGCCTCGATCTCCATGATCGAGATCTCACGGCGGATCCGCTCGGCCAGCGAAACCGCGACGGTTTCGTCGATACCGGAAAGAACGACCAGAAACTCCTCGCCGCCATAGCGCCCGACCTGCCCCAGATCGCCGACGCTGGCCGACAGGGCCCGCGCAACCTCGATCAGGACCCGGTCACCGGCGGGATGGCCGTGCTTGTCGTTGATCAGCTTGAAGCGGTCGATGTCGATCATGAGCAAGCTGAAACCCTGTTCCTCATCCATGACCGCCACGATATCGGCACTGATCCGGCGCCGGTTGGCAAGGCCGGTCAGCAGATCGATCTGCACCAGTCGAAGCGCCAGACGCGCATCGCAATGACGCCGCTCCCCCTCAAGCCCGTTGCGCAGCAGAACCCGTAGCCGCGCCGCCAGTTCCGCCTGATGGGCAGGCGCTGAAAGCAGAGCCGGCAGGACCTCGATCGCGCCGATATCGAGCGCCCGCGTCTCCTCCTCGATCTGGGCGCGGCGCTGGATGAAGGCGAGCGCCGTGCCGCGTCTTTCGTTGATCAGCCGGGCACGCAGATCGGCCAGATGCTGGATGCCCGCCGCGCAAGTCCCGCCATCGACCAAAATCGCCGCCAGCCGAGGCGGAAGCCCTGACAGCGCGGACCGGGGTGAAATCACATGCAGCTGAAGCCCTGTCGCCCCCTTGACCGCATGGCACCAGTCCGAGGATAGCGGCGCATCATCGGTCATCAGCGCAATCTGATCGGGCGGGTCGAATTCCCCCACCGCCTCGGCAAGCCCGGGCTCGACCTCGGTGGGGCGGGTCATCCACCTGCGCAGACGGGCCCGCATGATCGCGTCATGACAGCTGCTGTCCAGAACATGCTCCGCCCCGGCCCGGAAGGCCGCCTGACGCTGATCGGTATCGCAGACCACGATCACCGGAATCACCAGTTTGCGCTTGAGCACCTCGATATCGCGCGTCAGCGCGGCAAGATCGCGATTGCGCAGAAGCACCGCCCCCGCGCCGGCGGATTGGCGCAGCGCCTCATCAACATCATGGGCGGTGACCACCCGATGATTCGTCGCCCCCAGCCGTGCTTTCATCGTGAAGCGCGACGTCACATCACCATCCACAACCAAAAGCTGTCCCAGCATCTTCGCCTTGCCCAGAAACGTATTCAGGGACAAAGTGACATGGAATACTTAACAAATCCTTTCGCTTCCGGAGCTCCGCAATGCAATCGCCTTCACAGGCGCGTAATCTCGCCGATCGCCTCTTGCTGCATGTCCTGGAGGAGCCCGAGCTGATCAGCAGCCTGCTGGGTCAGAGCGGTCTGAGCCCATCCCAGTTAACCGAGATCGTAAACGGTCCTGGAATCCACGAGTTCATTCTTGATTTCATTGTCGAAAATGATGATCGAGTTATGAACTGCGCCGACGCTCTCGGGATCGGAGCTTCGGAAATCGGGATGGCGGCACGGCTTCTGGCCGGGCGCGATTGACAGATCGTTAATATTTCCGTGCTAGCAGATTGCAAAAGGGGACCGCATGCACGGATTCATCATTCGCGGAATCGAGCTTTTCCTGCGCGCGCGTCACGGCGACCGGGTCTGGGCCGAGGTGTCTTCCGCAACCGGCATCGACCGACGCGGCACACAGATGATCCGCAGCTACAAGCCCGATATCGCCCTACGCATGATCCGCTCGGCCAGCCAGAGCCTGCATATCAACCCCGACGAGCTGCTTGAGGATATCGGCGGCTGGATCCCCCGCGTCGAAAACGTACGCCACATCATGCACTTTTCGGGGTCGAGCTTTGAGGATTTCGTCCTCTCGCTCGACGATCTCTACGACCGCGGCCGGGTGGTGCTGCCCGGCCTGGATCTGCCCCGGATCGAAACCCGCATCACGGCGCCGCAATGCTATCGGCTCACCATCGCCTCGGGCGATCCGGCCTGGTATCCGGTACTGGCCGGCTTTCTGCGGGGCATGGCGGATGATTACGGCGTGCTGGCCATCGTCGATAGCGAAGCGGGACGGCTGACCGTACGCATCGCGGACGATTCCTTCAGCGAGGGCAGTCATTTCTCGCTTCCAGAACAGGTTCGGATCGCCTGATGCTGAACGCAGCCATCTCCGTCCCCGCCGAACGGA
The DNA here is from genome assembly GCA_047973065.1 of Paracoccus sp. (in: a-proteobacteria). GTDB lineage: Bacteria > Pseudomonadota > Alphaproteobacteria > Rhodobacterales > Rhodobacteraceae > Paracoccus. The sequence continues at coordinate 29,555 of JBKEBH010000220.1, read as the reverse complement.
TTGCGGTTCTGATGCCGATGCATCTGCTGGTCGATGCCGAGGGCGAAATCCTGTCCTGCGGGCCGACCCTGCGCAAGCTGATCGGCCAGACCCGCAATATCGCCGCCGTGTTCGAGCTGCGCCGTGCCCAGTCCGACGCGCCGCTGATGCCCGCCCTAACCGAAGCGGCCTATCAGGGCCGGCGGATCTTTCTCGGGCTGCGCGAAAGCAGCCTGCCGCCGCTGCGCGGGGAAGGCAGCGTGCTGGCGGGGGGCTCGGTGCTGATCAATCTCGGCTTCGGGATCGGCGTCATCGAGGCGGTGGCGATCTACGATCTGACCGATGCCGATTTCGCCGCCAATGATCTCGCCATCGAGGCCATGTATCTGCACAAGTCCAATCAGACCATTCGGACCGAGCTGTCGCGCTATAGCCTGCGGCTGGAAGAGGCGCGCGAGGCCGCCGAGATGCAGGCCTTCACCGATCCGCTGACCGGCCTTCTGAACCGGCGCGGGTTCGAGCTGGCCTTCGAGCTGGCGCTTGAGGCGCGCAATGCCCCGCAGGAAAGGCGGCAGGAATTCGCGGTCATGCAGATAGATCTCGACTGGTTCAAGGCCGTGAACGATCAATATGGCCATGCTGCGGGCGATGCGGTGCTGCGTCAGGTCGCCATGGTGCTGCGCCAGGCAACCCGCGTCGCCGACAGCGTGGCACGGGTCGGCGGCGATGAGTTTCTGGTCCTGTTGCCCGAAGTGCGGTCCGAGGCAAGCTTGCAGCAGCTCGCCGGCCGGATCATCAGCGCCATCCAGCAGCCGGTGCGCTATGGCAACCATCTGTGCCGGGTCTCGGCCAGCATCGGCGCCGCCCTGTCCGAACGCTATTCGGACATTACCGCCGGCGGCATTCTATCCTATGCCGATGAAGCGCTTTATGCCGCCAAACGCGATGGGCGCGGCTGCATGCGATTGCACGGCGCCCCGGAAACCGGCGAGCTGCCGGCTCTTGAGTGATCCGCTCCGGCCCTGCGGATCCGCGATTGCTCCTCGCAATACCGGGGGGGAACGGATTTGCCGGGCACGAAGACGCGGATCGACGCGAAAAAACCCGGTAAACCCGACCAATCATCACCGCCGGCAGAGATGCGGAAGCCTCAGTGATGCTGCCGCCGGTCGCCCAAACGCACGATCAGCGGCAGCAGGGCGACGATGGTGAAAATGCGCAGGACATGATGGGTCACCACCATGGCCGGGTCGATGCCGAGGATCAGGGCGACAATCCCCAGCTCGGGCGCGCCGCCGGGCAGATAGGCCAGAAACAGCGGCGCGGCCGGCACGCCGATCAGCCATGACATAGTTTCCGCGGCCAGCAGTGTCATCAGCGCCAGGCCAAGCGCGACCAGGGCCGCCAGCCAGCCATCATGCAGGATCTCGCGCAGCGTATAGCCGGCAAAGCGCAGACCGACCCCGGCTCCGACGATCACCTGTGCCAGCGCCGAAAGCGGCAGCGGCACATGGACAGCCAACACCCCGGTCAGATGCAGCAGCGCCGAGACCGCCATCGGAACCAGCAGCATGGCCGAGGGCAGAAAGATCATCCGCCGGGCAATCAGCCAGCTCAGCCCGGCTGCCAGCATCAGAAGACCATGCTGCCAGGGATCGATCGGCTCGGCCCGCTCGAACATCGCGCCATTGGCATCGGCCAGATCGATGCCCGAAATCAACTGAATGATGACCGGCGCCAGCACCAGCAGAACCACCAGCCGGGCGCTATGGCTCAGCGCGACCCGGCTGACATTGGCGCCGTTCTGTTCGGCCAGCAGACTGGTGACCGACAGCCCGCCCGGCATCGCCGAAAACAGCGCGGTATTGCGGTCCATGTGACCAAAGCGCCGGAAGACCGCATAGGCAAACCCGGCAAAAAGCGCCGAAAGCACCAGCATCAGCATCAGGCTTGGCAGCCAGCTATGGGCGCGGGAAATGATATCGGGGGTGAAGCCGGTGCCAAGCATGGTGCCGATCATCACCATGGCGAATTTGCGCCAACCCGCAGGCATGCTGAGCGCCCTGCCCCCGATCCGGGTCCAGAGCGCGGTCGCGCTCAGGCTGCCCAGGATCCAGGGCAGCGGCAGGTTCAGTGCCAGAAAGGCGAGACCGCCCGCCGCGCCGACAGCAAGTGTCAGGACGCCGCGGGCGGTCGGGGATCGCAAAGGAGACCCCTCAGGCAAGATCACTCACCGCCTGTTGCATCCGCATTCATCCGGCGCGCGCGGCGGCGACCCAGCATGACCGGGATCACCACGATCGCGATGGCCAGACCGTAAAGAACCCAGCTTTCGGTGGTCGAGAACAGGATCTTCCAGTCCCCGCCCGAGATCGACAGGGCACGGCGCAGGTTGTCCTCGAACAGTTTGCCGAGCACGAAGCCAAGGATGACCGGGGCCAGCGAAAAATCGAGCTTGCGCAGGATCCAGCCGAAAATGCCCAGCCCGATGATCAGCAACAGATCGAACGGGTTGCCGACGATCGTGTAGATCCCGATGAAGGCCAGAATGGCGATCAGCGGCGTCAGGTAATGCTGCGGAATGGTCAGAAGCCGCGCGAACAGACCGACCAATGGCAGGTTGATCAGCAAAAGCGCGATATTGCCGATATACATCGAGGCGACCAGCCCCCAGGCAATATCGGGCTGCTTATCGAACAGCTCCGGCCCCGGGGTGATGCCGAACATCAAGAGCGCGCCGAGCAGGATCGCCGTGGTTCCCGAACCCGGGATCCCCAGGGCCAGCATCGGCACCATGGCCCCGCCGGCCGAAGCGTTATTGGCAGCCTCAGGCGCAACCAGCCCACGCGGATCGCCATGGCCGAATTCCTTGTCATCGGGCGCGGCGACGCGCTTTTCCATGCCATAGGTGACAGCGGAAGCGACCGAGGCCCCGGTCCCGGGCAGCACGCCGACAATGAACCCAACCAGCGAGCAGCGCACCAGAGTCCATTTGGTCCGGGCGATATCGGCCCACCGCACGAAGCTCTTGTCCACCGGAATGGTCCGCAGCACTCCCTTGGCCTGGCTTTCGACCAGATGGAACAGCTCGGCCATGCCGAACAGGCCGATCACCACGATCAGGAAATCAATCCCGGCCAGCAGATCGGGAATGCCCAAAGTGTAGCGGTTCACCCCGGTATTGGCATCCGAGCCAATCGTGGCCAGCATCAGGCCGATCAGTGCGGCAACCAGGGTCTTGACCGGGTTGGAGCCGACCAGCGAGGCCAGAGTGGCGAAGGCAAAGACCATCAGCGCCACATAGTCGGAGGGCTGGAAAGTCACCGCCCGATTGGCGAGCCAGGGTCCGAACAGCGACATCAGCACCACCGCCACCGTGCCGCCGATAAAGGAAGCCACGGCCGATAGCGACAGCGCCCTTCCCGCCTCGCCCTTCAGAGCCATGGGATGGCCGTCCAGCGTGGTGAAAACCGCCCCGGCATCGCCCGGCACATTGAGCAGGATGGACGAGATCCGCCCGCCATATTCAGCGCCGTAATAGATCCCGGCCAGCAAAATCAGCGCCGATTCCGGCGGCAGACCCAACGAAAAGGCAATCGGCAGCAGGATGGCAACGCCATTGATCGGGCCGATCCCGGGCAGCGCGCCGATCAGCGTGCCAAAGAAGCAGCCGGCGATGACCAGCATCAGGTTGAAGGGGGTCAGTGCCACGGAAAAGCCCATGGCGAGCCCATTGAGAACTTCACTCATCGGTTTCTCCTTTCTCAGAATCCGGACAGAGGGCCTTCGGGCAGGTTCAGATCCAGCAGCCCTGCGCAGAGCAGATAGCCGCCAATCCCGATCGCGGCCCCGAATGCCGCGGCCCTGGCCCATTGCGCCCCGAGCATGCGGGCAAACAGCGCCGCGAACAGCCAAGTGGACAGCACAAAGCCGAGCGGCTCATAAAGCTCGGCATAGGCGATCAGCATGACCACGGTCAGGCCAAGCCGGATCGCGGCAGGGCCTTCCAGATCGAACTTGTCGATATCGGGCCGCCAGATCAGCGCGATCAGACAGATCGTCATGACGGCAGCCAGCAGGCGGGGCCAGCCTTCCGGGCCGAGCGGGTCGTATTGGAAGGGCGCACGGATGACGAACACGGCGAAATAGCCATAGATCAGCGTCACCACCAACAGCACGCCCGCGAAAATGCGGTCGGACATAAGGGTCTCCGGTCAGGAATGCAGGTCTGAAATCCGGGCCGGCAGAGATACCGCCGGCCCGGCAATGGCGGTTCAGTTGCTGATCAGGCCGGCTTCGAGCGCCAGGCCGCGCAGGCGCTCCGCGCGGGCACGGACCTCCGCGTCAAAAGCCTCGCCCGAGAGCGGCATCGGGAACAGACCCTTTTCGGCCTGCATCTTCAGGAAATCCGGGCTTTCATAGGCCGCGGCAAAGATCTCCGCCCACTGGGCGTAGTCCTCATCCGAAACGTCCTTGCCAAGATAGAAGCCGCGCATGATCGGCCAGCTCACGTCATAGCCCTGTTCCTTGGCAGTCGGCACTTCGGCGAAGGGCGCCGGCAGGCGTTCGTCCGACATCGCGGCCAGAATGCGCAGCGAGCCATCCATATGGGCGGTCATCTCGGCCATGTCGCCGGTATAGACTTGGATCGCACCGCCAAGCAGGCCGGCCATCGCCTCGCCGCCGCCAGCGAAGGCGACATAGCGCATGGCCTTGGGATCGGCGCCCGCCGCCTTGGCGATCAGCGCGGCCTTCATCCAGTCCTGTGAGCCGACCGAACCGCCAGCCCCGACAACCAGCGAGCCGGGATCGGTCTTGAAGGCCTCGATCAGATCGTTGAGGGTCTTGAACGGGCTGTCTTCCTTGACGATCACCGCGCCGTAATCGGTGCCGGCAGCGCCGACCCAGCGGGCATCATCGATGGTGTAATCGCCATATTTGCCAACCACGATATTCAGCAGCGAGCCGGTGGAAAACGCCACGATGGCATCGGGATCGTCCGTGCGGATGGTGTTGAAGGCATTGAAGGCTACGGCGCCGATACCGCCGGGCATGAAGGTCACGTCCATCCGCCCGGGCAGCTCTTTTTCCATGCCCAGCTGGACCACGCGGCAGGTCAGATCAAAGCCGCCGCCCGGCTGAGCCGGCGCAATGCATTCGGGCTTGGTGACCTCGGCCTGAGCCAGGCCGGCCGACATGGCCAGAGCCGAAAAGGCGATGGCATAAAGGGTTGCTTTGGATTTCATGGTCGCTTCCTCCTCGTCGCGATTCATTATGTCCCCGGCAAAAGCCGGTTCGAACCGGGATATGCGGCGAAGCTGTCATCAGCCTTTCATCCGCTCAAAATTTCGCGATGATGGCGGGCGGGAGGAAAATCATGCGGATTCTGATCGTTGAGGATGCCGATGACGTGGCTGACGCGCTGGCGGTCAGTTTCGCGCAGAAGGGCGATGCGGTGGACCGGGCCGCCGATCTGGCCACGGCTCAGGACTATCTGGCCGGGCCCGATTACGATCTGGTCCTGCTCGATATTGAGCTGCCCGACGGCGATGGCATCGGCCTGCTTCAGGATCTGCGCCGGCGAAATGGCACAACCCCGGTGATCATGCTGACCGCGCGCGGCGAGGTCGAGGCCCGGGTGCTAGCGCTCGATTCGGGGGCCGATGACTATATCACCAAGCCCTTCGATCTGCGCGAGGTTCAGGCCCGGGTCCGCTCGGTCATGCGCCGCCAGCACGGGGCGGCGATGCCTGTCACCCGGATCGGCAAACTGTCGCTCGATCCGGCCGGACAGCTGGTCAGCATCGACGGCGCGCAGCTTTCGCTGCCCCGGCGCGAATATGCGCTGCTGGAAATCCTGATCGCCCGCAAGGGCTGGGTGGTGTCCAAGGAAAAGCTGTTCGAACAGATGTTCGCCTTCCATGAAGAAGAGGTCGGGCTGAACGCGATCGAGGTCTATATCGCCCGGCTGCGCCGCCAGATCGCCGGCAGCGGCGTGACCATCCGCACGCTGCGCGGGCTCGGCTATCAGCTGGTGGAAGATGAGCCATGAGCGCGCGCCCGGCCACGTCCTATTCGCTGCGCCGCCGCCTGACACTGATGCTGGCAGCGGCCCTGCTGGTCGGCGGGGTGCTGGTCTCGCTGGCCTCGGCCAGCTATGGGCGGCGCGCGGCCGATCAGGCCTTTGACCGGCTGCTGAACGGGGCGGCCACCCAGATCATCGAAGCGGTGATCTTCGCCGACGATCATCTGGCGGTGGATATCCCGCTTTCGGCCTTTCAGCTGCTCTCGCTCGCCCCGCGCGACCGCTTCTTCTATGCGGTGCTCGGCCCCGATGGCGATCTGATCACCGGCGATGTGCTGCCGCCCCCGCCCGAGGATGCCGGCACCTATTACAATACCGAGGTCAATGGCTCCGCCATGCGCTTTGCCCGGCTGGACCGGACCTTTTCCGAACGCGGCTTTCAGGGCCGGATCACCGTTCTGGTCGGGCAGACCACCGAAGCCCGCAGCGCCCTTGCCGCCGAGATCCGCCAGACCGCGCTGATCGGTCTGGGCCTTGCCGGCGCGGTGCTGGTCGCGCTGACCGTGCTGGCCACCCGTGCCGCCCTGCACCCGCTGCGCCTGATCGAGGAAGCCCTGTCGGCCCGCGCCCCCCAAGACCGGCACCCGCTGGATCTGCCGGTGCCCCATGAGGTGCATCGCCTGGTTCAGGCGCTCAATCAGTTCATGGAACGGGTCGAGCGGATCCTCTCGACCAACCGCCGCATGATCGCCGATGCCTCGCATCAGCTGCGCACCCCGATTGCCGGGCTGCGCGCGCAATCGGAACTGGCCGCCGATGAGCCAGATCCCGAACGCTTGCGCCGGATCGTCGGGCGCATCCATTCGCGTTCGGTCGATCTCAGCCGGCTGACCGATCAGCTGCTCAGCCGCGCCATGATCATCCACCGCGCCGATGCCATGCCGCTGCTGCCGATCGACCTGCGCCGGGTCGCGATGGAGGCCGCACAGGATGTCAGCCGCGATCTGCCCGAGGCTGGCGATCAGATCCGGCTTGATCTGGCAGGCGATCCGGTCATGGCCGAGGGCGACGCGCTGTCGCTGCGCGAGGCCATCAAGAACCTGATCGTCAATGCCCTGCGCCATGGCGCGCCCCCGGTGCGGATTCGGGCGGCGGCTTGGGGGGATGAGATGTCGGTCTCGGTCGCCGATCAGGGGCCCGGTCCGCAGGCGGGCCCGCCCGCGCCCATCGCCGGTCAGGCCCGCAGCGGCGGGCTCGGCCTGCATATCGTGGCGGCGGTGCTCGCAGCCCATGGCGGGCGCTTTTACGGCGAGCGCCCGGAAAGCGGCGGCTACCGGGCAATCATCGCCCTGCCCGCCGCCCACAGCGCCCAGGAGCCCGCCCCATGATCCGCGCCCGGTCTTTGCTCGGCACATTGCTGCTCGGCCTCGGTCTGGCCGCAACCCCGGCATTATCGGCCCCGCCCGGCCCCGATTTCTCCGCCATGCCCGATCAGGTCGCGCAATTCGGCAATCCCGATGCACCGCGCCATCTGATCATCCGCGCCGCCGCCGATATCGCCTTCTTTACCCCGGTGATCGAGGCCTTTCTGGCCAGCCGGCCCGACAGCTCGATCACCTGGGAAGACTGGACCACCAACGCCCTGCACAGCCGGGTTCAGGCCGAATGCACCGTCGGGATTGCCAGCGCCGATCTGGTCTTCAGCTCGGCCGCCGATCTTCAGGTCGAGCTGGTGAATGCCGGCTGCGCCCAGCCTTACCGCTCGCCCCAGACCTCGGCCCTGCCGCCGGCACGCAACTGGCGCGACGAGCTGTTCGGGATCACCGAGGAAGCGGCGGTGATGGTCTTCAACCGCAGGACTTTCCCGGGCGGGGCGATCCCGCAGAACCGCTTTGAGCTTCTGGATCTGATGCGGGCCAGCCCGGAACTCGATGGCCGGATCGCGACCTATGATATCGGCGCGTCGGGGGTCGGGAACCTTTTCGCCTTTCAGGACAGCTTGCAGGCCTCGACCTTCGGCAGCCTGCTGGAATCCTTTGGCCGGGCCGATGTCGTGGCCACCTGCTGCTCGGTCGGGATCGTGGAAATGATCCGCGAGGGCCGCTTTCTGGTCGGCTATAATATCCTTGGCTCCTATGCCTATGCGGTCGCCCGGGACGATCCCGATATCGAAATCGTCCTGCCCTCGGATTACACGCTGGTGCTACACCGCGCCGCCTTCATCCCGAAAGCCGCGCTTGAATCCGAACTGGCTGGTGCGTTCATCGACTTTACCCTGTCTGCGGACGGGCGGCAGGTGCTGGAACAGGAAGGGCTGATCGTGTCGAGCTGGCCGGACCTTCCCGGCTCTCCAATCAAGGGCGAGGTCCCCGCCGGCCGCCTGCGACCGATCGAGCTGACCCCGGCGCTGCGGCTCGGTCTCGACAATATGAAACACGCCGCATTCACCCGGTCCTGGAATGCCCGCATCAAGACCAGCCCGAGGATTACCCTGCCGTGATCGGGGATGATCTTTCACTCTGGGGTGAATTTCCATGGGCATGATCGGTGTCATAGGACAGGTTTTCAGTTCAGAAGACTTTTCATGGACGCAGCTCTCGCCTATCAGGGTTGCAACGATCTGACAGAGTGGTCCGATGAATTACGAGTATGCCGCCGTTCCCGCCCCGCCGCGCAGCGACAAGGGCAAGGGAGGAAAGACACCCGCAGAACGCTACGCTGCCACCCTGGCCGATGCGATCAACGTCATGGCCGCTGGCGGTTGGGAATATCTGCGCGCCGAGACCCTGCCCTCCGAGGAGCGCAGCGGGCTGACCGGACGCACGACACTGTTCCATAACCTGCTGATCTTCCGCCGCGAAATCGAGCCCGCTGTGGCCGCCGCGCCAGAGCCGCAGGCAGAGGCGCGCCGGGAGCCGAGCATCATCACCCCGCCCCCGCTTGCCCCCCCAAAGCCAACATCTCAGGATCCGGCACCCAGGGCCGTGCCGCGGGAAGCTGCCCGCAATGAAGGACCGGCCAGGGCGCCGGAGCGCAAGCCGGCACCGGCACCGGTCATCAAGGCCGAATCCCCGGCGAAGGACAGCAAACCCTCGCCGGTCTTTTCCGAGCCGATGCGCCTTTCGGAAAAGCCGAAAGGCCAGAAGTGACGTGCTCTAATGCGGGCCTGCGCTGGAAAACAGGTTGATGACCACGACGCCAGCCGCGATTAGCGCGATGCCTGCAACGGCGGCGTGGTCGAGATGCTGGCCCAGAAACATCGCGCCGATCAGTGAAATCAGCGCGATGCCGATGCCCGACCAGATCGCATAGACCACACCCATCGGCATGTGCTGGACCACGACCGACAGCGCATAGAAGGCAGCCCCGTAGCAGAGCGCCATGATCAGCGTCGGCAGCGGCCGGGTGAATTGCGCCGATTGTTGCAGGGCGGTGGTGCCGATGACTTCAAGGATGATCGCCCCGCCAAGCCAGACCCAATTGGGCATCAGAGCAGCCTCCCCGCCAGGGAATTGGGGGCGCAATGGGTGATCTCGACCTCGACCAGATCGCCGATCCGGGCATCGGGGGCCTCGACAAAGACCGAATGCAGGTAGTCGGATTTGCCGACCAGCTGACCTTCTTCGCGGCCCTTCTTTTCGAACAGCACCCCAAGCCGGCGCCCGACCATGCTTTCCTGCGCCGCCTTCTGCTGGCGGCTCAGAAGCGCCTGCAATTCCTGAAGCCGGGCATCGGCGATCTCGTCGGACACGCCTTCACGGCCGGCTGCCGGGGTGCCCGGACGCGGCGAATATTTGAAGCTGAAGGCGGTGCCGTAACCGACCTCTTCGATCAGACGCAACGTATCGGCATGGTCCTGATCGCTCTCACCCGGAAAGCCGACGATGAAATCCGAGGTCAGCAGGATATCGGGCCGCGCTGCCCGGATACGTTCGATCAGGCGCAGGTATTCGGCGGCCGTATGCTTGCGGTTCATCGCTTTGAGAACCTTGTCGCTGCCCGACTGCACCGGCAGATGCAGATAAGGCATCAGCTTGGGCTCATTGCCATGGGCCTCGATCAGATCCTCAGTCATGTCATTGGGATGGCTGGTCGTATAGCGGATGCGGTCGAGCCCGTCGATTTCCGCCACGGCCCGGATCAGCCGGCCGAAATGCCAGTCCCTGCCATCCGCGCCAGCCCCAGGCCAGCCATTGACGTTCTGGCCCAGCAAGGTGATTTCGCACACCCCGCGTGCGACCAGGTCGCGGGCCTCGGACAGGATGCGTTCCGCCGGGCGCGAGACCTCGGCGCCGCGCGTCTAGGGAACCACGCAGAAGGCGCAAAACTTGTCGCAGCCTTCCTGCACGGTCAGAAAAGCGGTCGGTGCCCGGCGCGTCGCGCGCTGCGGCAGGTGGTCGAATTTGTCTTCCTCGGGGAATTCGGTCAGCACGCGCGGACCCTCGCCGCGCGCCATCGCCGGCAGGTGGTGATAGCTTTGCGGGCCGACGACCAGATCCACAAGCGGCATCCGGTTGACGATCTCCTCGCCCTCGGCCTGCGCCACGCAGCCGGCGACCGCGATTTTCAGATCGGGCTTTTCGGCCTTGAACGTCCGCAGCCGGCCCAGATCGGAATAGAGCTTCTCGGCCGCCTTTTCGCGGATATGACAGGTGTTGAGCAGGACCATATCGGCCTCGCCCTGATCCTCGGTCAGGACATAGCCGTCCGCGCCCATGGCCTCGGCCATGCGCGAGCTGTCATAGACGTTCATCTGACAGCCATAGGTCTTGATGAAGAGCTTTTTCGGTTCAGCCATGTCGCGCTCCTTTGCGCGCGCTCATAGCTCAAAGCCGGGGCGAAGCAAAGCGGCGCTTACAGGAAGCCGCGCCAGACCAGCACCCAGATCACCAGAATGCCGAGCATCAGCAAGCCGAAAACCACCGAGGCCGCGAAATTGGTGGCGCGTTCCTGCATCCGCGTGACCCGGCCAAAGGGTTTGAGATAGGCAACCAGATCGGCATGGGCCTGTGCGGCACCCGAAAAATCGGTCTGCCGGGCGATCTTGGGCATATTGGTGACCAGTTCGGCATCGCGCAGCACCGCGGCTTGCCTGCGCAGCTTGCGCGGCAGGGCCGCACCCCGGCGGCGGATCATCCCGTCAAGATCGACCGCCTCGCCCCGGCGGACCCCGCCCAGACGGGTGGCCATCAGCACGGCGACCTCTTCGGCCCAGCTTCTCACATTCAGCGGTGTCATTGCCTTCCCCACTTGCCCGCCCGATCATAGACCGGCTGGCACCGCACCGCCAGTCCGGCTAAGGATGGGACATGATGCTGAACACGATCATTTCCGGCCAAAGCGATGGCCTGCCGCCGGTCCTGCTGGTCCATGGGCTTTTCGGATCCGCAAGGAACCTCGGCGGGCTGATGCGCCGGCTCGATAGCGAACATGAAGTCATTGCCGCAGATATGCGAAATCACGGCGATTCCTTCCATGACCCGGACCATTCCTACAGGGCACTGGCAGGCGATCTGGCAAGGGTGATCGAGGCACATGGCGGACAGGCCGATATCGTCGGCCATTCGATGGGTGGCAAGGCGGCGATGGCTCTGGCGCTGAGCCGGCCCGATCTGGTGCGCCGGCTGGCGGTGCTCGATATCGCGCCCTTCGGTTATACCCACAGCCAGCAGCAATATATCGATGCCATGGCCGGGCTGGATCTGTCGGGGGTAAAGCTGCGCTCCGAGGCCGACCGGCGGCTGGCGGAACGCATCAGCGATCCCGGGATCCGGGCCTTCCTTCTGCAAAGCCTCGATCTGAAATCCGAGCCGGCGGGCTGGAAGCTGAACCTGCCGGTGCTGTCCGATCAGATGGGTGAGCTGGTGGGTTGGCCCGAAGACTTGCCCAAGGGCGCTTTCACCGGCCCGGCGCTGTTTCTGGCCGGCAGCCTGTCGGACTATGCCGAGCCCGGCCCGGCAGCCGAGGCGATCCACAGCCATTTCCCCCAGGCCGAGCTGCGCTATGTCGAGGGCGCCGGCCATTGGCTTCATGCCGAACAGCCGAAGCTGGTCGCCGATCTGGTCGCCGATTTCCTGAACTGAGAATGATGTCGGGCTGAGGGCCAGCGGCCCTCCACGGCTAAGCCATGGCCTGCGCCTGCGGCGTGGCACCCTGCGGCCCGTGAGCGAATGTCCGGCCTGAAGGGTGAGGAAGCGGCCACCCGTAAAACGGATGGCCGCTGGCCCGGCGGGGCTGCGCCCCTTGCGCCGGGCCGGGTCTCGCTTATTTCCGGCCGGGCGTGCCGTCGAACTTCTTTTCCAGACTTTCCCAGCAGTCGATGTAATCGTCCTGAAGCGGGGCTTCCTTGCCGGCGAACTCGGTCAGCTGCTGCGGGAAGCGGGTCTCGATCATGAAGGACATGGTATTGTCCAGCTTCTCGGGCTTGAGATCGGCATTGCTGGCGCCTTCGAAAGCGTCGCGGTCGGGACCATGGGGCAGCATCATATTGTGCAGCGACATGCCCCCCGGAACGAAGCCCTGCGGTTTGGCGTCATACTGGCCATAGATATTGCCCATCAGCTCGGACATGATGTTCTTGTGATACCATGGCGGGCGGAAGGTATCTTCCATCACCATCCAGCGTTCGCGGAACAGCACGAAGTCGATATTCGCGGTTCCCGGCACGCCCGAAGGCGCAGTCAGCACGGTGAAGATCGACGGATCAGGATGATCGAACAGGATTGCACCAACCGGACAATATATCCGCAAATCATATTTGTAAGGCGCATAGTTACCGTGCCAGGCCACCACATCCAGCGGGCTTTGCGCGATCCTGGTCTCATGAAACTGGCCGCACCATTTGATGGTCAGGGTCGAGGGCTCTTCGCGATCCTCGAAGGCCGCGACCGGCGCCTTGAAGTCGCGCGGATTGGCCATGCAATTGGCGCCGATCGGGCCCCTGCCCGGCAGCTCGAATTTCTGGCCGTAGTTTTCGCAGACAAAGCCGCGCGCCGGACCTTCCAGCACCTCGACCCGGTAGACCAGACCGCGCGGCAGGATGGCGATTTCCTTGGGTTCGAGATCAATGATGCCGAGCTCCGTGGCAAAGCGCAGCCGGCCTTCCTGCGGGATGACCAGCAATTCGCTGTCGGCCGAGAAGAAATATTCGTCCGTCATCGATTCGGTAACCAGATAGATATGGGCAGCCATGCCGACCTGGGTGTTCACATCCCCCGCCGTGGTCATGGTGCGCATGCCGGTGATCCAGTTCAATGCGCCGCCATCATAGGCGACCGGATCCCAGCGATACTGGCCAAGGCTGGTCACATCAGGCAGGATATTGGGCGCAGATTTCCAGTAGGGCACATCCACGCGGGTATAGCGCGCCGAATGCTTGACGCTCGGCCGGATCCGGTAGCACCAGGTCCGCTCGGGCGGGTTGGCGGTGAAGGCGGTGCCGGAAAGCTGCTCGCCATAAAGTCCGTAATTGCATTTCTGGGGCGAATTCATCCCCTGCGGCAACGCGCCAGGCAGCGCCTCGGTCTCGAAGTCATTGCCGAAACCGGGCATATAGCCCTCATGCGTTCCCGTGGTGCTGCTGGCCCGGGTCATCCCGGGCGGAAGTTCATGGCCAGACATCGAAGCCTCCCCTCATGTTGATTTCATTTCCATTGCAACGATTATCGTTGCTGCAGCAACGATGTCAAGCCAGATCGCCGCACCTTGATTGCAATTGTAACGATTATGCCCGATCCTGACGGCCAGACAGACAAGAGGATCCCATGACATTCGATCTGGACGGCTTTCTGCCCTATCAGCTGAACGTGGCCGCAACCCAGATCAGCCGCCGATTCGCCGCGCTTTACGAGGCCGAGGTCGGGCTGAGCATCCCGGAATGGCGGGTGCTGGCCCATCTGAGCCGTTCGGGCGCGGTCAGCGTGCGCGACATCCATATCCAGGTCAATCTCGACAAATCGGTGGTCAGCCGGGCCGCGTCAAAGCTGGAACAGGCCGGGCTGGTGAAGAAATCGGGCCATGAGGGCGACCGACGCCTGATCGCGCTTGAGCTGACTGATCAGGGCCATGCTTTGATGCAGCGCCTCGGCAGGATCGCCGAGGCGTTTCAGGCGAAACTTATGGGCGAGCTCGGCCCGCTGGCCGACGGGCTGTCCGAGGCGCTGACCCGGCTTGGCGCGCCGCAGACAACGGCGGCATAACCGCCCCGCTCAGTCCCCCGACACCTTGGCAATGGCGCGGTCGAGCGCCTCGATCCCGCGTTCCAGCGCCGCCCGGTCACGCCCCGGCATGGCGGCCAGGATGGCGCTTGCCTGCGCCTCGACCCCGCCAAAGGCCTGCCGGAAAAGATCGCGGCCCTGATCGGTGATGGCGTAATTGCGCAGCCGGCGGTCAGAGCCCAGAACCTCGCGGGTGATCAGCCCCTTTTCCTCCAGACGCGAGGCGGCGCGGCTGACCTGCACCTTGTCGAGCGAGGTGCGCTGCGACAATTGCAGCGAATCCAGCGCCCCGGCATCCTCCAGCAGAAACAGCAGCCGCCATTCCTCTCGCGAAAAGCCATGCTCGCGCCCATAGACCGCCACCAACTGGCGCGAGAAACGTTCGGCCACGACAGCCAGCCGATAGGGAAAAAAGGTCTCAATACGCATCAGTCACCCGGACAACCAATCACTTGTTTCTCCTGAAACGGAATGCCTGCCCGGGCGCCAGAAATCAAGATCGCCCCCTCAGCCGGTCAGCCAGAGCGAGAGTACGGGCAGCGCGATGATCAGACCGAGCCGGACGATATCGGCAAGCCAGAAGACGAAGACCCCGCGGAAGATCGTGCCCAGAGCCACATCGGGCATGACCGAGCGCAGCACGAAGACGTTCATCCCGATCGGAGGCGTGATCAGGCTGATTTCGGTCACCACGACGACGATGATCGCGAACCAGATCAGCACGGCGTCAGGGTCCGACAGGATCGCCAGCCCGAAATCCAGATCCGAAACCAGCGGATAGAAGACCGGCACGGTCAGCAGGATCATCGACAGGCTTTCCAGAAAGCAGCCCAACACCATGTAGATCAGCACGATCGCCAGCAGCACCGCCCAGGACGACAGCCCCATATCGCCGACCATTGCCGACAGGGCGTCGGGCAGACCGGCGAAGGTGACGAAATTGCTGAAGATCTCGGCACCGATGATGATGGCGAAGATCATTGCCGAAGCGGTGGTGGTGTCGAGAAACGCCGTCCAGAGCGCGCCCCGGCTCAGCCCGCCAGTCGCAAAGGCGATCAACAGGGCCGCACCTGCGCCCATCCCGGCGGCTTCGATGGGGGTGAACAGCCCGCCATAGATCCCGACCATGATGAAGGTGAAAAGGCCCAGAACGGCGATGACGCTGATCAGGTCGCGCCGGCTCATCGGGTGGGGCTCGCCGACCTTGGGGGCAAGATCCGGCTTGATGCGGACCGCGACCATGACCGCCAGCAGATAGCCGATGATGCCCAGAATGCCGGGGATGATGCCGGCGAGGAAGAGCTTGCCGATATCGGCCTCGGTCAGAAGTCCGAAGATGATCAGCACGACCGAGGGCGGGATCAGGATGCCAAGCGTGCCGCCCGCCGCAATCGCGCCGGTCGCGAGGCTGTCGGAATAGCCAAAGCGCCGCATCGAGGGCATGGTGACCTTCGACATGGTCGCGGCCGTGGCCAGCGAGGACCCGCAGACCGCCGAAAAGCCGCCGCAGGACAGCACCGCCGCCATGGCCAGCCCGCCGCGCATGCGCCCGAAGACCCGGTCGGCGGCCGAAAACAGCCCCTGCGCAATGCCCGATCCGGCCAGAACATTGCCCATGAAGATGAACAGCGGCACGACGGAGAGCGAATAGTTCAGCCCGGTCTCGAAGACCGCATTGCCGACCATGGCGCCGGCCGGCCCCCAGCCGCGCAGCAGCGCAAAGCCGATGCCGCCGACAATGGCCATGGCAAAGGCAATCGGGATTCGGATGAAGATCATCGCCAGCAGAATGGCGAGGGCTATCAGGGACAGGGTCATTCGGCCTCCCGGCGCAAGATCATGACAAGGGCCGAAACCGCGCAGCTGGCGGCGGCAAGAAAGGCCAGCGGAGCCAGCGGCAGGGCCAGAGAGGACAGGCGGGTGCCGTCATGGATCTGGTCAAACCCGATCCCAATCAGCCGCCAGCTGAAAAAGCCCAGCACGCAGGCCGAGACCAGACCGGCGATCCGTCCGAGCAGGATCTGGATGCGGCGCGGCAGCAGATGCAGCGCCAGATCGACCTCGACATGACCGCCATCCGCGCTTGTCAGCGGCAGCGCGGTGAAAACCAGAGCCGCCAGCAGGACCTGGGTCAGCTCATAGGCCGAGCCAATCGGGTGATCGAACAGATAGCGGCCGATCACGTCGATGCAGGTCACGGCGATCAGCATCAGGATCAGCACCGCCGAGATCCCCGCCAGCAGGCGATACCAGCCCGCCTGCCGATGCGGCACGCGGCCCGGAATCATGTCCGGGGCCGCGTCCGTATCATCAGAATGGGCCGGAGCCGTCATTCCGCCTGAACTCCGGTCATCTTGCGGAACTCGGCCAGGGAGGCGGCGCCGTCATAGCCCTCGCCCAAGCTGTCCGACCAAGCGGCTTCCAGCTTGCCGGCCTGATCGCGCAGCGCGGCTTCGACCTCGGCCGAGGCCGGGTAGAACTCGATCCTGTCGCCGATTTCTTCGCGCGCCGCCGCGTCGGCATCGTTCCAGGCCTGACCGACCCGTTCGGCGAAAGCCTCGCCCGAGATCGCGTCGATGGCGGCCCGGTCTTCGTCAGACAGGCTCATCCATCTGCCCTCATTCACCACGAAGAACCAGGTGGTGTTATAGATGCCGCCGGGCACGGTCATAGCGTATTTCAGATCATCGACCAGATTGAAGGCGGTCAGCGCCTCATAGGTGAAAGCCACCCCGTCGATCACACCGCGCGAGAGCTTTTCATAGACCTCGGGCGAGGACATGAAGAGAGGCGTTGCGCCAAGCGCGCCGATCAGATCGCCGGCATAGCCGCCGGGCACGCGGATCTTGAGACCCTTCATGTCCTCGACAGTTTCGATCTTGCGTTTGTTATTGTCCAAAAGCCCCGGACCATGCATGAACAGGCCAAGGATATGCGTGCCTTCATGTTCGCCCGCCGCATCGAGCTGGCCGCCATAGATCGACCAATAAGCCTTGGAATTGGCAATCGCGTCATTGCCGAGGAAGCTGAACTGGCCAAGACCGGCGCGGTTGAAGCGATCATCTTCGGTGAAGGAATGCAGACCATAGGTGATGTCGGCCACGCCCTCGCGCGCCATGTCGAAATGCGCCGGCGGGCTGCCCAGAGGCTTGCCCATGATGCGCACGGTGACGCGGCCATCGGTGACCTTTTCGACCTCGGCCGCCCAGGGCTCGAACGCATTGACCACAACCGGATGCTTGGGCGGCAGCCAGGACGACATGACCAGCTCTTCCGCCATCAGCGGCGTCGCCGAAAGTAGCAGGCCGGCAAGGGCAAACTTGATGGATTTCATTTTCTCTCTCCCATTGGTGACTTGGTAGCTTGGGCAGGGGCAAACCTGTCCGGGTGGGCGGCAACAAAGGCGGGATGATCCCGCGCGGCTGCGGCCACGGCCGAGACGCGGGGCAGATGGCGGATATCCACCTGCCAGCGCCCGGCATTGTAGATCTGAGGGATCAGCAGGCAGTCGGCCATGCCGGGGGCCGTGCCAAGGCAGAAGCTGCCGGCGAAGCCGGGATGGTCGAGCATCTGATCGACCGCCGCCAGTCCCCGGGCGATATTGTCACGGTTCCATTCGGCCCGGGCCTCGGGACCGGCAAGCCTTTCGATCCGGCCAAGGACCGACAGGTTCGACAGCGGGTGAATATCGCAGGCAATCGCCAGGGACAGCGCCCGGATATGGGCACGCAAAGCCGGATCCCGGGGCAGAAGCGCCGGCTCGGACCGGGTATCTTCAAGATAGTCCAGAATGCTCAACGACTGGGTCAGCACCAGCCCGTCGATTTCCAGCGCCGGCACCAGCCCTTGCGGGTTGAGCCCCCGATGCGCCGCGCCGCGCTGATCGCCCGCGACCAGATCGACCTGAACCCTGTTATAAGCGATCCCCTTCAGCGCCAGCGCGATCCGCACCCGGTAAGAGGCCGAGGAGCGCCAGTAGTCATGCAGGATGATCGGGTCAGCATGGGCAGCCATGTTCATGCGCCTCGGCCCGATCCGCTGCGCGCACCCTGCCCGAAGCCATGCACGGCCAGCGAATGGCCGCGTGATTGTCCGCCGCGCATCGACATCTGTCGCCCCCCGATCCCGCGCCCTGCCCCTATCTGGTCAGGGCGGCATATTGTCTCCCGGGATCAGGATGACTGGATATCGTTTCATATGCAACCATTTTCTGTATCGATAGCCGCCGGACCTGCGCCGCCCCTCCAAAAGGATATGCCGCACGGCCTTTGGCGGGGCGGCTCAGTCCCGCAATCTCTCGATCAGCGACGAGGTGTCCCAGCGGCCGCCGCCGCGCTGCTGGATCTCCTTGTAGAACTGATCGACCAGGGCAGTGACCGGCAGGCTGACGCCGTTATCTTCGGCCGCATCCAGACAGATCCGCAGATCCTTGCGCATCCAGTCCACCGCAAAGCCGTGATCGAATTCGCGCGCGGCCATGGTCTTGTGGCGATTGGCCATCTGCCAGCTGCCGGCAGCGCCCGCGCTGATCACCTCGACGACATCGGCGATGGACAGACCCGAGGCCTCGGCAAAGCGCAGCGATTCCGACAGGCCCTGCACCAGCCCGGCAATGGCGATCTGATTGCACATCTTGGTGGTCTGACCGGCCCCGACCGGCCCCATCAGACGGCAGATCCGGGCATAGGCGGCAATCACCGGCTCGGCACGCTCATAATCGGCGGGCGCGCCGCCGCACATCACCGAGAGCTGGCCGTTTTCCGCACCCGCCTGCCCGCCCGAGACCGGCGCATCGACATAGCCGATCCCCGAGGCCGAGGCGATTTCGGCCAGCTCGCGGCTGACCCGGGCCGAGACCGTGGTATGATCGACAAAGACCGCGCCCGGTCCCATCCCGGCAAAGGTACCTTCCGCGCCCAGACAGACCGCCCGCAGATCGTCGTCATTGCCGACACAGGCCATGACAAAATCCGCGCCCTGCGCTGCCTGTGCCGGGGTTGGCGCCGCGCGGCCACCATGGCGCGCCGTCCAGGCCTCGGCCCGGGCGGGGCTGCGATTATAAACCGTGACCTCGTGCCCCTGCCCGGCCAGATGACCGGCCATCGGAAACCCCATCACGCCCAATCCGAGAAATGCGACCCTCGCCATGACAACCCTCCATCCTGCTGATTGCCGGCACCATCGGCCATTTGCGCCGCAAACGCATCCCCAAAATCCGCCTGATGCTGCATCCCGGCCCGCTCATGACATGGTAAAGCGCGTTGAAAGCGGGCGGCGCTTGCCCTACACAACCCCACAACCATGACCGGCCCGCATAAGGGCACTTCGAAGGATCCGGCCTGACATGCTGACCCTGTTTCGCTGGACGCTGCGCCTGACGCTTGGACTGATCGTCCTTCTGGTTCTCGCCGCGCTGCTGGTCTGGTATTTCGCCATGCGCTCGCTGCCCGATTACGACGCCAGCTACGAGGTGCCGGGTATCAGCGCCGAGGTCGAGATCGTCCGTTCCAGCGAAAGCGTGCCCCATATCTTCGCCAAAAGCGATCACGACGCCTTCTTCGCGCTCGGCCTCGCCCATGCCCAGGACCGGCTGTTCCAGATGACGGTGCTGCGCCGCGCCGCCCAGGGCCGGCTGGCCGAGATTTACGGCGAGCGCGCCTTTGCCGGCGACGATCTGGTTCGACGCATGGGGCTGGCCCGGGCCGCCGCGCAATCCCTGCCCTCGCAGGACGAGGCGACGCGCGATGCGCTTCAGGCCTATGCCGATGGGGTCAATCAATGGATCGCCATCATCAACCGCGACGCGCTCGGCCGGGGCGCGCCGGAATTCTTCCTGCTGCCCGACGAGATCGCCTTCTGGCAGCCCACCGATTCGCTGGCCATTCTGAAGCTTTATGCCGCTGCCTCCAGCCGGCAATTGCCGGCCGAGGTCCTGCGTGCCCAACTGTCCCTTGCCGCGCCCGAGCGCGGACAGGATCTGGTCGCCGGGCTGGGCGAGCCGGCCATGCCGAGCTATGCCAGCCTTCTGCCCGGCACCCGCATCGCCAATGAAAGCCCCGCCGATCAAGCCGGCTGGCCATTGGATCTGGCCGGTTACCTGCGGCCCTTCGCCGGGCTGTCAGCCAGCGGTTTTGCCGCCGACAAGAAACGCACCGCCGCCGGCATGCCGCTTCTGGCCAATGACCCGCAGGCAGCGCTGACCATGCCGTCGCTGTGGTATCTCGCCCGGCTCCAGCTTCGTTCGGGCGATGTGATAGGTGCGACCATTCCGGGGATACCGGCGGTACTCTCGGGCCGTTCGGCCAATCTGGCCTGGGGCTTCACCCCCGCCCAGATCGACGATGCCGATATCCATATCGAGGAAATCCAGCCCGGCGACAGCAACCGTTACCGCGGCCTCAATGGCTGGCGCGATCTGAGCACCCGGCGCGAGATCATCCGCATCCACAAATCCGAAGACCGCGCCATCACCCTGCGCGAGACCGCGAACGGCCCGCTGCTGCCGCCGTCGGCCTTCGGGATGAACTCGATCATTCCCGCCGGCTTTGCCGCCTCGCTCAGCTGGACCGGCCTTGCCGAGAACGACACCACGATGAGCGCGCTGATCGCCATCATGGCCGCGCAGGACCGCGCCGGGGCCAATGGGGCTGCGAAAGCCTGGGGCACCCCCGCCGTGCAGCTGACCCTGGCCGATCACGAGGGAATTTCCGAAAAGCTGGTCGGGCTGATCCCCAATCGCGACCCCGGACATGCCAGCCAGGGGCGGATGCCGACCCCTGGCTGGATCGCCGAGAACCGCTGGCACGGTGTCAGCCGGGCTGACATGCACGAGGGGACCGAGGCCGGGCTCGGCTTTTCCACCGGCATGCTGACCCCGGTTCAAGGCTCGGCCCCGCTCGGCTTCGACAGCGATCAGGTGCTGCGCGAAGGCCGGCTGCGTCATCTGCTGGCCGGACGCGAGGTGCATAACCGCGACAGCTTCATCGACACCCAGCTCGATATCGTCAGCCCGGCGGCACGCTCGCTTCTGCCGCTGATCGGCGCCGATCTGTGGTTCACCGGCGATCCCGCCCCGCTCGGCACGCCCGAGCGCCAGCGTCAGGAAGCGCTGCACCTGCTGGCCGAATGGGACGGCGCGATGAGCGAGCACCTGCCCGAGCCGCTGATTTATGCCACATGGCTTGCCGTGCTTCAGGACCGGCTGATCCGCGACGAAATCGGCCCGCTGGCCGATCACATCATCGCCTTGCAGCCCGGCTTCATCGAAAGGGTCTACCGCAACCGCGGCGGCGCGGCCGCCTGGTGCGATATCCGCCAGTCTGCCGCCGTGGAAAGCTGCCCGACCATCGCCCGGCACGCCCTGGACGAGGCGATCCTGCAGCTGACCGAGCGCTATGGCCCCGATGTCACCAGCTGGCGGTGGGGCGACGCGCATGAGGCCGTGCAGGTTCACCCCGCGCTCGGCCCGATCACGCGCCTTGGCTGGATCGTCAACTTGCGTCAGTCTCTTTCTGGCGGCGACACCACATTGGCCCGCGCGCCGGTTCTGGGCAGCGGCCGCCAGCCCTTCCGTCCGGTCAGCGGCGCCGGCTATCGCGGGGTCTATGATCTCGCCGATCCCGACAGCTCGGCCTTCGTGATTGCCTCGGGCCAGTCGGGGCACCCTTTCTCGCGCCATTACGACGACCTGGCCGTAAAATGGCGGCGCGGAGAATATGTCACCATGTCGCTCGATCCCGATCTGGCCCGGGCCGGGGCGGCCGGCATTACCCGGCTCAGTCCGCG
This sequence comes from Paracoccus sp. (in: a-proteobacteria), assembly GCA_047973065.1. Classification (GTDB taxonomy): domain Bacteria; phylum Pseudomonadota; class Alphaproteobacteria; order Rhodobacterales; family Rhodobacteraceae; genus Paracoccus. The sequence continues at coordinate 7,550 of JBKEBH010000220.1, read as the reverse complement.
CTCCACTGACGCCAGCCCGTGATCGCGGTCTTGCAAAGCCCGGTACAGGCCCTAAAAATCTGATTCTGATGGGAGAGCATATGAGCAGGCAACCCGACCTTCTGTGCATTGGCGCCATGCTTTGGGACGTGATCGGACGCAGCCCGCGGGTGATGGCCCCGGGGGCCGACATGCCCGGCCGCATCGCGCATATCCCGGGCGGCGTTGCGCTGAACGTGGCGCTTGCCATCGCCCGCTGGGGCATGGTTCCGGCGATCCTCTCGGCGGTCGGGCGCGATGCCGAGGGCGAGGCGCTGATCGGCGCGGTTCGCGAGGGCGGCGTGGTCACCGATTACCTGTGCCGCGATGGCGGACCGACCGATGTCTATATGGTCATCGAGGACGCGCGCGGGCTGATCGCCGCGATTGCCGATGCCCATTCGCTGGAAGAGGCCGGCGATCTGGTGCTGGCCCCGACCCGCGATGGCCGGCTGGCCTCGGCCGACAATCCCTGGACCGGGGTCGCGGTGATTGACGGCAATCTGACCACCGAACAGCTATCGCGCATCGCTCATGAGCCGGGCCTCGCCCAGGCCGATCTGCGCATCGTGCCGGCCAGCCCGGGCAAGGCCGAACGGCTGGCCCCGCTGATCGGCACCAAGCATGGCTGCTTCTATCTGAACCGCTATGAAGCCGAGGTTCTGGCCGGTCGCGCCCTGCCCGATGCCCCGACCGCCGCGCAGGCCATGCTGGACCGGGGCATGAACCGGGTGCTGGTGACCGATGGCAGCCTGACCGTCGCCGACGGGCTGGCCGGTCATGGCGTGCTGTCCACCGTTCCACCCAAGGTCACCATTGCCCGCGTGACCGGCGCGGGCGATAGTTTCCTGGCCGCGCATCTTGCCGCCGAGCGCGCGGGCGCAGCGCGCGAGGAAGCACTGCACCGCGCCACCCATGCCGCCGCCGCTCATGTTTCGGGAAAGGACATGCCATGACGAATTTCTTTGAATTCACCCCTGAGGTCTCCAGCGCTCTGCAGGCGGGCGGACCGGTGGTCGCATTGGAATCGACCATCATCACCCATGGCATGCCCTATCCGCAGAACCTCGAAATGGCCCGGATGGTCGAGGCCGAGATCCGCGCCCATGGCGCAACACCCGCGACCATCGCAGTCATCGACGGGCGCATCAAGATCGGTCTCGACGATGCCGCGATGGAGCAGCTGGCCAAGACCCCGCAAGCCCAGGTGATGAAGCTCTCGCGCGCCGATCTGGCGGTCTGCGTCGCCTCAAACCGGACCGGTGCCACCACGGTTGCCGCCACCATGATCTGCGCCCATCGCGCCGGGATCCGGGTCTTCGCCACCGGCGGCATCGGCGGCGTGCATCGCGGCGCCGAACAGAGCTTCGACATCTCGGCCGACCTGCAGGAACTGTCGCAGACCCCGGTCACGGTGATCTGCGCGGGGGCCAAGGCGATCCTCGATCTGCCCAAGACGCTGGAGGTGCTGGAAACCCTTGGCGTGCCGGTTATCGCTTACGGTCAGGACCAGCTGCCCGCCTTCTGGTCGCGCGAATCCGGTCTGCGCGCACCGCTGCGCATGGACAGCCCGGCCGCCATTGCTCAGGCGGCGGCAAGCCGCGCCGCGCTTGGCCTGCCCGGCGGACAGCTGATCGCCAACCCGATCCCCGAAGACAGCGAAATCCCCCGCGCCGCCATTGCCCCGATCGTCGATCAGGCCCTGGCGGATGCCGCGCGCCACCGCATCTCGGCCAAGGCGGTGACGCCCTATCTGCTTCAGCGCATCTATGAGCTGACAGAGGGCCGTTCGCTGACCGCCAATATCGCGCTGGTGATGAACAATGCCCGGCTCGGCGCGCAGATCGCCGTCGAGGCCGCCGCGCCGCGCAAAAGCTGATTGGGCCCGCCATGACCGATCTCATCACCTGCCTGTGGTTCGATCATGGCGAGGCGCTGAAGGCCGCCGAATTCTATGCGGCGTCCTTCCCGGACAGCCATGTCGGCCGGGTCAACCTTGCCCCCGCAGATTTCCCCGGCGGCAAGGAAGGGGTCGAGCTGACCGTGGAGTTCACCGTGCTCGGGCGCAGCTTTGTCGGGCTGAATGGCGGGCCGGTCTTCACCCCCAATGAGGCGGTCAGCTTCATGGTCGTGACCGAGGATCAGGCGGAAACCGACCGCTACTGGGACGCGATCATCGGGGCTGGCGGGCAGGCCAGTGCCTGCGGCTGGTGCAAGGATCGTTGGGGGCATTCCTGGCAGATCACCCCGCGCTTTCTGCTCGATCTGACCACCAGCACCGATCCGGTCCGGGCACAGCGCGGGTTCGAGGCGATGATGACCATGACCCGGATCGACATCGCGGCGCTGAAGGCGGCTGTCGAAGGGCTCTGAGCCGGCCGAAAGGGACCTTGCCATTTCCGGCGCCGCGGCCAATCCATATCATATTGTCATCAGGCAGCCGGCCCGGTTCGGCTGTTTCAGGATCAGGAGACATGACCCGTGCCCGGAACCGTCACACTGCACCGCGTCTTCACCGCACCGCCCCAAAAGCTCTATCGCGCCTTTACCGAGGCCGACGCTCTGGCCAGCTGGCTGCCGCCCTTCGGCTATACCTGCACGGTGCATGAGCTTGACCCGGCACTCGGCGGCCGGCACCGCCTGTCCTTTCGCAATTTCACCACCGGAAACAGCCACAGTTTCGGCGGCACCTATCTGGAACTGATCCCCAACGAAAAGCTGGTCTATACTGATCGCTTCGACGATGAGAACCTACCCGGCGAGATGGTGGTGAGCATCACGCTGAAAGCGGTCTCGGTCGGCACCGAGATGAGCGTGGCGCAGTCCGGCATTCCCGATGTGATCCCGGTTGAGGCCTGCCATCTGGGCTGGCAGGAATCGCTGCGCAAGCTGGCAAAGCTGGTCGAGCCCGATATTCCCGAATGACCCGTGACGCCGGGCCCTGACGTTCTGGCACGGGACCATAGGGCAAGCGCATATGGCCATGATCGGAGAAAGCACGAAGCGCACGATGCTGATCGCCGCTGAGCACGCCGGTCCCGCTGGAAACGCTCGGCGTGGATGCTCCTGCCCTGCGGAATGCGCTGCTGGCGGATTGGGAAAAGCATCCCAACTGTGCAGCTGCGGCCTCGAAGGGCGACTGCTGGGACAGGGTTAAAGGCATCGCGGTGATCACGCCGGCCATTCTCATGACATCGGAGGCCGTGATCCGCATGTTCCCGAACTGAAGACAACCGCCGGCCGTGCCGCAGGCGGCCCGGCCGGGGAAAGCGATGGCTCAGGCTGGCTCAGACCCTTCCCAGCTGGGCGCGCGGGAACATTGCGGCCAGATCGACCGTATCGCGGTGGTTCAGATCTTCGGCATGGTTTCCGATAAAGCTGTCGGCGGCCCCCCGGCCCGCCTCGAACATCCGCCTCAGCAGACCGGGACCGGGCAGGATCTTGCTGCGCGCGGTCAGCTCGTTCATCAATGCGTCGTCCATGATCATATGGACCAGCACATTCTTCATGACCTTGCCTTCCAGCCGGCCTTCTTCATGCAGGCGCTTGACGAAGTTGATGGCGCGAAGTTCCGACAACAGCGCTGCATTGAAGCTGACCTCATTCACCCGGTCGGCAATTTCGACCGGCGTCGTCGGGACATGCTCGCGCCGAATCGGATTGATATTCACCACCACGATATCGCGCGGCAGATCCGGGTGATAAAGCGGCCAGAGCGAGGGGTTCCCCGAATAGCCGCCATCCCAGTATTCTTCCACCTGCCCAGTCAGGGGATCATGGATCTTCACCGCCCGATAAACTGTCGGCAGACAGGCCGAGGCCAGAACCGCATCGACCGAGACCTCGGCATCGGAAAAGACCCGGGCCTGACCCGTGCGGACATTGGTCGCGTTGACGAAGATCCGGGAGGCGCAGGAGGCGCCAAGATCGGGATAAGGCAGCGTGCGCAGAATGGATTTCAGCGGATTGGTGTAAAAGGGCCCGTAATCATAGGGGCTGAACAACCGGGTCAGATTGTCGAACCATGCGAAGGGCGAAAAGGTCTCGGCCAGGCGGTCGAATCTGCGCGGCACCGGCACAAGCGAATGCATCCAGCGCAGCAGGCTGGAATCGCTGACCTGACCGACCTCGCGCCAGATATGGTTCAGGTTTTCGCGCGCCGCCTCGCGCCCGCGCCGGCCCTTGGCGATAGCCAGACCGGCATGCAGCGCTGCCCCGTTCAGCGCCCCGGCCGAGGTGCCGCTGATCGCTGCGAAATCCAGCCAGTCTTCGTCCAGCAGCCGGTCGAGCACCCCCCAGGTGAAGGCGCCATGCGCGCCGCCGCCCTGCAGGGCGAGATTGATTTTACGCCGTTCCATGTCATCACCCCGAAAGCTTCCGGCCCTTTGCGGCCAGCCTCCTTGATATGACGGTTTGCCCTGTCGCTGCAACGCGGCAAAGCGCAAAACCGCCTTTGAGGCCAGCCGCACAGGCGATCCGCCCGACATCTTCCTGCCTGCCGCGCAAGGCGAATTGTCTGATAATCGGCGAAAACCGTCCTGCAGGATATTGAAATCAAATGGGAACTGGACAGACAAATCCAGCCGGATATCATTCCCTCATTGCACGTTAATTGAAAGAACCGATATGAGCGACAGCAAGCCCCGCTTTCATCCCTATGACGCACCTGCGGGAGGTTGGGGCGCTGCCGCCGCGACCGCCAAGGTGCTGATGCAACAAAGCGTGCTGAGCAAGGGTTCGCGGGCGCTTTTGTCGATGAACCAGCCGGGCGGCTTCAAATGCCCGAGCTGCGCCTTTCCCGATCCGACCAACCGTCAGAAGCTGGAATTCTGCGAAAACGGCGCCAAGGCTCTGGCATTCGAGGCCACCAAGCGTCGCGTCACCCCGGAATTCTTCGCCCGGAACACGGTAACCGAGCTGATGGCCCAATCCGATTACTGGCTGGAAATGCAGGGCCGGCTGACCGACCCGATGCGCTATGACGCGGCGTCGGACAAATATGTCCCGATCTCCTGGGATGATGCCTTTGCGCTGATCGGCAAGCATCTTCAGGGGCTCGACAGCCCGCATCAGGCCGAATTCTACACCTCGGGCCGGACCGCGAACGAGGCGGCGTTTCTCTATTCGATCTTCGTGCGCGAATTCGGCACCAACAACATGCCCGACTGTTCGAACATGTGCCATGAGCCGACCAGCCGCGGCCTTCCGCCATCCATCGGGGTTGGCAAGGGCACCTGCACCATGCCCGATTTCGACGTCACCAAGGCCCTGTTCATCGCCGGGCAGAATACCGGCACCAACTCGCCCCGAATGATGGACAATCTGGTCGAGGCCCGCAAGCGCGGGGTGCCGATCATCGTCATCAACCCGATGCCCGAACGCGCGCTGATCAAATTCACCAATCCGCAGGACATCGTCCAGATGGCGACCTTCGGGCATACGGATATCGCCAGCGAGTTCGTCCATATCAGCATCGGCGGCGATCTGGCCTTTCTCAAGGGCATGATGAAGATCATGTTCGAACGCGAGGCGGCAGGCGAAAAGATCCTCGATCTTGATTTCATCGCGGAACATACCGCCGGTCTGGATAAGGTCCGGGCCGATGCCATGGCCCAAAGCTGGGATGACATCGTCAAACATAGCGGGGTCAGCCAGGACCAGATCCGCCGGGTGACCGAGGTCTATATCCGCTCGAATGCGACGATGTTCTGCTTCGGCATGGGGCTGACCCATCATCAGCGCGGGTCGGAACTGCTTCAGCAGGTCTCCAACCTTCTGCTGCTGCGCGGCAATATCGGCAAGCCCGGCGCCGGGATCGTGCCGATCCGGGGCCATTCCAATGTTCAGGGCGACCGCACCTGCGGGGTCAATGACAAGCCGCCGGTCGAGCTTCTCGACAATATCGAAAAGGTCTTCGGCTTTGCCCCGCCGCGCATGCCCGGCCATAACGTCAACAAGGCAGCCGAAGCCATGCTGCGCGGCGAGGTCAGGGTCTTCATTGGGCTTGGCGGCAATTTCATCCGCGCCATTCCCGATACCGTCCGGTCATATGCCGCCATGCGCAATGTCGATCTGTCGGTGGCGATCAGCACCAAGCTGAACCGCCAGCATCTCGTGCATGGCAAGGAGGCCCTGATCCTGCCGGTGGTGTCACGCTCCGAAATCCTGCGCACCGCCAAGGGCGAGCAGGTCGTGTCCATCGAAAATGCGGTAGCCATGGTGACCGCCTCGCGCGGGGTGCTGGAGCCGGTCGGACCGGGCTGCATGCCCGAGGTCGCGATTGTCTGCGGCATCGCTCAGGCGGCGCTGCCTTCCAGCGTCGTGCCCTGGGCGGATTTCGTCGATGATTATGCGCTGATCCGCGATCACATCGCCCGGATCTTCCCGAAGATCTACACCAATTTCAACAAGCGGCTGGAAAATCCCGAGGGCTTCCATCTCGACGTTCCCGCCCGGCGCCGGGTCTGGGACACGCCGAACGGGAAGGCCAATTTCCTGGTTCTGCCCGGATTGCATGTCGATGATCCCGTCGATGATCCCGACATGCTGCGCCTTGCCACCGTGCGCTCGCACGATCAGTTCAACACCACGATCTATTCGATGAACGATCGCTATCGCGGGGTTTACGGCACGCGCATGGTTCTGTTCATGAACGAGGAAGACCGCAAGGCCCGCGGGCTGGAAAACCGGCAGGTGGTCGGGCTGGAAACCATTTCGACCGATGCCATCACCCGCCGGATCGAAGGGCTGACGGTTCTCGATTATCCGATGGCCCGGGGCGCGGTCGCGGGATATTATCCCGAGCTCAATCCGCTTTTGCCGCTGAATTACCATGACCGCATTACCGGCACCCCGGCCGCGAAATCCATTCCCGTGCGCGTGATACCAACAGGAGGCATGCAGCGGGCGCAAAAGGGGGACTCCGAAAGAGGCTCTTGGCCGTTCAAGGGGTGGCTTCACGACCAAGATCCATCTGCGCGTCAACAGTGGCGGTCTGCCGATGAGAACCGAGATCACACCGGGACAGGATTCCGACTACACCGGCTATGATCTGGTGATGGCCGACAACCTGCCGCAACCCGCCGTTCTGGTTGCCGACAAGGGCTATGACCCTGATAAGGTCCGGGAAGATGTCGAGGGCCGCAACGCCCGGCCGTTCGCCGGGAAAACAGTCCCCCGGACTGTTTTCTGGCCCGCCTCACTACCAATGCGCAAGAACCGCAAGGTCCGGAAGAGCGTGGACATGACCATCTACACCCTGCGCAACATGGTCGAGTGCTGCTTCAACAAGCTGAAAAACTCTCGACGACTGGCGACCCGCTACGACAAAACTGTCGCAAGTTTCCTCGGCTTCATCGACATCGCCTGCATCAGGCTTTGGATCCGCCATTTGTCAACATAACCCAGATGTTGGTAGTGTCTCAGTTTGAATTTCTTTTCTTGTAGGGACCGCGCTTTGCCGGTTCCGGCGCGCGGGCGTCGATCAGCCCGGCAATCCATTCCATATCGTGCAGCGTGTCGCTGACGCCAGC
>JBKEBH010000171.1:0-3218 GCA_047973065.1 Paracoccus sp. (in: a-proteobacteria) | reverse complement strand
AGCCGACCAACAAGGCGGCAGAGTTTTTTGCAGCCGAAGTCGCCGCGCGCACCGATGGGCGTGTCGCCATCACGGTCTTCCCCGCGCAACAACTCGGGTCCGAAAAGGACGTGAACCAGATAATGCGCCAGGGCGCGAACCTGATCACCGTCACCTCCTCGGGCTATCTGTCCGATTTCGTGCCCGATATTGGCGTGCTGGAAGGCCCCTATCTGCTGGACGATGTCGCCCAATACGAAAAGCTCGCCAGTTCCGACTGGTTCACCGGCATCAAGGACCGCTTCCGCGAGAAAGGCATGGTCTTTCTGGTCGACGACGCGCTCTTCGGATCGCGCAACATGCTGGCCAACAAGCCGGTCCGCAGCCCCGCCGATGTTGCGGGCATGACCGTCCGCGTGCCCCCGAACACCGTTTTCATCAAGACCTTCGAGGCCATGGGCACACGCCCGACCACCGTCGAATGGGCCGAAGTCTACAGCGCGTTGCAGCAGAACGTGGTCGAGGCCGCCGAGGCGCCACTGGGTTCGCTTTGGGGCTCGAAGCTGCACGAGACGCGCAACACCATCTCGATGACCCGGCATTTCACCGCCTTCACCTATTGGATGATCAACGCCGATTACTTCGACAGCCTGCCCGAGGATATCCAGGCCACCATGCTGGAAGTCGGGGCCGAGGCCGGCGCGCTGAGCACCCAACTGACGCAGGAACAGGAACAGGCCTATCTGCAGCAGTTCAAGGATGCGGGCGTCACCATTGTGGATGATGTCGACACCGCCGCCTTCCGCGAAGCGACTGCCGGCGTCTATCAGGAATTCCCCGACTGGACGCCCGGTCTTTACGACACCGTCCAGTCGCTTCTGGCCGAGTGATCCGCCGCGCCGGGCCGCCCACCGGCCCAGCACCGCCGAACGGAGAGGACCATGTCCCAGCCCAGACGAAACCCGGTCAGCCGGATCTTCACCTATGCCGAAGAGATCATCGGCGGGACCGCGCTATTGGTGCTGGTCGCGGCGGTCGTGATCGGCGTGGCAACCCGCTATGTGACCCGCACGCCGGCGACATGGACGGGGGATATCTCCTCGCTCAGCTTCGCGTGGCTGGTCTTTGTCGGCGCGGCCGCGGCGTTCAAATACGGCATGCACATGAGCATCGACCTGGCCTGGAACCTGATCCCCGAAGGCCCGCGCCGCTATCTCGGCCTTGCCGTCAATCTTTTCCTGCTGGCCTTCCTTGCATATGCAGTCTGGCTGGGGGTGTCCTTCACCATCGGCTCCATCGACGATCCGATGCCGATCCTGCGTTGGCCGCGCGCCTGGTTCTACGCCGCCGTGCCGACCGGCTTCGCCTTCATGTTCCTGCGGTTTGCCGGCATTTCCTGGCGCCGGTTTCATGGCGATTTGGACCCGACCCACATGCTGCCTGAAAATCCCGACGAACAGGAAGGAGGCCGCGAATGGGCCTGACGCCGATCCTCGTGATGCTGGTGCTGTTCCTGCTAAACGCGCCCATCGCGCTTGCCATCGCCATCGCCGCGCTGAGCTTCTTCCTGATGGCGGGCGGGTTGCCCATCGATACCTTCACGCAGAAGATCGCCGCATCGACCGAATCCTTCCCGCTTCTGGCGGTGCCCTTCTTCATCTTCGCCGGCACGATCATGAACCATGCCGGCATCACCCGCCGCTTGCTGGGCTTCGCGGACGCTCTTGTCGGCCATACGGCGGGCGGTCTGGCGCAGGCGAATGTCGTCCTTTCGGCGCTGATGGGCGGGCTGTCGGCGTCGGCAAATGCCGATGCCGCGATGCAGGCCAAGATGCTGGGGACCGAAATGGTCCGGCGCGGCTACTCACCGGGCTTCGCGGCGGCCGTCACCGCCTGTTCCTCGGTCATCACGCCGATCATTCCTCCGGGGATCGGGCTGATCCTTTACGGCTTCCTGGCCGATGTCTCGGTCGGCCGGCTGTTCATCGCCGGCATCCTTCCGGGCATCCTGATCACACTGCTGCTGATGGCGGTGGTGCGCATCCTTGCGCTGCGGCGCGGCTATCGCCCGACCCGCGAGGTGCGCGCCGCGCCCGCCGAACTGGGCCGATCCTTCATCGATGCACTTGGCGCGCTGTCCATCATCGCCTTCATCCTGATCGGCATCCGCCAAGGTTTCTTCACCCCGACCGAGGCCGGCGCCATGACGGTCGTCTATGCGACGCTGATCGGTTTTTTCTGGTATCGCGAGCTTCGCCTGTCAGCTTTCCCGGCGATCATCGTCGAAACGGTGCTGGCAACGGCTGTAGTCATGCTGGTCATCTGTGCCGCCGGCGCCTTCGGTTTCTACATGACCTGGGAACAGATTCCGGCAAAAGGCGCGGATCTACTGTTGAGCGTGACCGAAAACCCGCTGATGATGATGCTGCTCATCAACATCCTGCTGCTGCTGATCGGCATGGTGATCGAGGGCACCGCCGCGCTGATCCTGCTGACCCCCATTCTGGTGCCAGCGGTGACCGAACTCGGCATCGATCCGCTGCATTTCGGGATCATCATGATCCTCAACCTGACTATCGGCGGGGTGACGCCCCCGGTCGGAACGCTGATGTTTACCAGCGGCTCGGTCCTGCGCGTCAGCATAGGCAGCTTCATCCGCGAAGCCTGGCCTTTCGTCGCCGCATTATGGGCGGCATTGGCGCTTATCACCCTGGTGCCCGGCATCGTCACCTTCCTGCCAGATCAGATGATGGGTCCGTAGCCTAGCGACTGAGTGCGCTATCGCGCCTATGCGTGTTGGTGCAGTTTTTGGTGTGTGTTGTTGATGTGGCGTTGATGCAAAACGGTGATTGGGATGTCTGACTGTTTCAGCCTCCATTTAACCATTTGATTTATTTGATGGATTTGGCTGCGGGGGCACGCAACCTCCGAGACCGACATTCGTTGCAGGCGGCAATTTAGGCGTGCCGCGCATCGCTGCTGAGCTTGCGTCAGCGGTGGCATAGCCGGAGCGCCGCCACACCTTACCTCCACATTCCCTCTTGCGCCAATTAGGTATTTCCGTTATCTTACCTTCGTCTTACATTCTGGATTCCAACTCATGGCGCAACCTGACACCCTGATCACGACCGTCTCGACCAAGGGCCAGGTCATCCTGCCCAAGGCGATCCGCACGCATCGGAAATGGGATGCCGGCACGCGGCTGGTGGTCGAGGAGACCCCGGACGGCGTTTTGCTGA
>JBKEBH010000130.1:0-1568 GCA_047973065.1 Paracoccus sp. (in: a-proteobacteria) | reverse complement strand
ATACCCAATATGGGTACACCATATTCTAATACACCTTCGGGCATTTTAGGGCCGCCATCAACTACCGATGCCGGGCTACCTGAAAGAATAATCCCCTGTGGCTTGATTTGTGCCAGATATTGCGCATGAATGCTCTGAAACGGAATAATCTCGCAATAAATACCGCTTTCCCGAACTCTACGGGCAATCAGTTTAGTTACTTGCGACCCGAAATCGATAATCAATAAGGGAATATGACTATGCTGCATAATAACGCCTTTCTTTTTATTGCATTGTTTTATCATGCAGTGCACTTTGGCGCAAGGGGTTTGCTAAAGCTTTATATGCATGTGGCTTAATTTAATACAGACGAAGTCTGTTCGAAATCCAATAACTATTTTTTACGGGCAAGGCCACCCGCATAGCCTGTAAGTTGGCCGTTACTGCCAATAACCCTATGGCATGGGATAATAATGGCAATACGGTTATGGCCATTGGCATTTGCAACGGCACGAACAGCCTTGGGATTACCTAAAAATATCGCTTGTTCTTTATAAGAACGGACCTCTCCATAAGGAATCTGTTGTAAGGCTTGCCATACCGATTGCTGAAAATGGCTCCCTGGGCAATGGAGAGGAATATTAAAATTGGTACGCCCCTTTGTAAAATATTCAGCTATTTGTTGTTGGGCCTGGGTTAAATATGTATTTTCTCCTGGTAAAATAACCCCATTGAGCCTTTTACATAAATCTTGAAATTCTGTTTCTAAGGCACGGCGGTCGGTAAATTCTAATAGGCATAATCCTTGTTTGGTTGCACAAGCAAACATGGGGCCAAGGGGTGCAGAAAACCGAATGATATTAATGATATTTTTCTTTTGTAAGCCGCTGGGTGGTTGGCCAAATATTTTTTGCCAGCTATCATTAAAACCGCTTAAAGAATCGTAACCTGATGCAAAGGCGGTATCGGTAATGCTATTACCATCTTTAATTTTGGCATAAGCCTGATTAATACGCAACATACGCTGATAAGCATGGAATGTAATGCCGTGATGTTTATTAAACCATCGCCGAAGAGTTGCGGGCTCAATATTGTGCTCTCGTAAATGATAATCCTTTAGTTTTAAATAAGGGTCGGTGGCAAGCTCAGCTAAAATATTTTTAATATAGTCGGGGGTATCGTTGGGGTTTTCCATTAGTTTGCATATTTTACACGGGCGAAAACCATTTTGTATGGCTTGTTGGGTGGTTTCATAAAAAATAACATTTTCAGCTTTGGGCTTGCGGGCTCGACAAGAGGGTCGGCAGAAAATCCCTGTTGTTTTTACAGCTGTAATAAACACGTTATTTTGTGTTTCTTGTGTGCCAATCATGGCATATTTTTCCTGGAAGCTGAGTGTTTTGCTCATTTTTATTCCTGTGTTGAATAATGGTAATAATAATAGCCTAATTATATTTTTATTTATCGGCTACCGAAAAATGAACAAGTTCTTTTATTTCTGAATAACCTCTGTTGATATTTGATAAAAAATAATATATGTTCTCTTTTTGTTCTTTACAAAAATAGATTTTTATGATATATTTTATATA
>JBKEBH010000100.1:0-15598 GCA_047973065.1 Paracoccus sp. (in: a-proteobacteria) | reverse complement strand
CGAGCAGCTCCTCAGGAAAGGCCTGATGCGGTGCCAGCTTTCCCCGGCCAGGCGGAGGCCCCTGCGGTGCGGGTTCAGCATGGCCGATCGTCCGAACCTGACGCGCCCACCGCGCGCCCGGCAAAGGTGCTGACATCATCCATCTTCCCTATAAGGATGAATCACAGATCAGACATCAGGGGAATCCCACGCGGTTCAGGTTCAGACCAAAACGCTTTAGCGTTCGGGCGCGCTATAGCTCGCCCCGTAGCGCGCGAAGATCTCGGCCATGCGGCCATCCGCAATCGCCGCACCAATCGCGTCATCGACCAGATAGCCCAGATCGCGATATCCCTGATGCACTGCCACGCCGAGTGTCCAGGAACCGAGACCGAAGCCGGGGATCGGCTCGGCCGAGACCGGGTAATCCTTGCCCGCCGCATATTCGATCTGAACCCGCGGCCCCATTGCTGCCGCAATCCCGTCCTTCCCGATCAGGCCCACGGCCGCGATCGGATCATCCACGCGGGCGATATTGGGCCGGATCTGACCGCCAAAGGCGCCCGACAGGAAGAAATCGCTGATGCTGTCATTTTCCACCGGACCTTGTCGAAGCGGAAATAGGCCGGGCTCGGCGGCTTGTCCGGATAGACCTTCGGGTCATAGGCGATGGCGATGCGCTCATCGAAATACTGGCCGGTGATGACCACCATCTCGTTGCGGCAGGCGAAATCGGCGTCATAGGGCACATGCAGCAGCACGTTGACAATCGGCGAGCCGAGCCTGTTTGGCTGCCAGAGATAAGTGCGCAGGTCGCTATCGACATTCTCGCCGGCAGGAACCAGCTCGAAGCGGGGCGCGATGCCGATTTCGCCGGCGATGATCCGGCCGAGATCAATATCAATCCCCGCCGGCGCGCCATTTTCGACGAATGAGAAGGGCGGATAATCCTCATAAACCCCGAAGGTCATGAAACCCTGATCGAGGATCTGATCGAGATCCTGTCCGACCAGATCGCGGCCGGTATTTTGCGGGGGCGGCGGGGCATCGAGACCCGAAGGGATATTCTCGCATCTGGCATGGGCCGGTGCGGCAAGGCAGAAGGCGATCGCTGCCCCGCCAAGGGCTGCGCGCGCAGCCCGATATGCCGCCCGCGCGTTCAATGCGCCGCCGAAAGGCCGATGGTCAGGGTCTCGGCAGCTATCTTGTAGGCGGGCTGGTCGCCGGAGAGCGAATTGGCCGCCCGCGCCGCGATGCTGTCGGTGCGGCCCTCACCATAGGCATTCATGATATCGGCCGACAGGATCGCAAGCTCTTCCTGTAAGCTCTTGCCCTCGTCGGAAAATTGCGCGGCATCGGAGCCGCCATCGACCTGCGTGCCGATCTCGGCCAGCCTGTCGCGGATCTCGCCCAAGCGGGCACTGATCGCGTCATAGGCGCCGTCTTCTGGGCGCGATTCAACATAGGTCTTGATTGCCCAGGCCGCCTTTTCGTCCAGCACCTCGCCAAAGGCCGGCATCTTGGTGGTGCCGTTCTGGGTATAGCCATCCCGGAAGCGTTCCAAAAACCACTCGTCGCCGAATTCGTTTGGCTCCAGATAACGCAGATCCGGCGCCAGCCCGCCCGAAACCGCACCAAGGCCGTGGCAGCGGGCACAGTTCTGGGTGAAGCCGGATTCGCCGATTGCGACCACCTGGCGCCAGACCCCGTCATCGGTATCGCGGTAGGGGTTTTCGCTCAGCCAGTCCTCACCCTCGGTTCCCATGTTGGGCAATGCATCGGTATTGACCGGCTGCGGGGCGACATCGCCATGGGCGAAGGCAGCGCCCGCAAGGCAGATCAGAATGGCGGGCAAAAACCCGGTGCTGCGGCGAAATTCGGTCATATTGCTCTCCTGCTTGCTGGCCCCGGCCGTTTGCCCGGGCTCCTGTTCGGCTTCCTCAGGCAGAGTGTCGCGCCGCCGGCCCGGGCGTCGCAATGCGACCTTCGGACAGGTTGTCGGGCCAGGCTATCCGACCTTGGTCGAATATGGCCGGGGCGCGCATTTGCTAATCTGGGCCTGAGGGCGGAAAAACGCGAAAGGATAGGAAGGCGTGGCATATCACGGTGCATATTGCGGAGCGGCCTTTCTGACGCTCACTCTGGCCCCCATACTGACCCCCGTACTGACCATGCCGGTTTCCGCGCAGGAGGTGAACATCACCTATCTGGAGCGCCAGGTGATCCGGCCGCCGGTACTGTCCAATCTGGATGCGCGGCCCGGTGATCTTGGGATTGCCGGGGCGCGGCTCGGGCTGGGCGACAATGCCAGCTCGGGCAAGTTTCTCGGCCATGACTATCAGATGAACATTGTCAGAATCGCGCCCGAAGACAGCTTCGACCCGGGCATGCTCGCTGGGGCGGATCTGATTGTCGCCGACGCGCCGCCCGACGATCTGCTGGCGCTGAGCGATGCGTTGCCCGGGGCGTTGATTTTCAATGCAAGCCGTGCCGACAACAACCTGCGCGCCGGGGATTGCCGGGCCAATCTGCTGCACACGACCCCTTCGGATGCGATGCTGGCCGATGCCCTGGCCCAATTCGTCGCCTCCCGCCGCTGGGAAAATCTGGCGCTCGTCACTGGCCCGCGCCCCGAGGACGAGGCACTGGCCGAGAGCTACAGGCAGGCCCTGGCCAAGTTCGGGCTGAGCATGGGCACGGAAAAAGCCTGGCCGTTTGAAGCTGATCTGCGCCGTTCGGCCGGGGCGGAGGTGCCGCTGTTCACTCAGGATCTGGGCGATTACGATCTGCTGCTGATCGCCGACCGGGCCGATGATTTTGCCCGCTATATCGCCTATAACACCTGGTTGCCGCGCCCGGTGGCAGGCAGCGCCGGGCTGCAGGCGAAAGGCTGGGCGCCGGTTGTCGAGCAATCGGGCGCCGCTCAGCTCCAGAGCCGCTTTCACGATCTGGCCGTGCGCGATATGGCGCCCGAGGATTTCGGCGCCTGGGTGGCGATGCGCAGCATCGGCGAAGCGGTGATGCGTACCGGCAGCGCGGATGCCGCCACTTTGCGCGCCCATATCCTGTCCGAGGAGTTCGAGCTGGCAGCTTTCCTTGGCCGCCCGCTCAGCTATCGGGGCTGGGACGGGCAGCTGCGTCAGCCGGTGCCGCTGGTCACTGCCGAAGCACTGGTGGCACAGGCCCCGCTGGAGGGATTCCTCCATCAGGTCAATGAGATGGATACGCTGGGTGGGGACAGCCGCGAAAGCGAATGCCTGGCTTTCGGGGGAGAATGATCATGCGCCTGCTTTCCACGCTTTTCCTATGCACCTGCCTCAGCCCGGCGATGGCCGATGAGATCTGGGTGAGCAATGAAAAGGACGACACGGTCAGCGTGATTGACGTCGCCACATTGGAGGTCAGCCGGACCTATCCGACCGGCGAGCGCCCGCGCGGGCTGACCTTTGCGCGCGACTATTCGGTCCTGTATATCTGCGCCTCGGACAGCGATACCGTGCAGGTCATGGATCCCGAAACCGGGGAAATCCTGCACGAACTGCCCTCGGGCGAGGATCCCGAGCAGTTCGTCCTGCATCCCGACAACCGTCACCTTTACATCGCCAATGAAGACGACGCGATCACCACCGTGGTCGATACCCAGACCCGCAGCGTGGTCGCCCAGATAGATGTCGGGATCGAGCCCGAGGGGATGGCGATTTCGCCCGATGGCAAGATCCAGATTACCACGTCCGAAACCACCAATATGGCGCATTGGATCGACACCGAGACCCACCAGATCGTCGCCAATACGCTGGTCGATGCCCGCCCGCGCGATGCCGAATTCGCCAAGAACGGCACCGAGCTTTGGGTCTCGGCCGAAATCGGCGGCACGGTGTCGGTCTTCGACACCGCCGATCAGAGCGAGATCGCGAAGATCGGCTTCGAGATCAGCGGGGTTCATCCCGACAAGATCCAGCCGGTCGGCATGAAGATGAGCCCGGACGGCAGGACCATGTTCATCGCGCTTGGGCCGGCCAATCATGTCGCTCTGGTCGATGCCGAAACCCATGAGGTGCGCGATTACATTCTGGTCGGACGGCGGGTCTGGCACATGGATTTTTCGCCCGATGACAAGCTGCTGTTCACCACCAATGGCATCTCCGGCGATGTCACGGTGATTGATCTGGGCAGCGAAAAGGCGATCAAGACCGTCAAGGTCGGACGCTTCCCCTGGGGGGCGGCGGCGCGGCCGGTGGCGGAAAAATGAAAGGGAAGATGATGCTGAAACCGATGATCCTGACCGGCCTGCTGCTTGTGGCCGCGCCGACACTGGCCGATGAAGCGCTGCCGGCCGGGCTTCTGGCCGGGCCGAACAAGCAGGATCTGCCGGAAATCGTGCTTTCGGTCGGCGAACCTTTGGGGGATCCGTGGCGGCTGAAATCGGGCAGCTATTACGAGGTCGAGATCACCTCGGACGGCTCGGGCGAGATTGCCCTGGCCGGGCCGGGCTTCTTTCGGGCGATCTGGATCGACGAGATCGTCATCGAGGGGCTGGAGATCCGCCCGCTCGGCCTCGACAGTCTGGAATTCGACGAGGCCGGGACCATGGAAATCGGCTTTGTCGCAATCAGGCCCGGCAGCTATGAGCTGGCGGTGCCGAATGGCGGCGACAGCCAGCGGCTTCAGATCGTGATCGAATAGCCATGGACGGGCTGGCGATCAGCGATGTCAGCTTCGATTATGGCGCAAAGCCGGTGCTGGACCGGGTCAGCCTTGCCGCCCGCCCGGGACGTTTCACCGCGCTGCTCGGACCGAACGGGGCCGGCAAATCGACTCTGTTTGCGCTGATCGGCGGGCTGATCGCGACGGCGCGGGGGCGGGTGTCGGTCTGCGGCGCCGATATCGCCCGAAACCCGCGCGCGGCGCTGAGTCGGCTCGGGATCGTCTTTCAGGCGCCGACGCTCGATCTCGATCTGAGCGTGCGTCAGAACCTGCGCTATTTCGGGGCGCTGCATGGCATGCGCGGGCGCGGGCTGGACCAGCGGATCGACGCCGCGCTTGAGCGGCTGGACATGCGCGAGCGCCTGAACGAGCGGGCGCGCGATCTGAACGGGGGCCATCGCCGGCGGATGGAGATCGCACGCGCCTTGCTGCATGGCCCCGAGGTTCTGGTTCTGGATGAGCCGACGGTCGGGCTCGATCCGGCCGCGCGGGCGGCGATCACCCGCTATGTTCACGATCTGGCGGCGGACGGGCTGGCGGTGCTCTGGGCCACGCATCTGGTCGATGAGATCGGGGATGGCGACGATCTGGTCTTGCTGCATCGGGGCCGGGTGCTGGCCGCGGGGCAGGCCGGCGATCTGCGCGGCGCACAGCCGCTGAATGCGTGGTTCCTGAGCCTGACGCGGGTGCCGGCATGAGCTATGCCATCGCATTGCGGGCGATCACTGCGCGCGAGCTCCGCCGTTTCCTGTCGCAGCGCGGGCGCTTCTTCGCGGCACTGGTGCGGCCGCTGGTCTGGCTGGTGGTGTTCGCGGCGGGGTTTCGGGCGGCGCTTGGACTGTCGATCAGCCCGCCCTATCAGACCTATATCACCTATGACGTCTATATCACGCCGGGCTTGTGCGGGATGATCCTGCTGTTCGCCGGGATGCAGAATGCGCTCTCGCTGGTCTATGACCGCGAGATGGGCACGATGCGGCTTTTGCTCAGCAGCCCGCTGCCGCGCCCGTTCATCCTGTTTGCGAAGCTTTTCGCCGGCACCGTGGTCGCGATCGTACAGGTCTATGCTTTCCTGATGATTGCCGCGCTGCTTGGCGTCGATTTTCCGCTGATCGGTGCCCTCTGGGTGCTGCCGGCGCTGATCGCATCGGGGATGATGCTGGGCTCGCTCGGTCTTTTGATGTCGGCGACCATCTCGCGGCTGGAAAACTTCGCCGGGGTGATGAATTTTGTCATCTTCCCGATGTTTTTTCTGTCCTCGGCGCTTTATCCGCTTTGGAAAATGGCCGAAAGCTCGCCCATTCTGCGTGATATCTGCGCGATCAACCCCTTCACCTCGGCGGTCGAGCTGATCCGCTTTGCCATCTACGGCCAGCTTGCACCCTTGGCGCTGGCGGTGGTTCTGGGCTGCGGGGCGGTGTTTTTCGCGCTGGCGGTGGCCTTTTACGATCCAAGGCGCGGCTTGCAGCGCGCCAAGGCGTAGGCCCGGTCAGCCAGGCTTCGGCAACAGCTGTGCCGGGCACCCGCTCAGCTGCATGCGGCGATGGGCGAGCGTGCGGGCTTCCTCGGGGCTGTGGGTCACGAAGATCGTGGCCGGGCGGTGCGTTGCGATCAGATCGCCGGTCAAAGCCAGCAGGTCCGCGACCCGTTCGGGATCGAGCGAGGTGAAGGGCTCATCGAGAATGAGCACCGCCGGCCTGGTCACGAAGGCCCGCGCCAGCGCGACCCGGCGTGCCTGACCGAGAGAGAGCGCGCGCGGAAAGGCGTCCTGATACCCCGCCAGCCCGACCCGGGTCAGCATCTCGGCAATCGCCGCGCGGGGCGCTCGGGTGGTCAGGCGGATATTCTCGCCGACATTGCGCCAGGGCAGCAGGCGCGGTTCCTGAAAGACCATGCCGAGCCGCCCGCTTCGGCTGACGCTGCCCTCGAAATCGGGATCGAGTCCGGCCAGAATGCGCAGCAGCGTCGATTTTCCGGCGCCGGACGGCCCTTCGATCGCCAGCACCTCGCCCGGCTCGACCCGCAGGCCGATCTGCCCGAGCACCGGGGCTGTGCCGAAGAATTTCGCGCGGATATCGGCTGTAATCATGGCGTCCGCCAGCGTTTGCTGGCCCGCTCCAGCGGCTGCATGACCGCCCATTCGATGGCCAGCATCACCGCGATGAAGGCAAGCGCATAGGTGATGACCCGGGGAATGTCGAACATCTGGAAATTCATGTGGATCTGAAAGCCCATGCCCGAGCCGCGACCGAGGAATTCCACGACCAGCACGATCTTCCAGATCAGCGCCAGCCCGGAGCGCGCGGCGCCCGCCAGCGAGGGGGCCAGCTGAGGCAGGATCAGATGGCGCAGCCGGTCGCGGCGGGGCATGGCATAGGCGCGCGCCATTTCATCGAGATCGGGGTCGATGACGCGTGCGCCTTCGCGTACCAGCACCGCCACCAGCGGCACCTTGTTGATGACCACCGCGACAATCGCGGCGCTCTCGCCCAGGCCGAGCCAGAGATATGACAGAACGATGGTTACCAGCGCCGGGATGTTCAGCGCCACCACCAGCCATGGGTCGGCCCAGGCGTTCAGCCGCGCGCGCCGGCCCATGGCCAGGCCAAGCGCCGAGCCGATCAGCATGGCGATCACGAAAGCCGCGGCGACCCGGGCGAGGGTGATGGTCAGATGTGAGGGCAGCCGGCCTGATGCGGTTTCCGAAATCAGCAGCGGCAGGATCTGGGCGGGCGAAGGCGCGCGCGTGGGATCGCCAATCAGCCGCGCCGCCAGCGCCCACAGGACCAGCAGCGCCAGCAGCGAGGCCAGTGTGATCAGCGCCCGCCCCGGTGGGCGGGCGCGGGGCGGGGCGGGGTCAACCGCTGCCCGCGCGGCGGTTGGGGCTTCAGCGGAAGAGTCCATCGGGAAGCTCCTGCATCTTGCCGACCAGTTCTGGCCCGCCCAGTTCGGCCATCAGCGCGAAGGTCTTTGCCAGCGCCGCTTCATCCACCGGCGCGCCCGAGGGGATGCCGGCACGATAGCCGGCCTTCAACGCCTCGAACTGGGCATCATCTGCGGCATTCATGCGCGGGCGCAGCGCCTCCCATGCCGCATCGTCGCTGGCGAGGATCGCCTTGGCTTCGCTTGATGCGGCTGCCAGCCCCTCGATCAATTCGGGCGTCAGATTGCCGCGCGTGACATAGCCCAGAAGCGGGGCGCCGGGATCGAGCCCGAGCGCCCTGGCCGCATCGCCGACCGAAAGCAGCATGCGCATACCGCCGGCCTGCTGCTTGGCATTGAAATGCCAGAAATTGACCGCGCCGGCGACATCGCCGTCCAGTCCGGCCGCCATGATCAGGGGCGGGGCACCGAAGACCTGCTCGGTCTTTTCAGCGAGGTCGGCACCGTATTCCTGCAAGGCATAGGCGCGCAGGATGATCCATGACTTGTCGAGCGGGCCGCCCGCAATCGCGATCTTCTGCCCGAAGAGATCGTCGAGACTGTCCACCTCGCTGCCGCCGGCCACCATCACCCCGCCGACGGCACTCGAATAGGGGATGAAGACGTAATCGCTGCCGCCCGCGCGCATTCGCGCTGCCCAGATCCAGTCCGAGACGATCGCATCGGCCTCGCCGCCCTGAAGCGCGATCTGGGCGGCACTGTTTCCGGCCACCGGCAGCACCTTCAGCGTGAAGCCGTGCTTTTCGTCGAGCCCGTTGGCGCGGATGGTATCCAGCTCCCAGTTGACCGTGCCCGATTCCAACGCGGCGATGCGCAGCTCTGCCGCATCGGCAATGTCCGGGGTCAGCAGCGTCAGACACCCCATGACCGCCCCCAGTGCCAGTCCCTTGAATGCGTGCATGATCTCTTCCCCCGATTCTGCGACTGCGGTTTGCCGATGATCGGGGATCGGCTGGCGCTCCGCCACGCGACCAAAGTCGTAGCGACCAAGGTCGCATATGCGAGCGCTCATGTGCGGGGGAATATACAGCCGGGACAGATACACAGCGGAGGAGGAAGAACATGTTCGGAACGCGCTCGCGGATACTATTGACCGCGCTGCTGACCACGACCATGACCGGCGGGATCGCCGCGGCCAATGTGACCGAGGATATGATCGCCAATGATGCGACCATCACCGATCAGGTCGTCACCAATGGGATGGGGCGCGATCTGCAGCGCTTCAGCCCGCTGGAAATGGTCAACAAGGAAAATGTCGGCAAGCTTGTGCCGGCATGGGTGTTTTCGATGGGGGGCGAAAAGCAGCGCGGGCAGGAAACCCAGCCACTGATCTATGACGGGGTCATGTATGTGACCGGCTCCTATTCGCGGCTCTATGCCATTGATGTGCGCACCGGCGAGGAGCTCTGGCAATATGATGCGCGCCTGCCCGAAGGCATCCTGCCCTGCTGCGATGTCGTCAACCGGGGCGCGGCGATCTGGAATGACAAGATCATCTTCGGCACACTCGATGCCCGGCTGGTCGCGCTGGATCTGAAGACCGGCAAGGTGGTCTGGCGCGACGAGATCGCCGATTACAAGGCCGGCTATTCCTATACCGCTGCGCCGCTGATCGTGAACGGGCTGGTGATCACCGGCAATTCCGGCGGCGAATTCGGCGTTGTCGGCGAAGTGCAGGCCCGCAATGCCGATACCGGCGAGCTGGTCTGGACGCGTCCGGTCATCGAAGGCCATATGGGCACGCTGAACGGCAAGGAATCGACCATGACCGGCGAGCTGAACGCCACATGGGAGGGCGATGCCTGGAAGACCGGCGGCGGTGCCACCTGGCTTGGCGCCAGTTATAATGCGCAAACCGATACGATTCTGGTCGGGACCGGCAACCCCTCGCCCTGGAATTCGCATCTGCGGCCGGGCAATAACCTTTATTCGGCCTCGCGGCTCGGGCTTGACCCGGCGACCGGCGAGATCAAATGGCATTTCCAGACCACGCCGAATGACGGCTGGGATTTCGACGGAGTGAACGAAGTCGTGCCCTTCACTGCCGAGGACGGCACCCGCCGTCTGGCGACGGCCGACCGCAATGGCTTCTTCTATACGCTGAACGAGGCCGATGGCAGCTTCCACCAGGCAACCCCCTTCGTCGAACAGGTGAACTGGGCCAGCAGCATCGGCGCTGACGGCGCCCCGGTTCTCAATCCCGAAAACCGTCCCGGCGATCCGGCCAAGGCGGCGGACGGTGCCAAGGGCGATACCGTCTTCGCGGTTCCGGGCTTTCTGGGCGGCAAGAACTGGATGCCGATGGCCTATTCGCAGAAAAGCAAGCTTTTCTACGTCCCCTCGAACGAATGGGGCATGGATATCTGGAACGAGCCGATCAACTACAAGAAGGGCGCCGCCTATCTGGGCGCCGGTTTCACCATCAAACCGATCTTCGAAGATCATATCGGCGCGCTCAAGGCGATCGACCCCGATACCGGCGAGATCAAATGGACCTACAAGAACGGCGCGCCGCTCTGGGGGGGGGTGATGACCACCGCCGGCGGGCTGGTCTTCACCGGAACGCCCGAGGGTTTCCTGAAGGCCTTCGACGATGAAACCGGCGAAGAGCTGTGGTCCTTCCAGACCGGCTCGGGCGTGGTCGGCCAGCCCGTCACCTGGGAAATGGACGGCCAGCAATATGTCGCGGTTGCCTCGGGCTGGGGCGGGGCGGTGCCGCTCTGGGGCGGCGAGGTTGCCAAGAAGGTCAATTACCTCAATCAGGGCGGCTCGGTCTGGGTCTTCAAGCTGGCGAACTGATCCAGAGCGGGTAAAAGCTAGGGCAGGCGCCGTGCTCGCATGCGGCGCCTGCCGAATGAAGGATCCGCCAGCTGCGCGGGGCAGGGGCCTTTCCTGCGAAACCGGGTTGAAAACAACGGCAGAGCCGCATATTGAACCCCGGTGCGGCGCTGCGCCGCGAGTCGAAAACAAGAAACGCCGTGTCCGTCCCAATCTCGCTTCGGGGGCGCGTCCGGCAAGGAGAAGCGATATGAAACTGCATGAAATCCGCGACAATGAAGGCGCGAACCGCAAGAAAAAGCGCGTCGCTCGCGGCCCGGGTTCGGGCAAGGGCAAGACCGCTGGCCGCGGTATCAAGGGTCAGACCTCGCGTTCGGGCGTTGCGCTGAACGGCTATGAAGGTGGCCAGATGCCGCTCTACCGGCGTCTGCCGAAGCGTGGCTTCACCGCGCCGAACGCCAGGAAATTCGCCGTGGTCAACCTTGGCCAGCTCCAGACCTTCATCGACGCCGGCAAGCTGGATGCGAAAGCTCCGGTGACCGAAGATGCGCTGGTTGAAGCCGGGATTGTCCGCCGCAAGCTGGACGGCGTTCGGGTTCTCGCCAAGGGCGAGCTGAAGGCCAAGCTGGAACTGACCGTTGCCGGCGCTTCCAAGGCTGCCGTCGGAGCGATCGAGAAGGCGGGTGGCAAGATCACCCTGACCGCTCCGGTCCGCGAAGACGCTGCGGCCGAGTGATTGTGCTTGTGAGGGGGCGCGCGTCCCCTTACATACACGTCCGAGTTTCCTTTTGCGCCGCGGGATCTCACCAGGTCCGGCGGCGCTGCCACGACTAAAGACCCGCGAGCGCATCGAGCCGCGAAATTGGGGGCACATATGGCGTCAGCCGCAGAACAGATGGCCGCGAACCTCTCCTGGGGGGCACTCGGCAAGGCCACGGAACTTCGCCAGCGAATCTGGTTCACGCTTGGATTGCTGATCATCTACCGCCTCGGCACCTATATTCCGGTCCCCGGTATTGACGGTGCCGCCCTGCGCAACTTCATGGAACAGGCGCAATCCGGCCTCGGCGGGATCATGTCGATGTTCACCGGCGGCGCGCTTGGCCGCATGGGCGTCTTCGCGCTTGGCATCATGCCTTATATCTCGGCCTCGATCATCGTCCAGCTTCTGGCCTCGATGGTGCCTTCGCTGGAACAGCTGAAGAAAGAGGGCGAGCAGGGCCGCAAGAAGATCAACCAGTATACCCGCTATGCGACGGTCGCCCTGGCGCTGTTCCAGGCTTACGGCCTGGCCCGCAGCCTTGAGGCTGGCGGCATGGCCCATGATCCGGGCTTCTTCTTCCAGGCCTCGGTGGTGATCACCCTGGTCGGCGGCACCATGTTCCTGATGTGGCTGGGCGAACAGATCACCTCGCGCGGCATCGGCAACGGCATCTCGCTGATCAGCTTCGGCGGCATCGTCGCCGAGATCCCGGCCGCGCTGGCACAGTTCTTCAGTCAGGGCCGTTCGGGTGCGATCTCGACCCCGATCATCATCGGCATCATCGTCATGGTGATCGCGGTGATCACCTTCGTGGTCTTCATGGAACGCGCGCTGCGCAAGATCGCCATCCAGTATCCGCGCCGCCTGGTCGGCATGAAGGTCTATGACGGGCAAAGCTCTCACCTGCCGATCAAGGTCAACCCGGCCGGCGTGATCCCGGCGATCTTCGCCTCCTCGCTGCTGCTGCTGCCGGTGACCATCGCCACCTTCTCGGGCAATCAGACCGGGGCGATCATGTCGCGGGTTCTGGCCTATTTCGGCCCGGGCCAGCCGCTTTACCTGCTGTTCTTCGCGGCGATGATCATCTTCTTCTCGTATTTCTATACGCAGAACGTGGCATTCAAATCCGACGATGTCGCCGAGAACCTGAAGAACCAGGGTGGCTTCATCCCGGGCATCCGCCCCGGCAAGAAGACCGAGCAATATCTCGACTACGTGGTCAACCGCGTGCTGGTCATCGGTTCGGCCTATCTGGCCGCCGTGTGCCTGCTGCCCGAAGTGATCCGCAGTCAGTTCGCCGTGCCCTTCTATTTCGGTGGCACCTCGGTGCTGATCGTGGTTTCGGTGACCATGGATACGATCAATCAGGTGCAAAGCCACTTGCTTGCCCACCAATATGAGGGTCTGATCGAAAAGTCCCAACTGCGCGGGAGGCGCAAGCCCGGGGACAAGCCGAAAAAGCGCAAGGCCCCGGCGCGCCGTTAAGGGCGCCGGGACATTCCAAAAGGGAAGAGGGACAGCCATATGACCGTGAACATCATCCTTCTCGGACCGCCCGGTGCGGGCAAGGGAACCCAGGCACGTCGTCTGGTCGAAGAACGCGGGCTGGTTCAGCTCTCGACCGGGGACATGCTGCGCGAGGCCCAGGCTTCCGGGACCGAGATGGGGCGGCTTGTTGCCGAGGTGATGAAGAAAGGTCAGCTGGTCACCGATGAAATCGTCATTGGCCTGATCCGCGAAAAGCTGGAAACCACCGATGCGCCGGGTTTTATCTTCGATGGCTTCCCGCGCACCCTGGCCCAGGCCGATGCGCTCGGGCTGCTGCTGGACGGCATGGGCCAGAAGGTCGATGCGGTGATCGAAATGCGTGTTGATGACGATGCATTGGTCGATCGGATCTCGGGCCGCTACACCTGCGGCAACTGCGGCGAGGTTTATCACGACCGCACCAAGCCGAGCGCGAAGGATGGTGTCTGCGATGTCTGCGGCTCGACCGACCTGCGCCGCCGGCCCGATGACAATGCCGAAAGCCTGAAGACCCGGCTTCTGGAATACTACAAGAAAACCTCGCCGCTGATCGGCTATTATTACGCCAGGGGCGATCTGCACCCGGTCGATGGCATGGCTTCGGTCGATGATGTCGCCGCCGGCATGGCCGAAGTGGTGAACGGGCTCTGACCCCTTTCACCTTGGCCGAAATATCCTGGGGGGAGGCCGCAAGGCCGGGGGGCAACGCCCCCCTTTTTCATCTTTGAGCGCCGGCGGTTGACATTCCTCAATATCCCCACTACCTCACAGCTTCCCGCCGGGGGAATCACCCTTTCGGCATATTCGATGAGGCCCGAAAGCCGTCTTTCGGGCCTTCGGTTGTGAAAAAAGGTTCCGGTGCTACGGAACCGCAACAGGAAAAGGAAAACGCGTGGCTCGTATTGCTGGCGTCAACATTCCGACGGGGAAACGTGTCCCCATCGCTCTGACCTATATCCACGGCATTGGCTCTCACAATGCGCAGCAGATCATCGAGGCCGTCGGCATCGATCCGACCCGCCGCGTCAATGAGCTGTCGGATGCCGAGGTTCTGCAGATCCGCGAATATATCGACGCGAATCTGACCGTCGAGGGCGATCTGCGCCGTGAAAACCAGATGAACATCAAGCGGATGATGGATCTGGGCTCCTATCGCGGTCTGCGTCACCGCCGCGGCCTTCCGGTCCGCGGTCAGCGCACCCACACCAATGCCCGCACCCGCAAGGGCCCGGCGAAACCGATCGCCGGCAAAAAGAAATAAGGAGGCAGGCAGATGGCTCGTGACAAGGTGCGCACCAAGCGCAAGGAACGCAAGAACATCGCCACTGGTGTGGCGCATGTGAACAGCTCGTTCAACAACACCAAGATCCTGATCTCCGATGTTCAGGGCAACGCCATTTCCTGGTCCTCGGCCGGGACCATGGGCTTCAAGGGTTCGCGCAAATCGACCCCTTACGCCGCCCAGATGGCTGCTGAGGACGCGGGCAAGAAAGCCCAGGAACACGGGGTTCGCACGCTGGAAGTCGAAGTTCAGGGCCCCGGCTCCGGCCGCGAATCAGCTCTGCGCGCTCTGGCTGCTGTCGGGTTCAACATCACCGCGATCCGCGATGTGACCCCGATCGCTCATAACGGTTGCCGCCCGCCGAAGCGTCGCCGCGTCTGACCGGACCTGATTAACCCGCGCGCGTGGCTTTGCAGCCGCGCGCGCGGGACTTTACGCATTTCACCTCGGGCGTTCCGGCCCACGGACATGGGGCCGAAACTGGAATGGAGGCAAACGCATGATCCATAAGAATTGGGCTGAGCTCATCAAGCCCGCACAGCTGGAGATCAAGACCGGTGCTGATGCGACCCGCACCGCGACGGTCACCGCCGAACCGCTGGAGCGCGGTGTCGGTCTGACGCTCGGCAACGCGCTGCGCCGGGTGCTGCTGTCCTCGCTGCAGGGCGCGGCCATCACCTCTGTGCAGATCGACAATGTCTTGCACGAGTTTTCCTCGGTCGCTGGCGTCCGCGAAGACGTGACCGATATCGTTCTGAACCTGAAGGGCGTCACCCTGAAGATGGATGTCGAAGGCACCAAGCGCCTGACGCTCGCGGCCAAGGGCCCGGGCGAGGTGAAGGCCGGCGACATTCAGGAAACCGCCGGCATCACCGTGCTGAACCGCGACCATGTGATCTGCCATCTCGATGACGGCGCCGATCTGCACATGGAACTGACCGTTGCCACCGGCAAGGGTTATGTCGCGGCCGACAAGAACCGCCCGGAAGATGCGCCCATCGGCCTGATCCCGATCGATGCGATCTTCTCGCCGGTCAAGCGCGTCAGCTATGAAGTCACCCCGACCCGCGAAGGTCAGGTTCTCGACTATGACAAGCTGACCATGAAGGTCGAAACCGATGGCTCGCTGACCCCCGAAGACGCCGTGGCCTATGCCGCGCGCATCCTTCAGGATCAGCTGTCGGTCTTCGTCAATTTCGACGAGCCTGAAGCGGCCCGTGCGCAAAGCGACGATGACGGTCTGGAATTCGATCCGCGCCTGCTGAAGAAGGTGGACGAGCTGGAACTTTCGGTGCGTTCGGCCAACTGCCTGAAGAACGACAATATCGTCTATATCGGCGATCTGATCCAGAAGACCGAAGCCGAGATGCTGCGCACCCCGAACTTCGGTCGCAAATCGCTGAACGAGATCAAGGAAGTGCTTTCGGGCATGGGTCTGCATCTCGGGATGGATGTCGTCGATTGGCCACCGGAAAACATCGAAGATCTGGCCAAGCGCTTCGACGACCAGTTTTAAGATCGGGCAGGGTGGGGTTTTACCCCACCTTCCCAAACCCTGGGCATTCCGCCCCAAGGAGAGCGGCCCGCACGCATGGGCTGCCGGACAAAGCAAAAAGACGTAA
>JBKEBH010000098.1:0-19226 GCA_047973065.1 Paracoccus sp. (in: a-proteobacteria) | reverse complement strand
CGCTACACCACCGAGGTCGTGTTGCGCCCCTATTCTGGCAGCCTAACCCTGCTTGACGGGCGCGGCGAAGGAGGTGGCAGCCGTGGCGGCTCAGGCGGAAATTATGGCGGCGGCTATGGTGAAAGCGGCGGCTATGACAGCGGTCCGTCCGGTAGCAGCGCCCAAGGCGGCGGCGGACGGACGGATTTCGACGATGAAATTCCGTTCTGATTTCGTGGCGTCTGTCCCGTAAAAGTTCACTTTTATCCCTGCGGTTACTGACGCTTCCCGGTCGTTGGCGTGAAATCTGACAGGTCTCTGCTGTGGTGATTGCCCATCAGGCGGCATGTCCAGCCTAACACCGATTTCATGCGCGAAGAAATGCTACGGATGAAGACGGCAGTCGCCTTTTCCACCGGCTGACGATCGCTTTTTTGCAGTCCTGTCAACGCGGACCGCAAAAATTGGCCGGCACGGGCCGAATATTATATGCCTGATGGTGCACATTCGGCGACTGGAACGGCATACCCAAAAACATCGGTAGGGTTGAGCTCCGCAACGATGTACCTACATTCAAGCCAATAGCCTAATTATACCTTGCTAGCCTCCGCTTATTTCCAACAACATAAAATATGGGAAGGGTAACAAAATGACCGACATGCCGGAAATGACATCTTCTCCAAAAGAGCGTCTGATTCTGCCGTTCATGGCGCCATTCTATCATCAGTTCGCTCAGCCAGTCGGGTGGCTGGGATTTCGCCTGATTATTGGCGGACTGCTTATGGTTGAAGGCTGGCCAAAGATCTTGGCGCCGATGGCCCAGGCAGGTTTTGTGGAAGGGATCGGGCTTGCTCCGGGATGGTTCTTTTCGCCGCTGCTCGCTGCTTTGCAGTTCATCGGCGGCTTCCTGATCGCGATTGGTTTGCTGACGCGTCCCGCCGCGTTGGCGAATGCCGTCATGCTTGTGATCACGCTATGGTTTCATGTGACACGCCCCTATGGCGATGCCTTCCTGACGCCAGATGGCATCATTTTTTTGAAGGACAACCTTCAATATCTGACCACACAGGGGCAGGCCCGTCTTCTTGCCGATGGCGGCGCTTCCTTCCTGCATCAAGTGCAATCGAAGGCCGAGTTCAATTCCACGTTCTGGGCAGCAGGGGCGGCACTGATCGCCGCCTTCGGCGGAGGCAGGATTTCTGTAGACAGATTACTGCAACGCGAATTCTAAGATCCTCGACAGCAATCGCACTTTGACTAACGCGATGCGGAAAGAACCGCGAGCAGATCATCGCGACGGACATCGTCCGAGACAAAGCTTTTCCCGATCCCGCGGGCCAGGATGAACCGCAGTTTGCCGTCAACGACCTTCTTGTCCTGTCCCATCAACATGATCAGTGTGTCGTCGTCAGGCAGGTCGCCAGGCACATCAGACAGCCGCGACGGCATTCCCATCGCCTTCAGATGCGCGCCGACGCGCGATGGATCCTCTTGGCTGCACAGCCCCATCCGCGCCGACAATTCGAACGCCAGTGCGCAGCCGATGGCCACGCCCTCGCCATGAAGCAGCCGGTCGGAATAGCCGGTCGCGGCTTCCAGCGCATGGCCAAAAGTATGACCAAGGTTCAGCAGCGCGCGCTCGCCCTGCTCCGTCTCATCGCGCTCGACAATGCCGGCTTTCATGGCAACGGAATGGGCGACGGCATGGGCTCGGGCCGCCATATCGTCACGCAGGCACGGAGCGTTTTCCTCCAGCCACTCGAAGAAGCGGCTGTCGCCCAGAAGCCCGTATTTCATCACTTCGCCGTAGCCGGCAAGGAAATCGCGGGGGGGCAGCGTATTCAGCAGGCCGATATCGGCCAGTACCAGTGATGGCTGATGAAAGGCCCCGATCAGGTTCTTGCCATGGGAAGAGTTGATCCCGGTCTTGCCGCCGACCGAACTGTCGACCTGCGCCAGAAGCGAGGTGGGCATCTGCACGAAACGCACGCCGCGCCGCAAGATGGCGGCGGCAAAGCCTACCAAATCGCCAATTACCCCCCCACCGAGCGCAATGACGATATCGCGCCGCTCAACCTTCTGCTCCAACAGCCACTCTACCACCCGTGTGAGGTGCGACCATGATTTAGTGGCTTCGCCAGCCGGCAAAGTCAGCGCCGTTGATGCAATACCCTCGGCGCGCAACGCGTCTTCCAGCGCTTGCAGATGCAGGGAGCCGACATTCTCATCGGTGACAATGGTAATGCGCGGGCGCGAGAGAAGCGGCGAGATTTCAGTGCCGGCACGGGTAATCAGACCCGCATCAATGCGCACGTCATAGGCGCGGTCTCCCAGCGGAACATGTACGGTGCGGGTCATTTTTCCTCCAGGAAGCCAGGGCGCGCGTTGCGGATCAACTCGATCAGGCGACGGGCGGTCGTTTCGACATCAGACGCGGAATCGCTTTGCAGGCGCAGGTCGGCACTGGCATAGACGGGGCTTCGCTGTTCGATCAGGTGGGCTAACGTGCCGCGCGGATCCTCGGTCAGCAGAAGTGGCCGGGTCGGGCGCTGACGCACGCGCTGCCAGAGGGTTTCCAGATCGGCATCCAGCCAGACCGACAATCCGGCCGCACGGATCAGTTCGCGGTTCCGCGGTTGGATCCAGGCACCACCCCCGGTCGAGATGACCCCGCGCGGCCCATCCAGAAGCCGCGACAACACCAGCGATTCGCGATCACGAAAGAAGGATTCGCCATCACGGGCGAAAATTTCGGGGATCGACATGGCGGCGGCACGTTCGATTTCGGCATCGGTGTCGGTAAATACCACGCCCAGATGTCGGGCAATTTCCTGCCCCACGGCGGTCTTTCCGACCCCCATCATACCAACCAGTGCAATTTGTCCCTGCATCTCGGGTTCCCGTTCGATTCATGCCGTGAATGGCGTGATCTTTCCCGAATTGCCAGTTATAAAGCGGCAAAACCGGCCGAAAAGCCGGATGAGGCGGCAGGCGAAAGGGCTGATGATGCGGTTGCTGAAATTTCTGGTGGTGATTGTCGTATTGGCGTTTCTCGCGCTGACCGGCTATGCCTATCTGGGCGATATGGCCCCGCGCCAGCAGGAAATGCACCAACCTGTTGCGCTGGATACTGGGACTGTCTCTAACGTGCCTGCCGCTGCCGTTGTCCCGAAATCCGAACCGGCCACAGAAGAGACGTCGGCTGACGGCACCGAAGAAGCAGATCCGAATGGACTGGACTGAAACGCAAGTCACAGGCTATGCGCTGACAGCGCTGCTTGTCGGTGCGGGCTTGGTCGGCGTGCCGGCACCGGCGCAGCAGGCGCCGCTATCAGCCAATGACTGGCTAAGCGGGGGGCCTCCCCCGTCAGGTTCCGTCAGTGCCTGGCGGCCCGGAGATCCTGTTCCACCTGATGCCAAACGCCTTCGCGGAAATGGAGACACGGATCTGGCCGCAAGCGCATCCGAGGTAGCCGACAGTGCCGCGATAGTCCCAATCGGCGTGCGACGGCTGAACGCGTCCGATCCTGATGGCGCGGGGGTCATTTCTGCTCGGCAGGCCGGCCTGCCAGAGGATTTCTGGCAGGGCACCGACCTCGATACCGCGATACGAATGATTCGGGCCAGACCCTCGCTGCCGGCCTCGGCCCAGATCACTCGCCGTGTGCTGGAGGCTCAACTGGCTCCGCCGAGTGTTTCTGACGAAAGCAGGATCGGCGATTTCTTCGCGGCCCGCGTCGATCAGCTGATCGAAAGCGGAGCACTTCCTTCGGCCCGCGACCTTCTGCAGGGTGCTGGTCTGGACGAACCTGGGATCTTCCGCCGTCTGTTCAATCTTTCCTTGCTTATGGGGGGCGATGAACAGGTCTGCCGCCAGATGAGCCAGGCCACCGGCATCTCGACGGATTTGGGGCCGCGCGTCTTCTGCCTTGCGCAGATGGGCGATTGGGACGCTGCAGCCATGCTGTTTGTGGGGGCCACCCGACTGAACATGATCGAGACGACATCGGCCGAACTGTTGTCGCAATATCTGGACGATTCGAGCGCCGAAAGCGCCAATTTACTGACCCCGCCAGATCCGATCAGCCCACTGGATTTCCGCCTGCATGAGGCAATCGGCCAGCCATTACCCACTGGCGAGCTTTCATTGGCCTATGCTTGGGCCGATCTGCAGGACCGTTCGGGCTGGAAGGCACAGCTTGAAGCGGCAGAGCGGCTGGCCCGCACGCGTGCGCTGCCGGCGCAAACGCTTCACAAGCTTTACATCGCACAACGACCGGCAGCTTCGGGTGGCGTCTGGGAACGGGCGGCGGCCATACAGGCGCTTGATGGGGCGCTTGCCACCAATGACATGACGCGCATCGGCCCGGCGCTTGTTGCGGCTTTCAAGGTGATGGAACATGCCGGACTGCGCGACAGTTTTGCGGCCATCATGGCATCGAAACTTCAACCCGAAATGCTGCAAGGCGAGGCTGCTCATCTGGCGCTGTGGCTGCGGCTTTGGGCGGGCGAGACCGAAGTTGTCCGGGCGCCGGAAGACAAGCTCGACGCCTCATTGCTGGCACTTGCCACTGGTGGCCAACCTGATCCCTTGACCCCTGCGCTTGGCGCGCTTGCGCCCGTTTTCGCTGCCGATCTGCCTCTACAGCCGGACCCCGATGACGGCATCGCTCTTGCACCAGCTCTTTACGGTGCGCTTGCAGATGCCGACGCGGGAACGCAGGGCGATGTAACCCGGGCCGTTCGCGGGGTGCGTATGTTGCGCCAGCTGGGCCTGATCGCCGATGCCCGGCGTGTCGCCACCCAGATCGCGATCGACCCGCTGCTCAAGGTTGCTGCGCAATGATCAGCCCGAAACAGCGCATCGCTACTTTCCTTGACGCACAGGCGGCCGAAGCGGGGGCAGCGCGTAACACTATCCTCGGCTATGGCCGCGATCTCGCGGATTTCGCTGACTGGCTAGCCGCAAGCAGACTTGATCTTGATACCGTCACCCGCGACGGGATCACCGCCTATCTTGCCTATTGCGAGGCGCAGGGACTGGCACGTTCTACCCGCGCAAGGCGCCTGTCCGCGATCCGGCAACTGACCCGCTTCGCGCTGGAGGAAGGCTGGCGAGAGGACGATCCCGCAATCCGCATCCAGGGCCCAGGAAAGACTCAACGCCTGCCGAAAGTGCTAAGCCGTGACGAGGTAGCTGCCCTTCTTGATGCTGTGCCGCAGACCGGACGAACCGAAACCGACCGGACCCGCAATCGTTGCTTGATCGAACTGCTTTATGCGACTGGCATGCGGGTCAGCGAACTGGTCTCGCTTCCTGTGGCGGCAACACGGGGAGATCCACAATTGCTGCTGATTCGGGGCAAGGGCGGCAAGGAGCGCATGGTGCCGCTTTCCGGCCCTGCGCAGGCGGCGCTGCGCGACGGGCTTGCAATCCGCGATGAGGCCGCCCGGGAAAGCCCGCTTGGCCGCTTGATCGCAGCCAAGGGCGCACGTTTCCTGTTTCCAGCCGCCTCCAAGGCCGGGCACATTGCACGCAAATCAATGAACGACCTGATCCGTGATCTGGCAATTGCGGCCGGTATAGACCCGGAACGGGTTACACCTCATGTCATCCGCCATGCCTTTGCGACCCATCTTCTGGAAGGCGGGGCCGATCTGCGCGCAATCCAGACGCTGCTTGGGCATGCCGACCTGTCCACGACCGAGATCTATACGCATGTTCTGGATCAGCGCATGCGCGATCTGGTATTGAACCATCACCCCCTTGCCCGCGTTTGAGCGCATCATGATCATCTCCCTTCTGAACAGCGCCGCCGTTTCGGCCGCCCAGCCCGCTTCCGAACCCTCGGCCCCCGTATCCGGCACCGCCAATGATGCGGTCATCTGGATCTATGCCATTGCCATCCAGGCCTTGCTGATCGGCTCTGCCTTCTTCTCCGGCTCAGAAACCGCACTAACCGCTTCGAGCCGCGCCAAACTGCGCAGCCGTGCCGACAAGGGCGATCAGGGCGCCGAGGCCGCGCTGGAGGTGACCCGTGACAGCGACCGGCTGATCGGCGCGATCCTGCTGGGAAACAACGTCATGAACATCCTGTCCGCCTCGCTGGCGACGGCATTGTTCACCGCGCTTTTCGGATCGGGCGGCGTGGTAATTGCAACCATGGTGATGACGGTTCTGGTGCTGATCTTCGCCGAAGTGCTGCCCAAATCCTATGCCATCGCCAACCCCGAATATCTGGCCTCGCGCGTGGCGCGGCCAATGGGCGTGGTGATGCGGGTGCTCTCGCCCGTGGTCATGGTGGTGCGCGCGATCGTGCGTGCCATGCTCCGGCTGTTCGGACTGGAAAGCGATCCGGGCAAGAACATGTTCTCGGTTCACGAGGAAATCGCCGGCGCGCTCAGCATCGGTGCCGAATCCGGCACGGTCGAAAAAGAAGACCGCGACCGTCTGCTCGGCGCGCTCGATCTGGGCAACCGCACTGTCGATGAAATCATGAAGCACCGCTCGGAGATCCAGATGATCGACGCCGATCTTCCCCCGGCGACCATCCTCGATACCGTGCTTTCCAGTTCCCATACCCGCCTGCCGCTTTACAAGGGCGAGCGCGAAAACGTCATCGGCGTCATTCATGCCAAGGACGTGCTGCGCGCGATTCACAAATCCACCTATGACAATGACGGCGATCCGGCCAACGCCGTGCGCGATTTCAATGTCATGTCGGTGGCGATGAAACCCTATTTCGTGCCCGACACCTCGCCGCTGGACGAACAGATGCGCGAATTCCTCAAGCGGCGTTCGCATTTCGCACTGGTGGTCGATGAATATGGCGCGCTGCGCGGGCTGATCACGCTCGAAGACATCATCGAGGAAATCGTCGGCGAGATTTCCGACGAACATGACACCGAAACCAGCCATGACCTGAAGCCGGGGTCGAACGGGGATTACCTGATCGACGGTGCCATGACGATTCGCGATCTGAACCGGGCGCTCGACTGGAACCTGCCTGACGAGGAGGCCAATACCGTCGCCGGGCTGGTCATCCACATGGCCCAGTCAATCCCGGCCCAGGGCCAGGTCTTTTCCTTCCACGGCTATCGGTTCGAGGTGGTGACACGGAAGGAAAACCGCATCACCAAGCTGCGCATCCGGCCGCTGGCCGCGCCCGATACCGCCTCAGGCTGAGGCTTTCGCCACCGCCTCGGCCAGGGCCGGGCTGCGGGCCATGGCATTGGTGAAAAGCTCCTCGCGCCGGGCCATCAGGCTGCGATACCAGTTGCGGCGTTCGGCCACCTGACCGGCCATCATCCGGTGCTGGATCACCTCATCGCGCGCGGTCGCGGCAACGCGGCTGCGCAATTCGTGATCCTTCGCCAGCTCGACCAGCAGCCGCGACCAGTCATCGGGCGTGCGGGCCAGAAAACCGTTCTCGCCGTCGCGGATGGTGCGCTCATAGACCACCGGCGAGGCGATGGCGACCGCACTGCGGCTGGCCGCTTCGACCCATTTGACATCGGATTTACCCAACTCGTCGGGAAGCCCTTCCAGCGGCATCAGCACGATATCGCTGCGGCTGAGCGCGTCCATGTATTTGCGATAATCGAGCAGCGGGTAATAGACCTTGCGATCGGTCGGCAGCGCATCGAAAAACTGCCGGTCGTGAATGACCCCGAACTGCACATCGGGCACGACCTTGATCGCCGGCGCCAGGCGGGCCGCTATTTCCCGGGTGCCGCTGCGATTGAGCGCCGCAAACAGCACCCGCACCGGACCCGCGTCATGTTCACGCAGCGGCAGGATATCCTCGGCGACATTGTCGAAAACCCGGATCTCGGGATTGGCGCGGCCGAATTTCTGGGCGAGCACCTCGGTCGAGGTCTGAATCGCATGGCTGAGCGCAAAGTTGTAATCATGGATCTCGGGCACATCGGCGCGCGGCAATGTGCGCGCAACCAGCGACGGATCGTCGTCATATTCCAGCACCATGACGATGCCGCGCTTCTGGCATTCGGCGGTAAAATTCAGCAGCAGGCTGGCATCGGACAGGCGCGGGCGCTGCACGATGACCACCCCGCCGGCCGGGCCGAGATCGGGCGCCACCAGACGCGCATCGGCCATTGTCAGCAATACGCTGGGTTCCGACGCCAGCGCCGCAGCCGGCACCCGGGTGCGCACATCCATGTTCTGAGCCAGCTCGATCTGATGCAGGCGCAGCTGCGGGCGAAGCCGGCCATTCGTATCGCTGGATTCGGTCACGCAGATCAGATGCGATGCACTCAGCCGGGCGCGCAGGCGGTCGGGGGCCAGCCCGGCTTCGGTGCCAAGCTGCATCAGGCGTTCCTGCCAGTTCTTGGCGCCGTCCAGATCGGGCGGATCGCGCCGCGCGATCATGCGGCGCAGATTGAACCCGGCACCGTCGAGCATGGCGGTCAGCGCCTCGGCCCCGATAACGCCGCGCTCACCGCCGCGCCCCATCAGCTGATCGCGCAGCACCGTCCAATGCCCGTCATTGCGGTCACAGGAAATCAGATAGCCGCCCGGCCGCATCACCGATTGCAGACGCCGCAGCACCGGCTCGGGATCGTGCAGCCGCCCCAGCGTTCCATTCAGGACCACCAGATCGTAGCCATCCTCGTCGCGCGACATCAGGCGCGCCTTGCCGAGCTTGGCCGGATCCCCTTCGATCAGCCGGTCGAGCCCCTCGGGATCGGTCACCCCAATTCCGGTCAGATCGGCCATCGGGTTGCGCGCGCGATATGCACCGGCCAGCCCGCCGCCGTCGCAGATCAACACATTGCGCACCGAAAGCGGCATCAGGGTAAGCAATTCGCGAATAAATCCATGCTGCCGAGCTGTTGACATCATATCCTCATCAATCCTGACCGATCAGCCGGCCCTCTCCGCGAGAAGCAGCCATTCTTCTTCAGCGGTCTCAAGTGCGCTCTGACGCTCGGCAAGCGCATCGCTTGCCTTCTGCGCCCTGGCCGGTGCCTCAGTATATACAGAAGCATCCGACAAAAATTCCGACAATTTTGCAATCTCGGCCTCAAGCCGCGCGATCATGGCGGGCAATTCCTCGAAACGGTGCTTTTCGGTGAAGCTGAGGCCGGATTTCGCTGCCTTCGGCTTTTCAGCCGGGGCAGGCGCGGGCTGAGACGGGGTTCGGGCCGCCGGCGGAGGCGCTGCGCCTTCTTCGGGGCGCTGCGCGCGGTAATCGCTCCAGCCGCCGGGATAAAGCACCGCGCGCCCGTCGCCTTCCATCGCCACCGTGGTCGAGGCCACGCGGTCGATGAAATCGCGGTCGTGGCTGACCAGCAGCACCGTGCCCTCATATTCGCCAAGGATATCTTGCAGAAGATCCAGGGTTTCCACATCGAGATCGTTGGTCGGCTCGTCCAGAACCAGCAGGTTCGAGGGCCGCGCCATGATCCGGGCCAGCAGCAGCCGGGCCTTTTCGCCGCCCGAAAGGCTGCCGACGGGCGCGCGCAGCTGCGCATCGTCGAACAGGAAATCCTTCAGATAGCCGGCGACATGGCGCGGCGTGCCGCGCACCATGACCTGATCCGAACGGCCCGAAACCGCCATGGACGGATCCTGCGTCATCGCATCCCACAGGCTCAGCTCGGGATTGATCGCGCTGCGGGCCTGATCGAAGACCGCGACATCGAGATTGGTGCCATGGGTCACGCTGCCGGTATCGGAGGGGATTTCGCCGGTCAGCATCTTGATCAGCGTGGTCTTGCCGACCCCGTTCGGACCGACGAAGGCGACGCGGTCGCCGCGCAGCACCCGCAGATCGAACGGCTTCAGGATCACCCGATCCCCGAAGCTCTTACTGATCCCGACGGCTTCGATCACCCGCTTGCCCGATTGCGGCCCGGCATCAAGCGCCATCGCCGCCGCGCCCTGCCGGCGGATCTGGGCGGCGCGTTCGGCGCGCAGATCCTGCAGCGCCCGGACCCGGCCCATATTGCGCTTGCGCCGGGCCGAGATCCCCTCGACCGCCCAACGGGCCTCGGCCTTGATCTTGCGGTCGAGCTTGTGGCGGGCGTCGTCTTCGGCGGCCCAGATCGCCTCGCGCCAATCCTCGAACGCATCAAAGCCCTTATCCTGACGGCGCACCTCGCTGCGGTCGATCCACAGCGTCGCCCGGGCCAGGGCGCGCAGGAAAGCGCGGTCATGGCTGATCAGCACGAAGGCGGCGCGGGTCTGGGACAGCTCTTCCTCAAGCCAGCCAATCGCCTCGATATCGAGATGGTTGGTCGGCTCGTCCAGCAGCATCAGATCGGGGGCCTCGGCCAGAAGCCGTGCCAGCGCCGCGCGGCGCCGCTCGCCGCCCGAAGCGGTCGCAACCGGGCGCTCGGCGTCGAATTTCAGCCCTTCGGCGGCGATTGCGACCTTATAGGCCTCATCCGCCGGCAGACCTGCGGCGGCAAAATCGCCAAGTGTGGTGAAATCGCCCAGATCGGGGTCCTGTTCCATATAGCCGACGCGAATCCCGGCCGGGCTGACCACTTCGCCCCGGTCGGGTTCGACCAGGCCGGCCATGACCTTCATCAGCGTCGATTTGCCCGAACCGTTGCGCCCGACAAGCGCCACCCGGTCACCCGGCTGAATGGTCAGGTTCAACCCGTCGAAAACAGGGGTTCCGCCGAAGGTCAGCGAAATGTCGGTCAGTTGCAAAATCGGTGCGCGGGCCATGACCGGGCGTTATCGCCACCGCCCTGCCCCGTCAACCTTGTCGCGATGTCGCTCCGGGCTTCCAGTTGCTTTCATTATAAATAAATCGTGCAGCCCCGCCGCCCCAATGATCAGAACACAGGCAAAGCTTGCGCGATCAGTCGTTTTCCTGTGTTCTGGCCAAAACAGGGGAAAACCATGGCGCGCAAGATCATTATCGACACCGACCCCGGGCAGGACGACGCCGTCGCCATTCTGCTGGCCCTGAGCTCGCCCGAGCTGGAGGTGCTGGGCCTCACCACCGTCGCCGGCAATGTGCCGCTGGCGCTGACCACCCGCAATGCCCGGCTGATCATGGGGTTGAGCCCCAGGCGCGCGCCGATCTTCGCCGGCTGCGCGCAACCGCTGGCCCGCGATCTGGTGACGGCTGAATATGTCCATGGCAAGACCGGGCTCGACGGGATCGATCTGGGCGATCCGGTGGTGCCGGTCGAGGACCGGAGCGGCGTCGATTTCATCATCGAGACCCTGCGCCGCGAACCGGCGGGCACGATCACGCTGGTGCCGATCGGCCCCTTGACCAATATCGCCACCGCCTTCGCCCGCGCCCCCGACATTGTCGACCGCGTCCAGCAGATCGTGCTGATGGGCGGCGCCTATTTCGAGGTCGGCAATGTCACCCCGGCGGCCGAGTTCAATATCTATGTCGATCCGGAAGCGGCGGCGGCGGTCTTCGCCTCGGGCGTCGATCTGGTGGTGATGCCGCTCGATGTCACCCATAAGGCGCTGACCTCGGCGGATTGGATCACGGGGCTGCGCGCGCTTGGCACCCGGGCCGGCGAGGCCGTGGCAAGCTGGACCGATTTCTTCGAACGGTTTGATCGCGAGAAATACGGCGCCGAGGGCGCACCGCTGCACGATCCCTGCACAATTGCCTGGCTGATCCGGCCCGAGCTGTTTTCGGGCCGCCATATCAATGTCGAGATCGAAACCAGGGGCGAATTTACCCTCGGCATGACTGTCGCGGATTGGTGGAGTGTCAGCGGACGGCCAGCCAATGCGCTGTTCATCGGCGATATCGACCGCGATGGCTTTTTCGATTTGCTGACCGAACGGATCACGACCCTGCCCTGAGCCAGCGCCTTACCGCGTCGGCGCGGTCGGCGGCTGCGGGTCATGCGCCCGATCGCCAGTGCCGGCCGCGGGGTCGGGCTACGGCTGATCGCTGGTGCTCGAACTCGCGTCGGAAGACGGAAGCGGCGGCAGCCCCATGCCCGCGCCGACCATCTGATCCATCCGCTTGACCAGCTCATCGGTGATATCGACAGCCGTCACCACGACCAGAGCCTGCCGGCGATCCAGCACGACGCCGGCATGGCGTTCCTGCATCAGCGCGCTCACCAGCGGGCGGGTAGCTTCCAGAAAGGCATCCAGATCGGCCTGGGCCCGGGTTTCCAGATCGACAACAACCTGCGCCCGCTCGCGCCGGACTGTCTGGGCGCGGCTGTCGAAGGCCTCAGCCCGCGCACGAAATTCCTTGGGACCCAGACTGGCCCGCTCGGCGCTCAGCGCCTGCTCCTCGGCCTTCAGCTGCTCTTCCAGCCGCTTGTTTTCTGCATCGAGGCGCCGCACCTCGGCGTCGATCTCGCTCTGGGCGCGCTTGCCCCAGGCCGAAGCCGCATAGGCCGCTTCGACATTGAGAACCAGCACCCCGTAGGAAATGTCATCGGCGGCGCCCAGATCGACTGCCGGAGTGACACCTTGGTCCACCAACGGGACAGGCCGCCTGACCGGCGCGGTGGTGCCGGCCGTTCCGGCGGCCTGAACCCGCAGCAGATCGACCCCGTCGAAGGACGTGGCCGGAACCGGCGAGACCTGCGCCAGAGCCGCCCCGGCCAGACAGCCGAGGGTCAATGCGGCGCAAAGCCCGATCCTGGCGCCCCGCCTCGACATCAGAACTTGGTCGAAAGGGTCAGATCGAAGTTCTGTTCCTCGTCGTAATCTTCTTTCTGAACCGCCTTGGACATGTTCATCCGCAAGGGTCCGATCGGCGTGGTCCAGAACAGCGACACACCGACGGCCGCACGCGTATGCATACTGTCATCGACCTCGACCCCATTGGCACCGACCGTGTTGTTCAGCCCCCAGATCGAGCCGACATCGGCAAAAAGACCGCCGGTCAGGCCGTATTCTTCGGGCAGACCAAGCGGGAACTGCACTTCGCCGCGCGCCACCCAGAAATAATTCCCGCC
This sequence comes from Paracoccus sp. (in: a-proteobacteria), assembly GCA_047973065.1. GTDB lineage: Bacteria > Pseudomonadota > Alphaproteobacteria > Rhodobacterales > Rhodobacteraceae > Paracoccus. The sequence goes on along the minus strand of JBKEBH010000098.1, from coordinate 6,314 downwards.
GAGCGCATCCTCGTAAGGCGCCTCAAGATCACGCGGGCCGATGCCATTGGTCTCGAAGCCCCGAACCCGCTGACCGGCGAAGCGGTTGATGACCCGGCTCGACTGGTCGTTCAGCATATGGATGGCGCCGGCCTCGAATTCGCCGCGCAGGGTGACATTGGGCCGCCAGGCGGTGGATTCGACCCCGGTAGACAGCACCGAGGTCACCGATTCGACATCGCCGCCGATCCCGGCGAAATCCTGGGTGAAGCGCAGTTTGGTTGCGGTGCGCGGATTCAGCCCGAGCCGGCGACTGTCATAGCTGTAAGTGTAGCCAAGCGCCGAGGTCCACAGCCCGCCCTCTTCGGCGACCAGGATCGGCGAGGAGCCGATCATGATCCCGGTATCGACATCGGTGCCGATCGGAATCACGTCAAACAGCGTATCCTTGGACAGCTTGTAGTGGACATCAAGGCGGCTGGTTTCAGAAATCGGGAACTCGACCCCTGCCTGAAGCCCGCCCGAGCGGGTGTTGTATTTCGCGTTATCCTGCTCGGTCTCGCGGTACCATCCGGCGAAATTGAAGCGCAGATCGCGGCCAAGGAAATAGGGCTCGGAGAAGCTGAGCGAGCCGGAGCGCGAGCCCTCGGTGGTCGAAATTGAAACCCCAACCTGCTGACCACGGCCGAGGAAGTTGCGCTCCGACAGGCCGGCGCTCAAACCGATCCCCTGGCTGGCGCCGTAGCTGGCACCAAATTCCAGCGAACCGGTCGGCTGTTCCTCGACGTTCACATCGACGATGACCTGCTGCGGGCTCGAGCCCTCGCGGGTATTGACCTGCGCATCGGCAAAATAGCCAAGCGCGCGGATGCGTTCGGCGGAATTACGGATTTCGCGGGGGTTGAAGGGGTCGCCTTCGACCGAGCGAAACTGACGACGGATCACCTCGTCGAGGGTGGCCGTGTTGCCCTCAATGTCGATACGCTCGACGAAGACGCGCGGGCCACGGGTCAGGGCAAAGGTCAGATCGAGGGTCTGATTGCGCGGGTTGCGGGTGATGCGCGGCTCGATATTGACGAAATCGAGCCCCTGCTGAAGGGCGATGGTTTCCATCCGGCGAATGGTGACATCGACGATCTCCGGGCTGTACCAGCCGCCCGATTTGACCCGGTTCTGGGCCGCGAAGGCGCTGGCATCGACGCCCGAAATTTCCGAGACGGTATTGACGCGGCCGAAGCGATAGCGCGGGCCTTCATCAATCGCATAGGTGACGTAAAAGGCGTCCCGCTCGCGGGTCAGCTCGGACGCGACGCCCTGAACCTTGAAATCGGCGAAGCCCTGACCGCGATAGTAATCGGTCAGCAGCTTTTCATCGAGCGCCACCCGCTCAGGGTTATAGGTGTCGGACTGGATGAATTTGCGCAGAATACCGGCCTGTTTGGTGCCCAGCACGTTGCGCAGCCGGCGGTCCGAATAGGCCTTGTTGCCGGTGAAGCCGACGCGTTCGATCTCGGTGACATCGCCTTCGCGGATCTCGAAGACCAGATCGACGCGGTTATCGGCACGCGGGATGATCTTGGGCGAAACGCGTGCGGCCAGCCGGCCCTGCTGCGAATAGGCCTGCGAGATATGGGCGGCATCCTGTTCGGCCAGCGAGGGCGAATAGACCCGGCGCGATTGGGACTGGGCGATCGTGGCCAGTTCTTCATCCTTGATGCGGGCATTGCCCTCGAAGCTGATCTGATTGATCGTCGGCCATTCCTTGACCTTGATCACCAGCGTATTGCCCTGCGGGGTCACCGAAACGGTCTCGAACAGGCCCGAATTCTGGATCCGCTGCAGCGCATCGTTCACATCCCCGGCCGAAACATCGACCCCGCGCATGATATTGGCGAAGGACAGGATGGTTTCCGGCTCGATCCGCTGATTGCCCTCGATACGGACCTGGGTGAAGACATAAGCATGGGCAGGCGCGGGAACGGTCATGACCGGGACCGCCCCGGCCAATCCGGCGATCAGCGCCAGCGTGCATGTGCTGCGATTCAGTTTCATCCTAGCCTGCCCCTTCGTTAACCCTGGCACTTGCTGCACCAACTCCGATGCCCTTTAGCACCAGTTTTGCCGGAGAATCTATAGGGACAGCACCAGGAGTGTCAAAACCGATTTGTCGCAGCCCGCTCAGCACCGCAGATCATTGCTCAATCCAAAAATCATCAGACCGAGCACCAGGGTCAACCCGATCGAGGTCAACAGGTTCATCGCCCGCTCGGACGGGCGCCGCCGTGCCACAGCCTCATAGGCGTAGAAAGCCAGATGTCCACCGTCGAGAACCGGAATCGGCAGAAGGTTCAGAAAACCGATGGCGACGGACAGCACCCCGATCCAGCGGATGAAATTGCCCGCCCCCGCATCAGCGGCCTGCCCGGTGCTTTCGGCAATCGAAACCGCTCCGCCAAGATTGCAGCTGCCGATCTGCCCGGTGATCAGCGCCCAGAGCCCGGTCATGGAGGAGGAGATAATTTGCCAGACCTGCCCCACGCCCGCGCCAAGTGCCGCCAGCGGCCCGACCGATTGCACCGCCGGGGCGAAATAGCTGCCATTGTTCACCCCGATCAGCCAGCGCTTCTCGAAGCCGCCATCGGCCTTGGGCAGATCCTGCTGCTTGGGCGAAAGCGTCACCTCGCGGGAGGTGCCGTCGCGCCAGACCGACAGGATCATGGGCGATCCCTCGCTCGCCTCGACATGGGCGCGCAATTCATCGAAACGCTGCACGGTCTCGCCGTTGATGGCCAGGATGACATCGCCGGGCAGAAGGCCGGCCGCCGCCGCCGCGCTGCCCGGGGCGACGCCGCCGATTCGGGCCGGCATCGGATCGGGGGCCGAAACCGTCATCTCGCCGCCATCCCGGCGCACCGTCCAGTCCTGCACCATCGCGGCCGGCAGGGTCTCGGTCGCGCGATAGATATCCGCCCATTCGGTGATCGGCTGGCCGCCAATCGCCAGGATCTCATCCCCGGGTTGCAGCTGGTTCACGATACCGGGCGGGGCCGGGGCCAAATCGCCCACCACCGGCTTTTCGACCGGGATGCCCTGAAACCAGATGAAGCCGGCGAAGATCAGCGCCGAAAGGATGAAGTTGAAGGCCGGCCCGGCCGCGACCGTCGCCGCCCGCGCCCAAAGCGGCGCACCGTCCAGCGTCTGACGGCGCTGCGCGGGATCGACCTCGGTTCCGGGGCCGGCGCTGGCGGCATTGGCATCGCCCAGAAAGCGGACATAGCCCCCCAGCGGGATCGCCGCCACCTGCCAGAGCGTGCCGCGCCGGTCGCGGCGCGAGATCAGCCTGGGGCCGAAACCCAGCGAAAACACCTCGGCCCGGATGCCGGACCAGCGGCCGACGATGTAATGGCCGTATTCATGCACGGTGACGATGATCGACAGCGCGACGATGAAGGCGATCAGCGTCCAGATGCCGCCGCCAAGACCCGCCAGAAATTCCATGCTCATCGTCCTCCACTCTGCGCCGCCCAGGCCGCTGCCTGCTGGCGCGCCTCCTGGTCCCAGTCCAGCACCGTGGCCAGATCCGAGGGCGATGTGGTGAACCCGTCCCGCCCGGTCAAGGTGTCAAGTGCCGCTTCGACCGCCATCGCCATTTCGGTAAAGCGGATCCGCCCGGCCAGAAAATCGTCGAGCGCCTGTTCCTTGGCCCCGTTCAGTACCGCCCCGGCCGCGCCGCCCGCTTCCATCGCCTCGCGGGCCAGACGCAGGGCCGGCCAGCGGATCTCATCGGGGGTGCGGAACGTCAGGCCGCCAAGCGCAGCCAGATCCAGCCGCGCAACCGGCAGCTCCTGCCGCTCGGGCCAGTGCAGCGCATAGCCGATGGCATGGCGCATGTCAGGCGCGCCAAGATGGGCAATCGTGCCGCCATCGCGGTGGCTGACCATGGCATGAATGATGGATTCGGGATGGACCAGCACCTTGATCCGCGCGGGCTCCACCCCGAAGAATTCCCGGGTTTCAATCAGTTCCAGCGCCTTGTTGAACATCGAGGCGCTGTCGATGGTGATCCGCTGCCCCATCGCCCAATTGGGATGGGTCGAGGCCTCGGAAACGCTCGCGCCTGCCAGCTTGTCCAGCGGCCAGTCGCGGAAAGCGCCCCCGGATGCGGTGATGGTCACATCCTCGACATTTTCGAGATTATCCGATCCAAGCGCCTGAAATATGGCAGAATGTTCTGAATCGACCGGCAGAATCCGCGCCCCGCTGCGCGCCGCGGTCCCCATGACCAGCCGCCCGGCCGCGACCAGCGATTCCTTGTTCGCCAGCGCCAGCGTGCCGCCCCGTTCTAGCACCCGAAGCCCCGGCGGCAGCCCGGCCGCCCCGACAATCGCCGAGAGCGTCCAATCGGCGGGCCGGTCCGCGGCCTCGACAATCGCGCCCGGCCCGGCGGCGGCCTCGATCCCCGACCCCGCCAGCGCCTCGGCCAGATCGCCGGCAAGCTCGGGATAGGCGGTCACTGCGATCTCGGCCCTAAGCGCCCGCGCCATTTCGGCCAGCCGGGCAATATTGCGCCCGCCGGTCAGGGCAATGCTGCGCCAACGCTCCGGCCCGCCCGAACGCATGAGAAGATCGAAGGCGCTTTCCCCGATCGAGCCGGTCGCCCCCAGAATGGTTACGCTGCGCATTGCTTGCCCTTTCGGTCACAGACCCAGCAGGAAGAGGATCAGCGCGCTCAGGAAAGCCCCCGACATGGCATCGAAACGGTCCATGACCCCGCCATGCCCGGGGATCAGGTTCGAGCTGTCCTTGATGCCGACCCGCCGCTTCAGCCAGCTTTCAGCAATATCGCCGAACTGCCCGGCAAGCGCGACGAAAGGTCCGGCGATCAGCAGGCTCCAGTTCGATGAGCCCGAGGCCAGGATAAGGATCAGCGCGAAGATGGCCGCCCCGATCCAGCCGGCAATCGTACCGCTCCAAGTCTTTTTCGGGCTGATCTTCGGCCAGAATTTCGGCCCGCCCAGCATCCGACCCGCGAAATAGCCGGCGATATCGGAAATCACCACGGTCCCGGCGATCCAGAAGGTCGTCAGCAGCCCATATTCGGCGCGGGTGACGAACAGCCCGTAGCTTGCCCCGAAAAAGCCAAGCGTGAAGATGACAAAGGGGATGCGGTGACGCTCCGCCGTGCCGCGCCAGCCGGCCAGGATCGGCAGAGCCGCCAAGACCGCCCCCCAGATCCCCGGCAGCAGGAGCGAGACCAGCATGACAGCCCCCGACAGCCCGCCGACCAGCAGCGCATGGCGCGGATCGCCGGTGCCGGGACCGCCGGCAGATGTCATCCGCGCCAGCTCCCACATCATCAGCCCGGTCAGGACAGAGACGCCCAGTTGCAGCCATATGCCGCTGGAGAGCAGCAAACCGATCCCCAGAACCGCCAGGATGGCCCCGGAAATGATCCGCGTGCGCAGATCGTTCCATTTGTCCTGTCCGCCGGTTTTCGCGACTTCGCCCTGTTGGTCATTTTCCATCATGCACCCCCAAAGCGCCGGTCGCGTCCACCGAATTTGTCAAGGATTTCGGCCAGATGATCCGGCGTGAAATCGGGCCAGAGCGTCGGCGTGAATTCATATTCGGCATAGGCCGCCTGCCAGGGCAGGAAATTCGAGGTCCGGGTCTCGCCCGAAGTGCGGATCACCAGATCGGGATCGGGACTGCCGGCCGTGTCGAGACAGGCGGCGAAATTGGCCTCGCCCGGATCGGTGATTTCACCCGCAGCCAGCTTCGCGGCCAGCCGGCGCGAGGCACGGGCGATTTCATCGCGCCCGCCGTAATTGATCGCCACTGTCAGGTTCAGGCGAGTATTGCCCGCGGTACGTTCCTCGATACCATCCATCAGTGCCCGCAGTTTCGCGTCCAGCGGCGCCCGGTCCCCGATAAAGCGCATCCGCACGCCCTCGGCGGACATGCTTTCGGCCTCGCGCTCGATATAGCGGCGAAAGATCTTCATCAGACCTAGCACTTCTTCGGTCGAGCGCTTCCAGTTCTCGGTCGAAAACGCGTAGACAGTCAGCCATTCCACCCCGAGATCGGGGCAGGCCAGCACGATCTGCTTGACGCGCTGCGCCCCGCGCCGATGCCCGACCAGCCGGGGCCAGCCGCGACTGGTCGCCCAACGCCCGTTGCCATCCATGATGATCGCAACGTGGCGGGGGCGGGTCTGATCGGGAACGGAGGGGCGCCGGGCGCCGAACAGGGCCATCTCAGACCTGCATGATCTCGGCCTGCTTGGCCTCAAGCGCCTCGTCGATCCTGGCAATCTGGCGATTGGTCAGGGACTG
>JBKEBH010000044.1:0-23000 GCA_047973065.1 Paracoccus sp. (in: a-proteobacteria) | reverse complement strand
CGCCGACCTGATCACACTCCTTCGGCTCTTCGCGCCAAGCTAGGAACAATTCGAAAAAATGGCCGCGTGGATCGGGTCCATTGGTGGCCAGTACGGGTCCTGCGAAAAGCGTTGGCGCGTTTGCGGATCGCAAAGGCCGGGGCGGCGACAACGGGCGGCAACAATCCCTCGAAGCGTTCGCCGGTCTCTGGCAGTTCGGCGGACACACGGGGGCGGCGGGCATGCACCTCTGCGCCAACATGATGCGCCACCAGCCGGACGATGCGTTCGCCATCGGCCGCGGACAGATACTCGCCTGTATCGGCCAGCCCTTCGGACAGCCGGTCGATCCAGAGCCACCCATCGGGGTTGAGCATCACCTCGACAACAGTCGGATCGTCCAGAAACCGCGCAATCGCAGGACCAAGCGCCGTGCGCAGCATCCGCGCGCCTCGCTGTATCGCCTCTAACCTCTTATGGATATCCGGAATGCCGCCCCCGTTCCGTCGCCGGGCGCCTCCAACAGGCGGCCCTGGATCGGGGTCGATTAAGAAAGCCGGATTTGGACGGGGAGCAACAGGGATTCAGGCGGCGAAGTGCATTGGCGTAGATTGGGATAGATAAAGGCGGGGCGCGATCAGCTTGATTCGATCAATGCGTTTTGACGGTGATAGACATGACCTTCGCCATGCTGAGCAGTCACCGGAACGCCGGGTTATCATTGCGCGGCGAGCTTCGGCGGCTTTCGGGCGATCAACTCCTCCAGCCAGGGCCAGCCGGTCTTTCTCAACGCCAACCGCTTCAGCTGGAGCGTCGATGAAGACATTGCCGAGGCCGAACTTTTTGACGGAAAGCTTGCGCTGATCACCAACGCCCCGGACCTGAGCCCCGCCGAGGCTGTCGTCCGTTATAAGGGCCTTGCAGACATTGAGCGCGGCTTCCGCGTGTGAAGTCCGTCATCGAGATCGCGCCGGTCCACCATCAGCTACCAGAACGCATTCGTGCCCACGTCATGATCTGCTTCTTGGCCCTCGTCCTCTACCGCGTCATGCGCATGCGCCTGAAGGCCAAGGGTCATAGCGCAAGCCCGCGCACCGCCCTCAATCTGCTGGAACGCATTCAACAGCACGTGGCCCGCATTGGCCCGACAACTAGGACAACTCTTACCCGACAGCAAGAGCATCGTCAATCTCAGCGGCCCATACGACATATCAATCGCCATTGATCTTGTGCCAGACGACGACAAAGCGCAGCGCACGTTCACAGCCATTATTGATCAGCTTGATCAGCCTCGGCACGGCGGTCGCGGGAGTCAGAAACTGATCGCAGGGTGGCGGTCCTTCAACGCGGGCGGCATCGGATCGGGAAAATAGGAATATTCGCATTCAGGCGGCGCGCCCTCGGCCTGCGCCTGCGCCAGTTGGGCGATCAGGCCATTGAGCACGGCGCCGGTCAGCACATGGAAGCGCCCCGGCTGAAGATTGGCGCTGCTAGGCGCGTTGCGGGCGCTGCGGCACAAGCGTTCGATCGTGGCCAGGTCGATTGGGTCGGGTTGATAGGCTCGGATCGAACGCCGCGCCGCCATCAGCGCATGCAAATCAGGCGGCATCCGCACGATCCGCTCGCGACAGCACGCTCGCAGGGCGGGCTCGCGCCAGCGCTGCGGTCAACATGCCCGCAATGCCCGCCTTGAGCAGATCGCCAGGGATAAAGGCGGTGACCAGCAGCGCGGCCTCGGCCCAGGTCTTGCCCAGGACGATGGACAGCCCGGCGACGCCGAAGACATAGAGCACCGCAATCCCGCCGATGACCGACGCCAGCCCCGCCACCAGCGCCAGCGGGGGACGGCGCCAGCGCTCGGTGATCCAACCGGTCACATAGGCCGCCGCCGGCCAACCGATCAGGAAACCGGCCGTGGGCGAGGCGAAGACCCCCAGGCCGCCACGCCCCCCGGCCAGAACGGGCAGGCCAATGGCGACGAGCAGCACGACCAGCAGCACCGCCTGCGTCCCGCGCCGCGCGCCCAGCACCGTGCCCGCCAGCATGACGCCCAGGGTCTGCGCGGTGACCGGCACGCCAAAGCCCAGCGTGATCGCCGGAACCAGTCCAAGCGCCGCGATCAGAGCCGCAAACAGCGCAATCATTGCCAGGTTTTTTTCCATTCAATCATCCTTCAGGCTGTCAACTCCACCTCGGGCGCGCAGCGCCTCAGCAATGTGATCGGTGTCATCCAGCGCCAGCACGGTGAGCGGCAATACGATGCGCCAGCCGGCTGGTTTGACCGAGCGCGCCCGCCACGCCCCGGTCAGTTGCGCGCTTTTCAGCACCAGAACCGGTATCATCCGGATAACCAGTGCGATCGTCAGCGTAAGCACCTGTGGTTTCAGACCAATCGGCGCCAGCGGCCGCGCAAGGAGATGCATCACGTCCATCATATCTGAAAGGTTGGTGGTCATGGTGACAAAGTTCGCCAGCGCCACCACTGTGACCATGCGCATGATGAGAATCGCGCCAATTGCGATCTCACCAGTCCACAGATGCCATAGTCCAACCAATACCACGAAGGGCCAGAGCGGTCGCAAGGCCCGCAACCCGGCTCGCAGAAACGTCCGCCCCGCCGAGGCGTAGAGACCGATGGCCGCAACCAGCGCCGCCGACATCGCTGTAATGTCCATGACAAAGAACAGCGCCAGCGTGGCGGCGCAGAGCACGGCGAGTTTAAGCCCGGCCGGCCAGGAATGGGCCCAGGTCCTAACCGGTGAGGTCAGAGAGATCATCCCAACCCCCTTGACGGGTCATTTCAGCATAAAAGGCGGGAAGAACGTCATTCGTCACGCCTTGCTTCACTACCCGACCTTTATCCAGCCAAAGAATCTGATCATAGCCCTCAAAATCATGCGGCTCATGCGAAATATTGATCAAACTGCCCTGATACGCTTCCAGATAGCGGTGAAGCTGCATCCGCGTGGGGATATCCAGTCCAGTGAAAGGTTCGTCCAGAATGATCAGGGCTGGCCGCATTGCGGCGACCGCCATAAGACACAAGAGATGCCTTTGCCCTTGCGACAGCGCCGTGACATGCGCATCGACCCAATTCGCCTTGCCGAACTGGTCCAGCACCGCACGAGCCTCTCGTTTGGCCGTCGCCTTGTCCAGGCCCAGCTGACGCAGGCCAAAGCAGATTTCTTCAACTACAGTGGGAAAGATAATCTGGTGATCGGGGTTCTGGAACAGGATGCCCACCTGCCGCAGCGCCGCCTTGCGGTCGCGGGCCGGGTCGATGCCGTTCAACGACACCTTTCCCTGTTCCGGCGTGATCAGACCGGCAAGCAACTTTGCCAGCGTTGATTTTCCAGATCCATTCCGCCCGACGACCCCAACCCGCCGCCCTGATATATCAACCGACAACCGGTCAAGAATCGGGCGATCATCAATTTTAAAGAGTACATCTTTCAGGACAATCTCGGCGATTGACGGTTCATATTTCTCGCTCGCGCCGATCTCGAAACGCAGGCTCTGCCGGTTGACGACGCTCATAAAAGTCCCGCCGACCGTTCAGCGGTCCAAGGCGTGCCAGAGAAAGGCGGGATCGCGGCCGCCTTCCGAAATATCGCCTCAATGATCTGAAAAAATGCGCTGCTTGGCATTCGATTTTTCTCTTGTCGCATTAATATTCCTCAGCGGACACCACCGAGGCACAGGTACTTTATTTCCAGATAATCTTCGGCCCCATATTTGGAGCCTTCTCGGCCTAGACCAGATTGTTTGACCCCACCAAACGGGGCCACCTCGGTGGAAATCAAGCCGGTATTAACGCCCACCATACCAGCTTCAAGTGCTTCGGCCATCCTCCATACACGTGCGACGTCGCGCGAATAAAAATATGCCGCAAGGCCAAACTCACTGTCATTTGCGAGGGCAATTACATCTTCCTCGGTACGAAATTCGAAAAGAGGCGCGAGTGGGCCAAAGGTTTCCTCCCGCGATATCAGCATTTTTTTGTCCATCTCCGTCAAAACCGTTGGCTGGAAAAAAGTACCTCCCAGATCATGACGCGCACCTCCGGTTCTGATGTTCGCACCATGAGCATCTGCGTCTGAAAGATGCGCCTCAACCTTTGACATCGCCGCATAATTGATAAGAGGTCCTATACTAACACCATCCTGGAATCCGTCGCCGACAACTAAACCCGCAACTTTTTCAGCAAGCTTGGCCGCGAACTCCTGATAAACCCCGGACTGAACATATATCCGGTTTGCACAAACACAGGTCTGGCCCGCATTTCGAAATTTGGCGATCAGAGCGCCTTCTACCGCAGAATCAACATCAGCATCATCGAAGACGATGAAGGGCGCATTGCCGCCAAGTTCCAGCGAGAGCTTCTTGATCGTTTGAGCTCCCTGTTCCATCAAGATCTTACCGACCCGAGTTGAGCCCGTGAACGTGACTTTTGCCACCTTGCCATTGGCGCAGAATTCCTTGCCAATGGCGGGCGCATCACTGCTGGGGATAACATTGAAAACCCCGGCGGGAATGCCTGCGCGTTCGCCCAAGGCCGCCATCGCCAATGCGGACAAAGGCGTGAGCTCTGCGGGACGGGCCACAAACGAGCATCCTACAGCCAGCGCCGGCGCAACCTTGCGGGCGATCATGGCATTGGGAAAATTCCATGGCGTTATCGAACCTACCACACCGACAGGCTGCTTGAGCACGATGATCCGCTTGTCCGGCTGATGCCCGGGAATGACATCGCCATAAATCCTTTTGGCCTCCTCAGCGAACCATTCGATGTAGGACGCGCCGTAGAGAATTTCGCCTTTCGCTTCGGCAAATGGCTTCCCCATTTCTGACGTCAGAATTGTCGCCAGATCGTCGACATTCTCCACCATCAGCTCGTACCACCTTCGTAGAATTACGCCACGGTCTTTACCAGTTCGGGCGGCCCATGCCTTCTGCGCGTGATGCGCCGCATCAATTGCAGCTCTGACCTCTTCAATGCCAAGATCCGTTACACTGGCGATCTGATCTCGTGTGGATGGATTGAAAACAGCAAAGCTATTTACATTGTCCACCCATTTCCCATTCACATAGGCTCTTGTCTGAAACAAAGTGGGATCGTTCAACGTCTGCATGTTCAAATGCCCCGAGCCGCAGCGACCGAGTCTTCGAGGATGTCCAGCGCTTCGCCGAATGTTTCATCTTCGATAGTAATCGGAGCCAGAAAACGAATGACATTCCCATGGATGCCGCAGGTCAGCAGGATCAGATTCCGCTTCAACGCTTCGATCCGAACCTTCTGGGTGAATTCCGGGCTGGGCTTGCCGCTATCAGCGGTATTGAACTCAACCGCAACCATGAAGCCAGGCCCCCTGATATCAGCGATCTCTGGCGTTGTTGAGCGGATCGCTTCCAGACGCTGCTTGAGGCGGGACCCCAGTTCATTCGCCCGCGCACAGAGTTGTTCCTCTTCGATCACGTCGAGAACGGCATGGGCTGCCGCAATTCCCAACGGGTTGCCACCATAGGTTCCCCCCAGACCGCCCGGCCCAGCAGCGTCCATAATTTCGGCTTTACCACATACTGCCGCGAGGGGCAGACCCCCGGCAAGGCCCTTGGCCATTGTGGTCAAATCTGCCGATACGTCATACCCTTCCATAGCGAAGAGGTGACCCGTTCGCGCAAATCCGGTCTGGACTTCATCCGCAACCATGACGATGCGATGCTCATCGCATAGATTACGAATTGCTCGGATCAACTCTTTCGGCGCGGGATAAAACCCGCCTTCGCCCTGAACTGGCTCAAAAATGATCGCCGCCACCCGGTTGGGATCGAGATCGGCCTTGAAGAGCTTTTGCAGAGCCGCCAGGGAATCATCTGTGGACTGACCATGCAGGTCAACAGGAAAGGGAATGTGATAGACATCGGGCATCATGGCGCCGAAACCCTGTTTGTAAGGAGCAACTTTGCCTGTGAGGCTCATTCCCATGAACGTACGCCCGTGAAATCCACCGCCGAAGGCAACAACGGCCGGGCGGTCGGTATATGCACGAGCGAGCTTAATGGCGTTTTCGACAGCTTCAGCCCCTGTGGTCACAAACACCGTCTTCTTGTCAAAACTCCCAGGCACAGCAGCATTCAAGCGTTCAGCCAGCGCGATATAATTCTCATACGGTAGAACCTGATGGCAGGTATGAGTGAAAGCAGTCATTTGCCTTTCGACTGCATCCATCACCTTGGGATGGCGATGGCCCGTATTGACAACCGCAATTCCAGCGGCAAAGTCGATATAACGTGTCCCCTCCACGTCCCAAACCTCCGCATTTTGGGCACGTGCAGCATAGATTTGCGTCTGCATTCCGACACCGCGGGAAATCGCTTTTTCGCGGCGGGCATTGATTTCGGTATTTTTCATCTCTGAGCTCCTCAGACACACAAGCATTGGGCAGGCCGGATGAACCGGCCTGCTCTTTCGGGGCACACTCGGAACCCATGTCGATTGTTCGTTAAGAAATGGCTTGCCGCAGCTTCTCAAGCATGGCCTGCCGGTCTTTACGGGCAGCAAGCGCCTGCTCCATGGTAACCTTCTCGAACCTGACGGATGTGTGGGGCTGCAACTGCCCAATCAGATCCATGTCAGCGGAAATGACAGCACCGAGAGTGAAATAGCCACCGCCTGAAACCGCATCTCGATGCAGGACAATCGGTTCCGTACCACCTGGCACCTGGATTGAACCATAGGAATAACAGCCATCAACGATATTCGACGGATCCGCTCCCGCACCAAACGGTTGATCACGGTCGACAAATTCAAGTGGCCGGCCACCCTTAAAGCGGTATCCCATGCGATCCGCTTCCGGCGCCACGGCCCACTCATCTTCAAAAAAACCGGCTCCCGCGGTATCGGTCAGACGATGCCAGTAAAGTCCTGGCAATACGCGCAGGCTGGCTGGGCTGCCTGGTCGCCGCCGAAGCGCCTCAGGAACACTGCGGCCTTCTGCGGGTCCTTTCAAGCCGCCCGTCGGCAATTCATCTCCTGCCTGAACAGCGCGACCCTCAACGCCTCCAAGCGCACCAACTGGATATGTCGAGCGACTGCCAAGCGCGACAGGTGTCGTGATTCCTCCGCTGACAGCGATATAGATGCGAGCCCCCGCTTTCAGAAAATCAAAGCTGAGAGTCTGGCCAGACTTTACGACAAAAGAGGTCCAAGGCTCCTGTATTTCGCCGTCAACTTTAATGGGCAGGGTCGCGCCTGTCACCGCTACGGTCGCATTCTCGGTGAATTCGATCACCGGCCCCATGAAGACGGCTTCGAGACAGGCCGCCCCCTCGTCATTGCCGACCAGCACATTTGCCGCCCGGAGGGCAAAGCGATCCATAGCTCCGCCCATCGGAATGCCAAGATGAAAATAACCCGGCCGCCCCAAATCCTGAATAGACGTCGCCAGACCCGGATTTACGATCTTAAGTGTCATTTAGGGCCTCCAGCATTTTGGCGTTGGTGCCGGACATATCGGCATTGAACGCATCAAGATCGAATTCCACCTCCGCAATCCGGGGCTTATAGGTTCCGTCCTCAACCGCAGCGATGATCGCGTCGTATTCATTCCGATCGATCGGTTTCCACTTCACGATGTCTCCCGGCTGGAAAAACACCATGAAGTCTTTCAGGTGAGCCGTTTTTTGCGATGGGTCATAGATTGGAACAGGAGTCACGCCGAACATCTGATATCCACCTGCGCCCCGCACCGAATACACACAGGCAAAGCACCCGCCATGCCCAACGGTCTGCTTGGGGGTGTCGGTTCGCGGACGCAGGTATTTCGGCACCTGAAGCTGCTTGTCTCGCTCGACGAGCTGGTAGAGAAACGGCAATCCAGCGACAAACCCGACCATCGATACAAACCAGGGCTGTGCATGATGCGCCTCAATGAATTCATCCACTGATGAAAAGCCATTGATCCGCGCGGCATAGTCGAGATCGGTGCCCTCAGGATCCTGATGCCGTTCACGGAACCGCATCAGCGTCTCATGGGTCCATGGGTCTTGATAATAGACCGGGATCTCGATGATCCGGGTCTTCAGGCGTTTTTCGGCTGCGTTGGCTTTTTCCTCGAGCCCTTTGATCTGCTCCATGATGTTATCAGGTCCGATAACATCTGGGTCAAAGCGCACCTGAAACGAGGCGTTTGCCGGACAGATCTCTGTCACCCCTTTGATCGCCGCTTCGCGAACTGCATTGCTCATCGAAAGGGACTTGAAGAAAGCATTGAGCGACATTTCCTCGTCCATCTCGACATAGACATGCTCGTCTCCACCGAATGTATATCTGGTTTTCATTTGACCCTCCTCACGCAGTTTCCGGGTTGAGGTTGCCGGCCTCAAGCCAAGGCTCAAGCCACTGTGTGTGGAAATTACCGGAAGCCACCCCGGCATCGCGCGCCAGCGCCTTGTGCAGCGGAATCGTCGTTTTCAGGCCGCCAATCTCAAGTTCTTCAAGTGCTTCCGCCATCTTGGAAATGGCATCTCTGCGATCCTTGCCATGGACGATCAACTTTCCGATCAACGAGTCATAAAAGGGCGGAATCTGGTAGCCATCGTACATAAAATGGTCAAAGCGCACGCCGTCACCCTCAGGAATTTTCAGCCCTTCGACCTTGCCGGGGAAAGGCATAAACTGCATGAATGGATCCTCGGCGTTCAGCCGAACCTCGATGGCGTGACCGTTCTTGCGGATCTCGCTCTGCGTGACGCTGAGAGAGGCGCCACCGCAGACACGGACCATTTCCTGAACAAGATCGAATCCGGTCAGCATTTCGGTCACTGGGTGTTCAACCTGAATCCGGGTATTCATCTCGATGAAGAAGAACTCGTTACTTTTCTCATCGTAGAGGTATTCGACCGTCCCTGCTCCACGATAGCCAACCGCTTCGGCCAAAGCGACCGCAGTCTGGCAGAGGTGATCACGGGTTTTCTCGTCAAGACATTCCGCACCGGCCTCTTCCCAAACTTTCTGACGACGGCGCTGCAGCGAACATTCGCGCTCGAAAAAATGCACAGCCCTCGTTCCGTCACCAACGATCTGAACCTCGATGTGGCGCGGCGATTGGACTGAGCGCTCCACGTACAGCCCACCATCTCCAAATGCGGCAGCCGCCTCAGCCTGAGCTTGCGGCGCCAGAGTGCGCAATTCCTTTTCGTTATTCGCAATACGGATACCACGGCCACCACCGCCAGCGGCAGCCTTGACCATGACCGGGTAGCCAACTTTTGCGGCCACCTCGGCAGCTTCATCGACTGAATCGATCCGACCTTTCGAACCCGGCACAACAGGAACTCCCGCTGCCTCAGCAGCCTGTCGGGCAGCAACCTTGTCACCCATACGCTCAATCGTATCGGCGGAAGGCCCTACAAATATCATCCCGGCATTTTCAATGGCTCTCGCAAATTCCGGGCTTTCCGCCAGGAAGCCATAACCCGGATGCACGGCATCGGCCTTTGCCTCCTTGGCTGCAGCAACCATCTTATTGATATCGAGATAGGATTCCGTCGCAGCCGCGGGGCCGACACATACCGCCTCATCGGCAATCTGGACCGCCATCATTTCAGTGTCAGCCTCGGAATATGCCTGGATCGTTGTGATCCCCATGGCTTTGGCGGCGTGGTTGATACGAACGGCGATTTCGCCACGATTTGCGATGAACAGACGTTTGATGGCCATGTTAGACCACCTCCGCAAGCGGTTGCCCAGGTGCTACAGGAAATGCATCCGCGGCAAGATAGACAGAGAACGTTCCGGCAAACTCGGCCTTGACCTCAATGAAGGTTTTCATCACTTCAATCAGGCCGATCGTATCCCCGACATAGACCGGATCACCCGGATTCTTGTATGGCAACGCCTCGGGCGAAGGTTTTAGGTAGAACGTACCTGGAAGCTGTGCGAATATCTGAGCCATGTTTTTCTCTCTCCTGTCGATCTAGATTCCCAGCACTGTCGATGCTGATGCTATTTTGATTCCCGCCTCAGTCAGGCCAGCCTGAATTGCCTTGCCCATCTTCAGCGCGCCCGGTGTATCCGAATGAAAGCAAATGGATTCGAACTCAATCTCGATATCTTCGCCATCGACAGTCCTCACCAAACCCTCCTTGCAGGCACGCACACATTTTGCCGCAACGTCTTCGGGCTTCGGGCGCGCGACACGCCGCGCAAAAACGATGGAGCCAGATTTGTCATATTCCCGGTCAGCATAAAATTCGCGGGCGACGGGATACCCCATTTGCCGCGCAATTTCATATGTTTGGGAAACTCCCATACAAAAAAGGATCGAATCTCTGCAAGTTTTGACGAGCGTCTGTACCAATAATTCAGAAAGCTCCTGATTAACGGCGGCCTCCATATAGAGTGCCCCGTGCGGCTTGACATGCTGAAGCCGAATGCCATGCCGGCGTCCGAATTCCCTGAGCGCGCCAATCTGATAAACAATATCGTTTACCAACTCCTCTGAGCTTGTTTTGATATAGCGCCGCCCGAAGCCCTGAAGATCGCGATATCCGGGATGTGCGCCGAGCCCAACACCATAGGCTTGTGCCAGACGCACGACGCGATCCATCGAATTCGGGTCGCCAGCATGAAATCCCGCCGCAACATTGGCGGAACTGATCAGGGACATGATCTCTTCATCAGGAGCATCGCCGAGGGTCCACTGACCGAAGCCCTCACCCATGTCGCAGTTCAGATCGACAATAGATTTCACGTTTTCCTCCTGTTGGTTGTTCGATCAAGCATCACAGAAGGCGTGAAGGATTGTAATTTCTATATCTTGAACGCTGCATATCAAGAAAACTAATAATTCTTCTGCCTTGAAATTATGATTTCTTCTTAATATTCAATGACTAAAGGAAGATTATCGGTACCTAACCTTGATCAATATCGATTTTCTTGATATTCGACGCCTCAACATAAGGAATACAGCACAATGAACCTCCGGCACTTGAAGTACTTCGTCGCAACGGCCGAATCAGGGCAGGTCAGTCGTGCAGCCAACGCTCTGGCGATCTCACAATCTTCAGTAACAAGTGCGATCAAGGAACTGGAAGCAAGCCTTGGGGCTGTACTATTTGTTCGGTCGTCTCAGGGGATGGAGTTGACGGAAGCCGGCAGAGAGTTCCTAGCGGCGTCACGTGAAATTCTTGAGAAAGTGGATGAAGCAAGGAAGCTAACAAGACGCAAGTCAGATATCTGTGGCGAGATTACGCTGGCCGCCACTTACACCGTGATAGGTTATTTCCTGCCTTTTCACCTAGATCGAATCGCGCGCCTAAATCCCGGACTAAAGATCAGAGTAAGCGAATTGAGCCGCGAGAGCATAGAAGAAAGCCTGCTGACCGACCGCCTTGATCTTGCGGTTCTTTTAACATCAAACCTTAGCAATCCGGACATTGAAGGCGAAACATTGCTTAGATCAATGCGCCGGGTATGGGTGCCTGCAGGGCACAGGTTTCTTGCCAGCGGCAAAGCCACCTTCGAAGAGCTTTCGGAAGAAGACTACATCATGCTGACTGTAGATGAAGCCGCAAGCACTACAATGAAATACTGGAGCCTGACTAACACGCGCCCGAAAACATCACTGCGCACGAGTTCGGTAGAAGCAGTTCGCTCCATGGTCGCCAACGGTCAAGGCGTAACAATCCTTTCAGACATGGTTTATCGCCCGTGGTCCCTCGAAGGGAAACGTATCGAAACCGTGAAAGCGGATATCGACATTCCCTCGATGGATCTGGGAATCGCCTGGCGCCGGGGCAGTGAGTTCTCACCAGCAGCGAGCTTACTTGTCGACTACTTTAAGCAAAGTTTTGTCTCCCCTCAAATGGCTCAATTCAATACTCGGAAATGAAGAAGCAAGCAGAGCCCGCATATTAGCTCTGGCAAACGCTCACAGTATCTGATTTTCCGAACGAAGCCTATCGCAAAATAGAACTTCCTTTTGCACTTCGAGCGCGCCTTAGTTGCAGGGGGAAGAAAGGTTCGTCACGGCAAGAACTCAACCTCTACGTGATCCTGAATGATCTGCGCTGGCTGATGACCCGGCATACGATAGCAGAAAGCCCCTGCTTGTCGTTACGGCGGAACATTGAGCACGAAACAACCACTACGCAAATGAGTATCGTTTGCGTGACGGTTGAGAGTTCGCCATACGCACCGGAACTCCCAAAGTGAAAATGCAGGGAGGAATTAAGACATGGCGGGAACCCTTGAAAACCCGGAAGAACTGGAATTCTCCAACCGGCCAGTACCACGCGAACAACGGATGGGTGCATTTCCATTAATGATGGCATGGTGGTCGGTTTGTTCGGCAATGTTCTATCTGGTAATCGCAGCCA
Source organism: Paracoccus sp. (in: a-proteobacteria) (assembly GCA_047973065.1). GTDB lineage: Bacteria > Pseudomonadota > Alphaproteobacteria > Rhodobacterales > Rhodobacteraceae > Paracoccus. Next base: position 10,640 of record JBKEBH010000044.1, on the reverse strand, counting down.
CTCTGGCGATGGCGTATGGCGCCAAAAATGCGATTATCGGCTTGATTTTAACCGTCATCGCCTATGCGATCGTAAACGCAATCCTGTCACGCCACTCCATCCGCACCGGAATGAGCGTATCGCTCTTTTCACGAATTCTTCTGGGCCGCAGCGGCGCCGCCGTCGCCACCCTCATCTTCTTCGCGACGGCGATCTACTATGCAGTGTTCGAGGGCTCGGTCATCGCTGTCGCCCTTCGCGAATACGCAGGTGTCAGCTATCCGCTCGCGGCCCTGATCGTGGTGGTGTATTCGGTAGCGTTAATTTTTGGCTCTATTCAAAACTGGCTCGACAAGTTTAACGGCATTCTGCTGCCGTTCTACCTCATCGGGCTTCTTGTTGCTGTCGGCCTGTCTGTTTCCGAGTATGGTTACTCAAACGAGTGGTTGAACCTCGGCCCCGAAGGAGGCGCTCCAACTGGCGGCTGGTGGGATTGCTTTGTCGCCTATATGGGCGTCTGGATTCTCATGATGTTCACCTACGACTATGCTCGCTTCGGCAAGGCAGAGGATGCCGGCTTTCACGCCCGCATCAACTTCGGCGCACCATTCTACCTGGTTGCCTTCATGCTTAATGGCCTCATCGGCATCTTCCTAGCCGCAAACCTGCCGACCGGAGGTGAATTGAGTGAAGTCTCGGTGGTCTTTGCCTTGATTCAACTCATGGGGATCGCAGGACTCCTTTTCGTATGGATTTCTCAAACACGTATCAACACCGCGAATTACTATCTGGCGACGGTCAATATGGAGAGCTTTGTCGATACGGCCTTCCGGTTCCATCTCCCCAAATGGGTCTGGGCCTGTGTCGTAGGAACCATCACCTATATCCTGATGCTTGCTGATGTTTTCGCTTATATTTTTCAGGCTCTCGCATATCAGGGGATATTCGTGGTCGCGTGGGTCGGAATCGCACTTGTGCATATCCTCAAGTCCGACTCGCCAGAAAAAACTGAAGACCAGATCATCGTTGATCTGGAGACCGCCCCAACCGTAAATTCGGCTGGCCTTACCGCATGGTTGGCCGCCTCAGGTGTCGGGTTGGTCCTTCATTTCATGGATGGCATCGTTTCCTCGTTTTCGGCTCCTGCTACTTTCGTTGTCGCCGGTCTGGTCTACGCAGTGATCCCGCATCCGAACAAAGATCCCAAAACGCCGCAGGCTGAACCCAGCTGAACACCTGGAGCCGCCGAGTACATTCTTGGGGCAGCGTTCAAAACAATTTCCGCGCCGCCAATTTTTTCCGGCGCGGAACCAACAAATCTCATCAGAAAAGGTGACTGTATGGCGACATTCTCCATCGCTGGCGTTCAGATGCCCGTACCGATCGGCGGTCAAAACACTCAGGCCATGCTCGAAAGAGCGATGAAGGCCGTTCACCTGTATCCGTGGGTCGACATGCTTCTTTTCAGCGAACTTGCACTGCACGGCCCTTCACTCAGTTTTACAGCCGATGACACAACAGCGATTGAGAGCCCGTTTCGCGATTTTGCCGCTAAGCATGGGATATGGATCTGCCCAGGCTCCTATTTTCTTCGCAGAGGCGATCAGATTTTCAACCATGCCGTAGTGATTGATCCCACGGGTGAGGTTGTCGGGCGTTACGACAAAATGTTCCCCTTCCAACCCTATGAGCAAAACGTCAGTGCGGGCGATCGTTTCTTGCTTTTTGACATTCCAGAAGTCGGACGCTTCGGCCTCAGCATTTGCTACGATATCTGGTTTCCGGAAACGACCCGCAGCCTCGTCTCAAACGGCGCAGAAGTTCTTTTGCATCCGGTTCTGACCGGGACGACAGACCGCGATGCGGAGCTAGCAATCGCAAGAGCTACGGCCGCGATGTTTCAGTGCTATGTTGTAGATGTGAACGGCTTGAGCGCGGGTGGCATCGGCAAGTCTCTGATCTGCGACCCAACAGGGCTGATCGTTCATTCGGCCGGAGAACTTGACTGCATCTTCCCGATCACACTCGATCTTGATCTCGTTCGAAGAACGCGTCTGCGGGGCACCAATGGGCTTGGTCAACCGCTAAAATCGTTCCGCGACAGTGCCGTGAAGTTTGATGTCTATCGGCATGAATCCTGCACCTCGTATCTGGACAGCCTAGGTCCGCTGCACATGCCCCCACGACGCGCCTAAGACCCACACGCCAATCCCACCCCGCCTTGGAGAACACCGACATGCTCAAATCTGTTTCCGACGCCCGACTGTTTTTCCATAGGAACAACCGGCCAATCTATTTCGTCAGCGCCAGCCCTTTCAACCTGATGGGAATAGATACCTGGGTCAGCAACTTTAAATTCATAAACCTGATCGACTGCTTTGACGGTCGGCATCCAAATGTCTTCACCCCCCCAAAAGATACGGATCAGGAATTTCAAAGCATGGAGGAGATAAATAACTATCTTCTCTCCAACAATGAAGTTCTGGATTTTATCCAAGGCCGCAAACGTGGCCAAGCAGTATTTCTGATGTTTGACCAGGAAACCGAACGTTTAGCAAAAGCAGCCGGGTTAAAAATACCTTTTCCACGTGCGAAGCTACGAAATCGACTGGACAATAAGATTGAGACCGTTCGAATTGGTGAAAGAGCTGGAGTTCCAAGTGTACCGAATGTCCTAGAAAAAATAACCAGCTATGAAGATTTGCGCAAGAAGGCAGCAGCCCTCGGCGAAAAACTTGTTGTTCAGACAGCTTTTGGCGATTCCGGACATACGACTTTCTTTATATCAGATAAGGCAAGCTGGGCTCGCCATGCTTCTGAAATCATAGAGGCCGGCACCGTCAAGATCATGAAACACATCAACTGTCGGCAGGCCGCAATCGAAGCTTGTACGACACGATGTGGAACAGTTGTCGGGCCGCTTATGACTGAAATCGTTGGATTTAAGGAACTAACACCTTATCGGGGCGGATGGGCCGGAAATGAGGTCTCACCAAATGCGTTCCCGCTGGAAGTTTCGGAACAGGCTCGCAATTTAACGTTCAAGTTCGGTGAAGAACTGCGAAAAACCGGGTACCGCGGCTATTTCGAGTTGGATTTTCTCATTGACATAGATACAGGCGAGGTTTGGCTCGGAGAACTAAATCCACGCGTTACAGGCGCTTCCGCAATGACAAACATTGCCGCGTTTGCCTTTGCTGACATGCCATTGTTCTTGTTTCATTTACTTGAATTCAGCGGTGAAGAATTTGACATAAACATAGCCGAGGTCAATCGGCGCTGGCAAAATCCTAGAAACATCGACAGCTGGTCTCAACTTGTCATCAAATATACGGATACCGACATTGGAATCATTCAAGATGCGCCACAAAGTGGCATCTATCGCATCGGATCAGATGGGCAGCTGGATTTCGACCGATTCGATCTACGCCGATCCAATCTTGACGATTTCGAGGAAGGCTTCTTCTTGAGAATTGCTGGCGCGGGTGACTACAGTTACGAAGGGGCAGATCTCGGCATTCTGATCACCAAGGGACGGATGATGACCAATGGCCATCGTCTAACCCGGCGGGCAAAAGCATGGATTAACGCCATTCGAAACGGTTACAGGACGCTCCCTCCCTCTTACGGTGAGGCGTCTTCCGTGACATTGCAGCAACCCGGCGCATTCAAGATGATCTGATGACCAACATGATGGTTTTCCGCTTCATTGACTGTCGCAACCATGACGGCGAATGGCAGCAGGCGTTCAACAGATATTGGCCGGCCTATAAGCGCTGGTTTCTCTCTAACGGCATTGAGCAACGCGAGACCCTCGAAGCCTGCGAGAAGGCCATCCATGAGCAAATGCCAGAATTGGGTGAACTTTATCATCACCTTTGTCAATCGGCAGGTAACCACGATCTCGCAGCACGGTTTTTATCCATGTATTGCCCCCCCGCCTATTTGACGGGTTGCAGTCAGCTTGCGACATGGACGGGTGGACATCCTGTGCTGATCCGAAATTATGATTACAGCCCAAGGCTGTTTGAAGCGACGGTTATGCTTACCAATTGGAGTGGAAAGTTGGTGATTGCAACCATTGATAGCCTTTGGGGATGCCTTGACGGAGTAAATGAGGATGGCCTCGCTGTCAGCCTGACCTTCGGCGGCAGCAGAAAAGTCGGGACCGGCTTTGGTATTCCAATAATTCTACGCTACCTCCTACAGACATGCGGTACAGCTGCTGAAGCGGTATCTGCACTTAAACGGGTAACATGCAACATGGCCTACAACGTCACACTGACTGATTGCACCGGAGACGCTTGTACCGTCGAACTTTTTCCTGATCATCCCATTGCACTTTCCAATGAGACTTTTGCCGCAAACCATCAGTCTGTGAACCACTGGCCGGCCTATACCAAAAAAACCCGCTCTGTTGAAAGAATGGCCGTCCTGCGTGAACTTAATGCCAATCATAGAGACACCGAGGCACAGGCTATTACAGAAGCATTTCAAACACCCCCACTTCGCTCAGATACATATGATCGTGGGTTTGGTACCCTCTATACTTGTATGCTACATCCGCGAAAGCGCAGTGTCGATTACTTCTGGGGCTGTAAAAAAATATCACAATCCATCAAGCATTTTGACGCGTGCGACGTACAGATTGGTTTGACACGACCATCAGACGGTATTGGGAGGTTACAGCCCCCTACTTTTTTCACTGAAGATTAACAGTTTGGTAGAGACCTGATAGATGAGCATACAAAAGCTGCCTGATTTTCTTGCCCAAGGCTTTTTGCGCTGGAAGGACAACGATTACGCCTCAACGTCGGAAACATACAGAAAACTTGCCTCAGGCGGTCAAAATCCACGTGTGTTTGCGATAGGTTGTTGCGATAGCCGCGTTCAAACCTCGCGGATCTTTGATGCGAACCCGGGGGATATTTTCATCCATCGAAATATTGCGAATTTAATCCCAAAATTCTCTGCACAGCAGGAGCATCACGGAACCGTCGCTGCGCTGGATTACGCGGTTGACGTATTGCAGGTTTCACATATTGTGGTTGCCGGTCACTCCCAATGTGGAGGGGTTAAGGCCTGCCATGACTTAGAAACCAACTCCACATCAATGAAGGTTACTCCGGCTCTGGCTTCTTGGTTGAGAATCCTTGGTGAGGAGTATCATCGCGTGAGAAACTTATCCGAGGCTTCTGCCCGCGTTCGCGCCTTGGAGTTCATAAGCATCACGGTTTCATTGGAAAACTTACTTACTTACCCAAATGTCGCGCACGCTGTCCAATGCAACAAAATAAATCTGCATGGTGTTTGGCAGAATATTGGAGATGGACAACTAATGACATTTGACCCAGTCTCCCGACAGTTTATGTTCGTTGAATAATTTGATAAACTCTTCAAATTCCTCTTGTTGCGCAAGCGGAAAAAACAAAAAGCTACCTGCTTCACCATGATTTTATGATATTGACTGTCGTTTCCGAGTTTATTAGTGCGGATTTCGGATATTCCGGACAGCGATTACGCTAAATACCAGACAGCTGTTTCGGTAATTTCCGCACAGATCGGGAGCATCTGGTCATCTGCCTGCGAAGATATTCAGGTCTCTATCGTTTCGGGGTTTTCGACCGGGACAAGTTGTGTGTTCGATCCTTTCTGCACATACTGTCTCCCTTGAGTTCGATGCGGTGGATAACGTAAAAATCCTTTCGCATCGGTGGATGCCTTCCGTTTTGCAAGTGGTTTCTTTGAACTGCTGTGGGACGTGATCGGGTCGCAGCAATTCACTCTCCCGGAACCGGCCATGTCGGTTCTTGGAAAAGGTCGAGTGATCCGGCACCCACTCACCGAGATCGAGACGGCAGAACCAACGATAGGCTAGGTTCAGATGCACCTCTTCGCAAAGGCGGCGTTCGGACCGGATGCCGAAGCAATAGCCGATCAGAAGCATCCGGATCAGCAGTTCCGGATCGACGGACGGGCGGCCCGTGTGGTTGTAGAAATCTGCCAGATGCACCCGAATTCCGTCCAGGTCGACAAAGCGATCAATCGGCCGCAGCAGATGGTCCTGCGGGACGTGATCTTTCAGCGAAAGCTCATAAAACAGCGACGCTTGAGCTTCCTGCCGCTGACCCATCATCAATCCTCCCGCCTGACAAGGGAATTGAATCAGCAACCAGCCCACCCCAATCAAGAAAAGTTTTTCAACAAAATAGGCCGTGATGCGTTCCCGGTCTTCCTTGACGAGATCGACAACCGGGGAGGCCACGAGCGTCAACCAGCATCGGGCCAGCCCATGCCCGGGCATCAGTTGACGGACCGCACCGTTCCCTCAGCTTGCCAGCTTCTGCCTGCCCTTGGCCGCGGCGAGTGCAACCATCTCGTTCCAGCGGCGGACCAGATAATTGTGCTCATCCATGGTCGAATTCCAGATCGCCACATGCTTTGCCCTCGCGGTACGCGAGCCGCCGGATCGGACTTCCCCGGCCCTGATCGCCCGCTGGCCGGTCACGTCGCACAGATCGCGCGCCGCCGGCAGACCTTCATACCAATAATCCCATTCCGCCCGGTCCAGCTGCGCCTTCACCGGCCCCGCCACCGATATATAATAGCCCTGTCGCGCCACGACCGCGCCGGCAAACCCGTCGAGATACCAGTTCAGCCAAGCATAGGCCCGATCCAACCGTGACCCCTCCAGCCGCCGCGACAGGCACATGCCGCCGTGCCAGGCCCGGTAGCCCTCGCGCGGGACGGCCTGGCGCACGGTGATGCCCCGGCGCTTCATTTCGACGATGGTCGGAGACCAGATCGAAGCAAGCTTCAGATCGCCCTTCGCGAAACGCTGCACCGGCTCGCTCGCGCGCAGCCAGAACGGGGCGAGGTGGCCGGATTGGATCAGCGCGGTGCCATGGCCGATCAGCTCGTCGATCTCAGCCACCGACATGTTGCCCATATCGACGAAATTCATCCGGCCTGCCGATGACAGCGCCATGGCGAGGTCGAACAGCCCGATGGCCGGTTCATCCACCAATGCCACCGCGCCCGACCATTTCGGATCCAGAAGATCCGCCCAAGAGGTGATGTCGCGATCAACCTCCTCGGCCGGAGCGGCGACGCCGAAACTGTCGAAATTGTAGAAGGTCGGCAACATCGAGATGCGATCCGTCGGGCTACCGGAGAGTGTCGCGTCGCGCTGAACGAACAGCCGCGAGGACGGCACGTCGCCGCGTTCGCCCATGCCCTGAACCGGCACGGTCCGCGACAGCTCATCGATCTCGTCCCAGCGCTGAACCCGATTGATATCGATGGCCTGGATGGCACGCCAATGCCAGACGATATCCAGATTGTGGAAGCACTGGTCGTAGATGTCGTAGCTGTCCGGCTCCATCGCGGCGGTCCGTTGCGCGGTGATGAAGTCGGTTTCGATAAATTCCAGCGGAAAGCCGAGATCGGCCTCGGCACGGTCTTTGAGAAAGCGCCACGGCTGGATCTCGGTCGTCAGAATGCGCAGCGCTTCGGTCATCAGGCGGCCGTCCGGGTTCCAGACCGGCCAGTGAATGCGGCAAGGGATCGGCGGATCAGGTCGGGGTCCAACCCTTCCAGGATAAAGACAAGGCGCGAATGGCGCGCGCCATCATCGGGCCAGTGATCCAAATGGGTGGGCGCATGGACCAGATGCTGCACGCCGTGAATCGCGACCGGGCGATCCTCGCCCGCCAGCGCCAGAATGCCCTTGACCCTCAAAATTCTGTCCCCGTGCTTATGCAACAACAGCGTCAGCCATATTCCGAATTTTGTCCAATCAATCGCCTCTTCGATCAAAAGCGAAAAGCTGGTGACACTCAAGGGGGCGTCGTGATCGTGAAATCCGTGATGGTGATGATGCCCGCAGTCCGCATCGCACAAGTGATCGGTCTTGCCAAGCGCCCCGGCGAAGGACAGCGGCCCGAAATCCTGCAGGATCGCCGCGACGCTGCCGGCAGAGGTCACCACGGATGCACCGGGGTTCAGATGGGCCAGGCGCTGACGCAGCGCGACCTGGGCCGTGGGCGGGGCCAGATCGGTCTTGGTCAGCACGATCCGGTCGGCTGCGGCGATCTGCCGCAACGCCTCGGCCCGGTGATCCAGCTGCAGCGGCGAGTTGACGGCATCGACGGTAACCAGCACGCCGCCATTGTGGAAATGCGACCGCAGCACCGGATGCGCGGTCAGCGTCTGCAGCACCGGATAGGGATCGGCCAGCCCGGTAGTTTCGATCACCACGCGGTCAAAGTCGATCTCGCCGCGCGCGCGCAGACTGTCCAGATTTCCCAAGGCATCCGCGACCTCGCCCCGCACGGTGCAGCAGATACAGCCCGATTTCAACAGCACCACATTGTCGTCGATCCGGTCCAGCAGGTGATGATCCAGCCCCACCTCGCCGAATTCATTGATCAGCACCGCCGCGCCGGCCAGATGCGGATCCGCCAGCAGGCGCTGCAGCAAGGTCGTCTTGCCCGATCCCAGAAAGCCCGACAGCAGGATCACCGGGGTCATGCCTCGCGCGCCTCCATCCAACCGATCAGCGCCGCGTCCAAGGGGTCGAAGTCACGGCCCGACAGCGCCTCGGCCTCGGGCCAGAGATGCGACAGCGCCTCGAACACGGTCGATGCGCCTGTGGGCGAGGCCAGCACATAGGACGGGCCCTGCCACAGATCCAGCCTCAGCCGGCGATAGGACAGGATCGCATTGGCCGCCGCGATCCGGCGCGCGGTTTCGCCCCGGCGGGCGCGGTCGTCATGGTTGCGGCTGTACACGCCAGGCCGCGCGACCGCATTCGTCCAATGATCGTCGCATCCGAGGATGCCGCAAAGAGAACACATTATCCGTCCTGCTTCCTGCGGGTTGATGATGGCGGGCGACCATGCGATGGGCCGCCCGCATCCCCTCACCCGCGTTTAACCGCGCGGGAAACGCCTGTCGAAATCGTCGGCCATCTCGTTCATGGTGACGAAGCGCACACCCTCATGCCCCTTGATGTGATTGAACAGCCGTTCCAGCATCAGCAACACCTGCGGTCGGCCGGACACATCGGGATGGATGGTCATCGGAAAGACCGCATAATCCATATTGGCATAGACCCAGTCGAACTGGTCCTTCCACATCTGTTCGATGTCGCGCGGGTTCACGAACCCATGCGAGTTCGGCGATTTCTTGATGAACATCATCGGCGGCAGGTCATCCAGATACCAGTTGGCCGGGATCTCGATCAGGTCGGTTTCCTCGCCCCGGGTCAGAGGCTTCATCCAGTCCCCGGGCTTGCCGGCATAATCGATCTTGGTCCATTTGTCGCCGACGCGCACCCGGTAGGGGGTGAAATCGTTATGCATCAGGGAATGGTCGTATTTGATGCCCTTCTTCAGCAGCAGTTCATTGGTGACATTTGAAAATTCCCACCAGGGCGCGACATAGCCCGTAGGCCGCTGGCCCGAGATTTCGGTGATCAGATTGATACATTTGTCCAGCACCGCCTCTTCCTGTTCAGGGGTCATGGCGATGGGGTTTTCATGGCTGTAGCCGTGGATGCCGATTTCATGCCCGCGCTTGGCCACGTCCTTCATCTGGTCAGGAAAGGTCTCGGCGGAATGGCCGGGAATGAACCAGGTCGTCTTGATGTCCAGCTTGTCGAACAAATCCAGCAGGCGGGGCGATCCGACCTCACCCGCGAACATCCCGCGCGAGATGTCGTCGGGGCTGTCCTCACCACCATATGACCCCAGCCAACCGGCCACCGCGTCCACATCAATGCCGAAACCGACAAGGATTTCTTTTGCCATCTTGGTTCTCCTCTTGAAAAATCAGGCGTGAATCAGCGTGACCGTGGCCGGGTCAACGCCAAGCGTGACAGGCGCGCCAAGCATCAGGTCGCGCAGCTCGGGGCGGTCGGCGCTGACCTCGATCGCGATTTCTCGATCATCGGCCAGTCGGACCGTCAGATGCCCGATGGCGCCGATCAGTTGCCGTTCGGCCAAGGTTCCGGGCAGGCGGATCTCGCCTGGCGTACCAAGCGGCGCGATGCGGAATGCCTCGGCCGGGACCACGGCCAGGTTCTCATCACCCCGGCCCACGCCCTCGATCAGCCCCAGCGGCGTCTCCAGCCGCCCGAAACCGGGAGTGCCCGTGCCCCGGGGCGTGCCCTGAAACAGCGCGTTCGAGCCGATGAATTGCGCCACAAAGCGCGTCGCCGGGCGGCGATACAATTCGCGCGGGGGCGAGATTTGCTCGACCACACCATTCGACATCACCACCACCCGATCCGAGAGGCCAAGCGCCTCGGACTGGGCATGGGTGACAAAGACGAAGGTGATGCCCAATTCACGCTGCAGCAGCTTCAATTCGTTCTGGATGATCCGCCGCAGCTTCGCATCCAGCGCGCCGCGCGGTTCGTCCAGCAGCAGGATTTCCGGGTCAACCACCAACCCGCGGGCCAGCGCGATGCGCTGACGCTGACCGCCCGACAGCCGGTCGGCCTTGCGATCAGCAAAGGCTTCCAGGTCGAACATGTCCAGGATCCGGTCGACCTTACGATTACGCTCGGCGCGCGGCATGCCCTTGACATCCAGCCCGAAGCCCACGTTTTCGCGCACCGTCATATGCGGAAACAGCGCGTAATTCTGAAAGATCAT
>JBKEBH010000021.1:0-2153 GCA_047973065.1 Paracoccus sp. (in: a-proteobacteria) | reverse complement strand
GGGCCGCTACCGCTCGACTTCTCGTAACTCACCACTGAAATGCAATCGTCTCCGGCGTTGACGATGGTGTTCCGGCGGTCGGTTGTATTCACCGTGTTATAGGTCAGGTGGATCGTGTCGGAATGCATGTCGTGCAGAGTATTATCGGTGTAAAGCTGCTGGCTGGCCCCGCCCCAGACGCGCGCGAAACCGGTCAGGCTGCCGATGGCGTAGCAATCGGCTACGATGATCCGGCTGCGACTGCTGGCGACGATCCACGCATCATTGGTGACACCGCCGCCGTTGCCGTTCGAAATCGATCCATTCTTCGCCGGCTCCACATCCGTCGTGTCGGTGAAGCGCTCCGGCCATTTCGTGCGGGTATCCTCGTGCCCGATCATGTCCAGCCCGAAAATGCCCGCGTTATTCCCGGTGAAAATATGGGCATATTGCAGGATGCCGGTGCGCCGGACCTTGGCGCCGTATCCACAGACATAGGCGTTGGCTGCGATATCGACGGTGCCGTTGGCAAGGGCGTAGGGGAGCGGCGCGGGCGGGATCACCACAAGCGTCGGATTGGTGCGGGATGCGGACAGGCCGGCGCGGTACGGCGTGAGGTTGTTGGCGCTGTTGTCGGGGTTGAGACTGCCAACCTCGGCCACGTCAAACGGCGTGCCCTCGATCACGTATTCCGAGGGCAGGGCATTCCCGAGGCGGACCTGCATCGACAGGTATTTCCCCGCCGCCTGCACCCCGGCGCACAGCCGTTCCAAGTCGTTATCGCACCCGTAGGTCACACCGCCGACCGTCACGCTCATATCTGTCTCCTACGCGCTGAATGTCACGCCGGCGCTCACGTCCGGCGAGGTGCCGTTGCCGGCGGTGAGGGTGGCCGAGGCGGTGCCGGTCCACGTCCCGGTGATCGCGCCCGTGGCCGCGTCGATCGAGACGCCCGAGGGCAGGCCCGTGGCCCCGTAGGCGACCGGCCCGGGGCCGCTGATGTGCTGCGACCAGTCGTAGGCCATATCTGCGGGCGTCAGAGTGGATGGCAGGCCGCCGTTGTAGGTCAGCGGTCCGGTCGTTCCGCCGCCGCCCGTGACCGGCGTCACGATCCAGTCAAACGATGCCTCGGCGTAGAGTCCGGTAATGCTGTCGGTCGCCCGCACGGTTGCCGGAAACGTTCCCTCCGGCAGGGGGTCGGTATCCGCATAGGCCACGCTACCGGTAACGTAGAGACGCGCGGCACTCTGCCCCCCGGTGTCGGAGTAAGAATAGATCAGATTGGCGCCCATGAAATACGGCTCCAGGTCGATGCTCGCCGCCCCGGTGTTGTTCTCGGCACTCTGATCCGACAGCCCGCCCAGATAGGCGGGCGCGGCGGAGCCGTCGAAACTGCCCGGCGTCCGCGCGCCCTGCGTCACCGTCAGGGACAGGCCCGCCGGGCCGTGCAGGACGACAGACATCAGGCCGGCTCCAGAATGCAGCCGACGATATATTTCTGGCCGCTGGACGTGCCGGTTGATGCGGTAAACGCCACCGTCTGGGCGGCGCCGGTGTCATTGTGCCAGACCGCCGTGATGTTACGATCAGATGTCAGCGTGCCGGTAAGCGCGCCCTGATCCGGAGCGACCGTCTCGTAGTTTTTCGTCGCGATGAGGACGCAGCCACCAATCGGCACGGTGCAGGTGATGCCCGTTCCGCTGAGGTTGTTGGCCTCCTGCCGTGCGCCTTGAACCGGCGCGGTCGCCACGGGCGCGTAGCCTGACACGCGGAAGGCTCCAAGAAGACCGCTGCTGTCTCCGTCTCGGGACAGCGTCACGGTCTCGCCCGTCGCAACAGGGTACGACATGAATTCTGCCGCGCGGTTGGTCTCGTAATACCCGCCCACTACTGTGGGTGTATTGCCGCCAATCGTGGCATTGGTGGCCGTGACCCCCGATCCGCCCACCCAGGCAAATGCGTAAACGTCGCGATCCGCGTCCGCCGCGCCGATTGCGGCGCTGACCGGGTTGGTGGCGACCGGCGCGGCCGTCGCCTCGGCGAACAGGGCCGCCGCCGCCACGGGCGTCATCACGGCGAGGACGCCGATACGGTTGTTCAGGGCGGAGGGCGGCGTAAACGCCACCGTCACGTCCTCTGCCGTGCCGCCGGTATTGAGGTAGGTCTGCGCCGCG
>JBKEBH010000354.1:0-14150 GCA_047973065.1 Paracoccus sp. (in: a-proteobacteria) | reverse complement strand
CGTGACCGCCGCGACCATCAGCTCGGCCATTTCCGGGGTCATGGCGTTCAGCTTTTCGGGGCGGTTATAGGTGATGATGCCGACCCGGCCCTCGGTCTCGAATGTCAGGGGTTGGGTCATGACTGCGCCTCGCCGCGCCCGATTGCGCCTTCGGCAACCAGCGCCGCGATCTCGTCGGGCGCGAAACCGGCCTCGGCCAGCACTTCAACGGTATGCTGCCCGGTCAGCGGCGCGCCATAGCGCAATTCGGACGGGGTTTTCGAGAACTTGATCGCGAAGCCCGGCGTCTTCACCCTGCCCTCGCTGATATGGTCATATTCGATGAAGGTGCCGTTATGGGCGATCTGCGGGTCGGCAACCAGATCGGCATAGCCATAGACAGGCCCGACCCAGATTCCTTCGGCTTCCAGCCGCTCCAGCGCCTCGGCCTGAGGAAATTTCGCGATGGCGTCGCGGACAAGGGAAAAGGTTTCGTCGCGGTTTTCCCAACCGGCCTCCATTTCGTCCAGCCCGGCAAGGCGGGGTTCTTCCAACGCCTTTGCCAGCCCCGAAAAATTCGGCATGGCAAGAGCGATATACTTGCCATCATTGGTCGCAAAGACCCCGTAGGGCGAGCGGATATAGACATGGGCATGCGGCTCGGCCGAGCGTTCCTGCGGCTTCCCGCCCACCGTGAAGACCGAGAGTTCCTGCATCTGGATGGTGGCGATCGCGTCCAGCATGTTCACCTCGACCTTCTGGCCCTCTCCGGTGCGCTCGCGGTGGAACAGCGCCGCCAGCGCGCCTTCAAAAGCGGTGTAGGCGGTGATCGCATCGACCAGATATTGCCCGGCAGGCACCGGCGGCTCTCCCTTGCGGCCGGCTGACAGCATGGCGCCCGACATGGCCTGCAGCAGCAGGTCCTGACCCGGCCGCATGGCGCTTGGCCCGTCCTCGCCATAGCCCGACATGGACACATAAACGAGGCCGGGATTGATCGCCGAGAGCGTATCGTAATCGACGCCGAGCCGCGCCGCGACACCGGGGCGGTAGTTCTGGATGAATACATCCGCGCCCGCGACCAGCTTCTTCAGCACCGCCCTGCCACCCGGCGATTTCAGGTCCACCGCCAGCGAGCGCTTGTTGCGGTTCAGGGACAGGAACGAGACATTCACCTTGTTGCCGGTGATCCCGCCCGCAGGCGCGTGGCGCTGCCATTCACCGGCCAGCGGCTCGACCTTGATCACGTCGGCACCCAGATCGGCCAGGCGCTGCGCCGCGAAGGGGCCAGCCATGGCGATGGAACAGTCAAGGACGGTGATCCCGTCGAGAATTGCCATGATCGGGTTGCTCCTTATTCCATGGTCCAGCCGCCATTGACGGCGATATTCTGTCCGGTGATGAAGCCCGCGCCTTCAGACAGCAGAAAGAGGATCGTGGCAGATATGTCGCCCGCATGTCCCCGCCGCTTGACCGACTGCCGTTCCAGCACCATGGCATTATAACCTTCCGGGTCGGGATGGATCTTTTCCGCATCGGTCGGAAAGGCGCCGGGCGCAATAGCGTTGACGGTGATCCCCCATTTGCCGAATTCCCGCGCCCAGGCCCGTGTCAGCCCCAGAAGCGCGCCCTTGGATTGGACATAGGGGGCAAGGTTTTCCCAGCCGCCGGTCAGGGTGATCGAGGTGATATTGATCACCCTGCCCCAGCCCTGCGCCCGCATCCCCGGCAGGGCAGCACCGGTTGCGATCAGCGCGGCTTCGACATTGACGGCATGGACCTGCTTCTGCTCGTCGAGGCTGTATTCCTCGAACGGCTTTGACGGATAGATCGCGGCATTGTTGATGACCGCGTCCAGCGGGCGGCCGGCCACCAGCCCCGCCAGCAGCTTTTCCAGCCCCGACTGATCGGCCAGATCGGCCTCGACCAGATGCAGACGCGCGGCCAGATCGGCGGGGACATCAGCACTCAGCGCGACATTCTTCGCATGATCGCGGTCAAGCGCGATAACCTCGGCCCCCGCGCCCAGCAGGTCAAGCGTCGTCTGATGGCCCAGCCCGCCAGAGGCCCCGGTATAGAGGATGCACCGTCCGGTCAGATCGGTCATGCCCTCCCCTCCAGCTTGACGAAATTGCCGCTTGGTGCGGGATAGTCCCCGTCAGGCTGCTGCTGGATCGTGGCGATCCGCGCCTCAGCCCCGGCGATGGCGTCGGCATCGGGCAGGATCACAAAGCGGCTGTCATAGCGGCGGCTGTCGCCATGGTTCAGCCAGATCATCTCGCCACGTTCGCGGGCGGCATTGTTGCCGAGCACATGGTTCGTCGATGGCTCCAGCCCAAGCGCATATTGCCCGGCCTGCAGGTTCTGCCATTCGTATTGGCACGGAAACTGATCCTTCCGCGTGACCACCATGAAACCGAGGCCGAGTCGGTCATTGACGAGCGCCACCGGAACCTCACCCGCCGCATCCGCCGCCATTTCGTGCTGCCAGACCTGTTCGTGGAAATCGAACTGCGGGCCGGGCAGCGCCCGATACCCTACCGCCTGTTTATCATAGCTGTCGGCATGGGCTGCCCAGACCACCTCGCGGATCGGCGCAAAGTAGCGCGCGCCATCTTCCAGCACCGGATGGCCGGCATTGATGTGATAGCAGAACATATGCGGCGTGCGGTAGAAGCCGCGATTGACGACCTCATCGGACAGGCGGATCTCGTTTGTGCCGACCTCAATCTCGATCCGGCGGTGCAGTTCCATATGCTCGCCAAAGACGGCGGCCTGCGTTACCACCCCCTCCGCCCAGAGAAAGCAGCGATCCCCTTCCCAGCGTTCGCCATAGCCGGTCAGCTTCGCAGGGATGTAGCCCACGCGACCATGCAGCGAATGGCTGGCGCTCTGGCGCGGGCCATAGACATAGCTGTCGGTCGGCACCTCATTCATGAACAGGATATGGTCCAGCCCGCAAGTCACCATCAGCCCCGAAAAACTGCGCAGCCAGCCCAAGCCCCCCTCGCCTTCATATTCATGCAGCGAGGGGTGGCGGAAACCAGCGGGCGAATGCCAGCCGATCGCCATGCCGCGATAGTCGCAATCGCCGATATCCATCGCGCGATCGACCAGAACCGTGAAGCGCAGGCCCGAGCCGCTGCGGAATTCCAGCATCCGGTTGCCGCGTTCCAGACCGTTTTCCAGCGTGACCAGCCGGACACCGGCGGCATGGGACAGCCGGCCGCTGGCGGCTTCGATTTCGGCGCGCGTGAATGTCTTTCCGTAAAGCTCTACCATCGTCCGGTCCCCGATCTGGAAAGGCGAGGGGCTGTGATGCCCCCGCATGGTCCGCTCAGCAGCCGTTCTCGCGCAGCTTGGCGTCAAGAAACGCCTTGGCGCGCGGCACGTCGGATTCGTCCAGATGTTCGATGATCATCGGGATATTCGGGTGCTTCCGCGCCAGCCGCTGCAGGTAGAGGTCGTAATTCAGCTCCCCCAGACCCGGTGCGGGCAGTTCGATCTCGCCCACGCCGCGGAAGGTGTGGCTTTCGGCCGCCGTTTCATCGCCGATATCCGAATGCTTTTCCGACTTGTCGTCACCCGACCGCTTCACGTCCTTGGCATGGGCGATCTTGATCTTGTCGGAAAGCGCATTGAAGACGTAATGCAGCGTCTCATCCATCTTCTCGATATTATGGGCCTCGAAATAATTCGTCGGGTCCATCAGCAGGCCAAGGCCGGGATGATCCACCTCGGCGAACATGCGCAGGGTTTCCTCGACCGAACCCACCACGTTGTTCACATAGGTTTCCAAAAGGAACATCGCCCCGTGGTCATAAGCGAATTGCGCCAGTTCCGAAATCACCTCGCGGCAATCGGCCCAGCCTTCCTCGGTCTTGTTCTTCGGGTGATGCACCCAGTCGCTGGTGGTGTCGAAGGTCCCGGTTTCCGAGATCACATAGGGCGAGCCCAGATACTGCGCGTGCGACAGAGTCTCCTTCAGCCGGTCCAGCACCGACTTGCGTCTGGCCTGATCGGGATGAACGATGTTGGAATAGGCAGAGATCGCACAGATCGGCAGGTTGTGGTCGCGAAACGTGTCGCGGATGGTGCGGCACTTCTCGGGCGTGACCTGCCCGTCACTGACGTCGATATCGGTGAAATGCAGGTCGAGCTGCACGGTGTTGAAGTTCAGGTCGCGGATCTTCTTAGCCGTGGTCTTGAGGTCATAGGGGAAATACCCCGTGAATATTCCGGCTTGCATCATGTTCTGGTTCCTCCCGTTTCAGTCGTTTGCAAGGTCGAGCGCGACGGTCCGGCCCTCGTCGATGGATTGGTAAGCCGCCTCGACAAGCGCCATCGTGCGCACGTTATCGGCGACCGACAGCGCCGGCGGCTCGCCCTCGCGGATCGCGTATTGTAACTGTTCCATTACGCCGATGAAGGCATGGGGAAACCACATCGTCTCCCATTCCGGGCTGACCCATGCGCCGCCGGTTTCCTTCCGCGACGCATGGCTCAGCGTCGATGCGGCACCTGTGGGCCAGCCGATTGTGCCCTTGGCAACGCCCTCGGTTCCCTCGACCCGCCAGGTGATGTGCTGATCATCGGCATAGCCTTCGGCGCGCGGCCCGGACCAGACATCTTCCAGCGACAGGGCCAGCAGGCCCGAGGGAAAGCGCAGGATCGTGGTGACGATGCCGTCTTGGTGGTCGAATTCTGTGCGCGGATCGGGGCGGGTCACCGTTGTCACCTCGGACGGATCGCCGAACAGATAGCGTAGCGCGTCGAGGTGATGCACGCTCATATTCGACAGCGTCAGCCGGTCATAACCTTCCAGAAACCCCTGCCAATGCGGGATTGCATGCATGTCGATCTGGGCGAAGACCGGTGTCCCAAGCGCACCGCGATCCAGCAGCTGCTTCAGTACCCGCATCGACTGGTCATAGCGCATGTTCTGATTGACCGAGAGGATCTTGCCCGCCGCCTTCGCCTCATCCCGCAGCGCTCGGGCTTCTTCCAGCGACAGGGCCAGCGGCTTCTGGGCCAGTATGCCCTTGATATGCGGCTGCCTCAGCGCGTGGCGGATCAGTGCCGGCTGCAGATGCGGCGGATAGGCGATGTCAACGATATCGATGCCGGCATCTTCGATCAGCGCCTCGGGCGTCTCATGAACAGTCGCGATGCCATAGCGTTCGGCAACTTCGGCGGCGCGGGATTTCGTCCGCGAGGCGATGGCCACGACCGGGAATCCCGCCAGCCGATACGCCTCCAGATGGCATTCGGCCATGATCATGCCGGCCCCGACCGCGCCGATGCGATAGTCGCGGACGCGAATCTCCGGATCGGGTTGCAAATTGTCTTGCGTCATCCTCTCCCCCCTTGGCGCGGATGGGCACCTTGGGGGAAGGTATGATTCCGATAGGCATCACAAACAATCATCAAAATCCATCATTTTAAATCATTTCAAATCGAATACTACAGATTTTGCTAGATTTGCGACACGCGTTTATTGCATAACGTCAATAATAATGTGTTTTGATTGAAATCGGACCGCCATGCGCACCACCATTTCTGAAATCGCCGCACGGGCCGGCGTGTCGACGGCCACCGTCGACCGGGTTCTGAACGACCGCGGCGGGGTGAAAGGCCGGACCAACGAGATTGTTCGCAGGGTCGCGCAGGAGCTTGGCTATTTCGGGCCGGTTGAGGCCGGCGCGACAGACCAGATCCGCCTCGACATCGTGTTGCCGGCGGGCGCGAACAGCTTCATGCGCGAATTGCGCCAGAACCTCATCCGCGAATGCGCCGCCCGCGAGGATGTGCGGTTGCGCATCCATGACGTCGAAGATCCCGGCACGGGGGTCATCGAACAGCATCTTTCGGACTTGCGCGGCCAGACCGACGCGGTCGGCGTCGTCGTCCCCGACCGGCCCGAGATCCGCGAAATGCTGAACATGCTGGCCCGCAGCGGAATCAGGGTCGCAACGCTGGTCTCAGACATCCCGTCCGTCAGCAAGGTCGGCTATGTCGGCGTCGACAACCGCGCCTCGGGGCGAACGGCAGGACTGTTACTGGGCCGCCTTCTCGGGCAGGCGGAACGCAGCGATATCGCGCTGTTCGTCGGATCGCGCGCCTATCGCGGCCATGAGGAGCGCGAGATGGGCTTCCGTTCGATCCTGGCAGAGGAGTTCCCCGACCTGCGGATCGCCGCCTATACCGAACTGGGCGACGACCGTGACCGCGCCCATCAGGAAATGCGCCGCATCCTGCAGGCAGGCAGCATCGGCGGGATCTACAATGTCGGCTCGGGCAACCAGGGCATCGCGCGGGCGTTGCGCGAGGCGCATCTGGCGCGCGAGACGATCTTTGTCGGCCATGATCTGACCGACGCCTCGCGCCTGCTGCTGCTGGACCGGACCATGGACGCGTTGATCGACCAGAACCCCCGCGTCGAGGCACGCGAGGCGATCAGGATGCTGATTTCGGCCGTGCGGGGCCGTGCCGAGCCGGAATACCTGCCCCGCGTCCAGATCATCCTGCGCGAGAACATCCCTTCGGACTAGGCGCGCACTATCAAAACAAACAGGTTGACGTAATGGATCGTATTTGAATAATAAATTCACAAGTAAACAAATCGTATTCGTAGGGGAGGACGAATCATGACGTTGAATTGCAAGCGCATCTATCTGACGACACTGAGTTTTGCTGCCATTTCGCTTGCCGCACCGGCTGCCCTGGCACAGGACCGGGCAGCACTTCTGGGCGCGCTACCTGCAGATATTCAGGCGCTTTACACCGATCCGGTTGAGGTCGGGCCGTCGGCTTATGACGATTTCACGCCGCCGCCGAAGCCATGGAAATGGTGCCATTCGGAATCCTACATGGGCAATCCCTGGCGCGTGACCTTCAATGACGAGATGAAACGGCTTGTCGATGGCGGGGTCGCGGCGGGCGATGTGTCCGAATATGTCGTCTCGGATTCCAATGGCGACACCACCCAGCAGATTTCCCAGATGCGCGCCTTCATCGAACAGGGCTGCTCGGTCATCACCACCATCGCCGGGTCGTCCACCGCCCTGAACGCGGTCATCGAGGAGGCGCGGGCGGCGAATATCCCGGTCATCACCTCGGCCGGGGCCGTGACATCGCCAGCGGCGCTGAACGTGATGCATAACCAGAACCTCTGGGGCTATCAGATGGGCCTCGGGATCGCCGAGACGCTGCCCGATGGTGGCACCATCCTGCAGATCGAAGGCATTTCCGGCCATCCGCTGGTCCAGCAGGAAAATGCCGGGCTGGAACGGGCTGTGGCCGAACATCCGAATCTGACCATCGCCCGCAAGATCAGCGGCGAATGGACCGGGACGACCACGAAATCGACGACCCTGCAGGCCTTGGCGACCTCGCCCCAGCCCATCGACGCGGTCTGGTCGACCGGCAGCGAGGCACGCTTCATCGCCGAGGCTTTCCAGCAGGCAGGCCGTCCGCTGCCGCTGATCGCCGCATCGATTTCCGGCGATGCGCTTGGCTTCTGGAACGTCAATCAGGACAGTTTCAAGTTCTATGGCGGCGAGGTTTCGCCCCATGTCGCGGCGCAGAACGCCTTTCGCGTGGCGCTGCGCGTGATGGAAGGGCAGAAGCCGCTGGTCAACACGATCATCGCGCCAATGCCGATCATCGCGCAGGCGGATCTGCCGGACTGGTATCAGGATTGCATGATGCCCGATTCCGCCGCGATCTTCCCGATCCCGCCGAACGATCCCTTCCCTGAGGATTTGCTGAACGGCTATTTCTCAAACGGGGCCGCGACGCCGATTTACGATTTCGCGGCGGTGCCCGGATCCTGCCCGTAAGCGCCTGATGGCATCGCCGGTCCGCCCGGCAATGCCGCTCTCTCAAGCCGAAGGCCGCCGCCATGGAAGCACCCACCCTGTCTGCCCAAACCGCAGCGTCCCGTATCGACCGGCTGCTGGATGAGGCGGGAATGCCTGCGGTCGCGCATGAGGCGGTGCAGTCGCTGGCGATCGACAACCTTGGCAAGCGCTATGGCGAAACCGTGGCGCTGAACGGCGCGAATGTCGGCTTTCGGCCAGGCGTGCATACGATCCTGGGCGAGAACGGATCGGGCAAGAGCACGCTGCTGAAGCTGTTGTCGGGCGTGGTCACGCCAAGCGAGGGGCGCATCGCCATCGACGGATCACAGATCACCGCAGGCTCACCGGCCGACATGCAGAAGCTTGGTCTATCGACGGTTTTTCAGGAGGTTCTGATCGCCCCGCATCGCCCCGTGGTCGAGAATGTGGTGCTGGGCATGGACCTGCCCCTGACCCGCCGCATCCCGCATCAGACCCGCGACAGGGCGGTCAGCGCCCTGCTGTCGCAGCTGGCCCGCCAGCCCATCGGGCTGCAGACGCTCGCCGGCGACCTGCCGCTGGCCACCCAGCAGATCGTCGTGCTCACCCGCGCTTTCATCCGGCGGCCTTCGGTCCTGCTGCTAGACGAGGCGACGGCTGCGCTGGATTACGCCGACCGCGACATGGTCTTCGAGGCAATCGAGGATTACGCCGCCGCCGGCAATATCGTCATCTTCATCTCACACCGGCTGGAGGAGGTACAGCGCCTTTCCGACCGGGTGACGGTCCTGCGCAGCGGACGGGTGATCGAAACGCTGAACCGCGATCAGGTGACCGGGCAGCGCCTGCTGGAACTGATGGCCCCGGAGGCGCATATCCATGTCGCATGACCGCATCGTCCTTGGCTTCGACGGGATCACGCTGGCCCCCGGCAAGGCCCCCGTCTCGGGTCAGCTCCGCATGGGCGAGATTGCCGGTCTGGCCGGGCTGGAGGGACAGGGGCAAGAGGAATTCCTGCTGCATCTTGCCGGGTTTCGCCCGCGGGCGCCGGGGCAGGTCACCGCGCATGGCCCAGAGGGCGCGCACCCCCTTCGCAACCATCACGAGGCCGCCCGCCAGGGCGTGACCTATCTGCCCCGCGACCGTCGCGCCACGGGTATTTTCCCGGTGCTCTCGGTGCTGGACAATTTCGGTATCTCGGCGCTGCGCCGTTTCTCGCGCCTTCGCGTGATCGACCGCCGCCGCCAGCGCGAGGAACTGGCGCGGCAGACGGAATTCCTGTCGATCCGCTACCTTTCGATGGGCGCGCCGATCACCGCGCTCAGCGGCGGCAACCAGCAGAAGGTGCTGCTGGCTCGCATGCTGGCGCTGAAGCCGCGCGTCATGCTGCTGAATGACCCGACCCGCGGGGTCGATCTGAACACGCGACTGAAAGTCTATGAAGCCTTCCGCCAGTTGGCCCGCGACGAAGGCATCGCCTTCGTCATCCTGTCCAGCGAAATCGAGGAAATCCTGCAGATCTGCGACAATGTCTCGATCTTCCGCGATTTCGAGCGGACGCAGGTCATCCCCAAGGCCGAGATGTCCATGTCTGCCGTCATGGCCGCGATGTTCGGCCAGAAGGAGGACGCGGCATGAGCCTTGCGCTGCGCAAGTTCCTGACCACCCATCGCAATACAAGGCTTGCGGCGCTGCTGTTCGTGCTGCTGCTGGCCGTGAATGTGGCGCTGAACCCGGTGCGCTTCGCGCCGGCGAACTGGGGCGCGGTGTTGGGGCTGGCGGCGCCCCTGCTGCTGGCAGCGCTGGCGATCACCGTGCCGTTTCTGGCCGGGCGCGGATCCATCGACATTTCCGTTGGCCCGCTGATGGGGCTGATCAATGTCATCCTGATCCAATGGGTGCTGACCGGGGCGGGTCTGACCTCGCCCTTCGCAGTGGTCCCGGCGGCGCTTGCCCTCGGGCTTATGTCCGGGGCGCTGAACGGGCTGTTGGCGGCAGTGCTGCGCATTCAGCCCATTGTCGCGACGCTTGGCACCTATCTGATCTATGGCGGGCTAGCGCTGACCGTCCTGCCTTCGCCCGCCGGATCGGTGCCGGGCTGGCTGTCATCGCTGGCAAGCCAATGGTCGATCCTGCCCGTCACCGGGGCCGCGCTGATCTGGCTTGTTCTGAAGCGCCTGCCCTTTTACCAGATGCTGATGGCGACCGGCAGCGACGACCGCGCGGCCTATACCGCCGGGGTGAATGTCACCCGGATCCGCTTTTGCG
The DNA here is from genome assembly GCA_047973065.1 of Paracoccus sp. (in: a-proteobacteria). Lineage (GTDB taxonomy): Bacteria > Pseudomonadota > Alphaproteobacteria > Rhodobacterales > Rhodobacteraceae > Paracoccus. Next base: position 4,062 of record JBKEBH010000354.1, on the reverse strand, counting down.
CCTATCTGCTGGCCGGGATGTTCGCGGGCATTGCGGCGCTGTCGCTGACCGCGCTGATCGGATCGGGCGATCCGAATATCGGCCCCGGCTATACGCTGATGGCCATAGCCGCCGTTGCGCTTGGCGGGGTCAGCCTTGCCGGCGGGGTCGGCGGGCTTACGGCGGCATTTCTGGGGGCGGCGGATATCTTTCTGCTGCAGACCGCGCTGAACGCCTTCAATGTCTCGACCTTCGTGCTGCAGGCCGCCTATGGCGCAGTGCTGGTGCTGGCGGTCTGCCTGAATTCGCAGAAGATTGCCGCGCTGCTGGCCAAACCGGCGAGGCAGCCATGATCCGGCCGCTGTTGCAGAACCGCGTGCTGATCGCCTTCGCCGGCGTGGCCTTCGTCTTCGCCTTTGGCGCAGCATTGATCCCCGGATTTGCCAGCCTGTTTTCGATCCGCGCCATGCTGGTCCTTGCCTCGCTTCTGGCCATCGCGGCACTTGGCCAGACATTGGTGATGATCCTTGGTGGGATCGATCTGTCGATCCCCTTCATCATCGGTTTCGCCAATGTCGTCTTTGCCAGCCTTTACGGCGACGGTATGCCGGCGCCTCTGACCGGCGCTATCGTGATTGGCATCGCCGTGCTGATCGGCACGTTTTCGGGCGCGATTTCGGCGGCGCTGTCGGTGCATCCGCTGATCGTGACGCTCGGCGTGGGCACGGTGATCCAGGCCCTCGTCCAGATCTGGACGCGCGGCCTTCCGACCGGATCGGCCCCGCCCTTCATCAGCAATTTCGTGGCCCTTGGCGGCACCACCGGGCCGCTGCCCTTTCCGCCGCTGATCCCCTTCACGCTGGCGCTGACGCTTGCCACCGTCTTCGTCCTGCGCCGCACCGTCTATGGTCGCCAGCTTTTCGCGCTCGGATCGAATCTTCGCGCGGCGGAATTCGCCCTTATCCGGCCGGTTGCGATCTGGGCCATCACCTTCGGGCTCAGCGCCGGTTGTGCGGCACTTGCCGGTATCCTGCTTCTGGGCTTCACCGGGTCGTCAAGCGCGACGGTCGGCCTGCCCTATCTGTTCCAGACAGTCGCCGCCGTGGTGATCGGCGGCACCGCCCTTGTCGGCGGGCGCGGCAGTTTTACCGGCACGCTGGCCGGCGCGCTGATGCTGACCGAACTGCGCACATTGCTGATCGGCGCCGGCTTTTCCGAGGCCATCGTCCAGGTCGCACTTGGCGGGCTGATCCTGATCCTCGTCGCCGCTTATGGGCGCGACCAGCATATCCGCAACCTGATCTGAGGAGTCCGCCATGGACGAACGCCTTGCCCGAACCATCGCAGCCATCGACGATTCCGGCGCAGATTGGGCGCTGCTGACCAGCCCGGACGCGGTCGCCTATGCCAGCGGTCATGTCAGCGCCATCGAGGCCGGCCCCTCGCCTTTTGCCGGCGGCCCGGCCGTGGCGATCATCGGGCGCGGCGGCGAATGCGGGCTGGCGGTGACCAATCTGGAAGCCGGCACCGCGTCATGGGCCGACCCGATCCGCAGCTATGAGGGTTTTTCCTGGCAGCAGCCCACCGACATATTCGCCAATTACCTGCAAAGCGTGGCCGGTCTCATCGCGGATCTGGGCGTCGGTGGCACCGTCGCGATCGAGGAACAGGCCATGCCCGCCTCGCTTCTGCCGATGCTCGACGGCATGGAAACCGCCCCGATCAGCGATGCGCTGACACGCCAGCGGATGATCAAGACGCCCGAGGAAATCGCCCTGCTGCGCGAGGCGGCGCTGACCGCCTCGGCCGGGCAGCGCGCGTTCCTCGACCGGACGCGTGCAGGCATACCCGAATTGCAGCTTTTCGCCGATATCCGGCTGGCGATGGAGGCGCGGGCCGGCGAAAGGCTGCCCGTCACCGGCGACCTGATTTCCGGCAAGGAACGCACGTCCGCCTTCATGGGCTGGCCGAACAACCGGCTGATCGCGGCGGGCGATCCTGTGATCTGCGACCTCGCGCCACGGGTTCAAGGCTATTGGGGCGACAGCTGTGCCTCGGCCATGCTGGGGCAGCCGGGCGCTGCCTATCTGCGGCAGTTCCAGACCGTGAAATCAGCACTGGACCTTGCCATAGACGTGATCCGGCCCGGCCTGATGATTGGCGAGCTGGACCGACAGTTGCAGGCCCATATCACGCAGGCCGGCTATGGCTATGCCCATCATTCCGGTCATTCCATCGGCACCTCGGTCCATGAATGGCCCCGGATCGTGGGGTATGAGACTGAAACCTTCCAGCAGGACATGGTGATCATGGTCGAACCCACCGCCTTCGCTCCTGAAATCGGCGGCGTCCGGCTGGAATTCATGCTTCATGTGACCGGCTCCGGCTGCGAGGTGCTGACCGACTTCGACCACCAGCCCGCGATCTGAACGAAAGGATATCCCATGGCACGGCTTTACCTCGCCATCGGCTCGCTGAACCGCGAGGCGCCCTACTTTCAGGGCGCCCGCGGCGAGGGGCTGACGATCTGCAGCTTCGATCCGGCGACCGGCGATGCGGCGCGAATTTGCGGCACCGACAGCGCCGACAACCCAACCTTTCTCAGCGTGGATGCGGCAAGCGGTGTGATCTATGCCAATTCCGAGGTGTTCGGCTGGCATGAAGGTACCGTCTCTGCCTATCGCTTCGATCCGGCAGCGGGGGCGCTGATCTATCTGAACAAGCAGCCTGCGCGGGGCAGCATCACCGCCTATAACATGGTGACGCCGGATCGGCGCTTCCTGCTGCTGGCGAATTACGCCATGGGATCGGGCGGCCCGGATCAATCGCTGGTCTCGCTGCCGATCTGCGCCAATGGCAACCTTGGCCCGGTCGCAGCCGAGATCCGGCATGACGGCGCACTTGGCCCTGACAAAGACCGGCAGGAGCGCCCGCATCCCCATTGCATCGTCGCCGCACCGGGCGGACTGTTTCTATCGGCGGATCTGGGGCTGGATCAGGTGATTGCCTACCGGCTGAGCGATGACGGCGCGTTTCAGCCTGTCGGCGCGGTGTCCATGCCCGCCGGTGCCGGGCCGCGTCATATCGCGCCCCATCACTCGGGCCGCTTCGCCTTCGTCTCTAACGAGCTGGATTCGACGGTTTCGATAGTCGGGATCGAGGAAGACAGTCTGACGCTGCGGCAGACCCTGCCAAGTGTACCGGACGGCGCGGCCTCGCACGGGGCGGATATTCACCTGTCACCGGACGGGCGGTTTCTTTATGCCTCGAACCGGGGGCATGACAGCATCGCCAGCTTTGCCGTCGATCAGACGACGGGAGAGATGACCTCTACGGGCTGGACCGCCAGCGGCGGCGAAACGCCACGCAATTTCGCGCTGACCCCGGACGGGGGCTGGCTGCTGGTGGCCAATCAGAACGGCGATCGCATCACCCTGTTCAGGCGCGACGCCGAAACCGGCGCGCTGACCGACAGCGGTAAGGCCATCGACATCGGCACCCCGGTCTGCATCCGACCCTTCATCCTGTGACCGCCCCGGCGCCTAACCGGAATGGTCGAAGCGGCTGAGCGTGTCGTCCTTGATGCGGATCGAAAAGCCGGGCTGCGCGGGCGTTATATAGGCGCCGTTCCGAACGATGCAGGGATCGGTGAACTGCTCGTGCAGGTGATCGACAAATTCGATCACCCGGCCCTCGCGCGTGCCGGAAACGGCAACGTAATCCATCATCGACAGATGCTAGGCATATTCGCAAAGGCCCACCCCGCCGGCATGGGGCCAGACTGGCAGCCCGTATTTCGCCGCCATCAACTGCACCGCCAGCACCTCGTTCAGCCCGCCCAGACGGCAGGCGTCGATCTGGACCACGTCGATGGCACCGCCGGCGATGAACTGCTTGAACATGATCCGGTTCTGGCACATCTCGCCGGTCGCAACCTTGACCGGCGCGACGGCCTGCCGAATCGTAAGCGTCCGGCCTGACTGCTCTGCCTGATGTAGGAAGTGACGGTTAGTGTCCACCAAGGATAGTGGACACTATGGTGCTTTGGCTATGCGTCGGACAAGGCGGCTCTGGACGGATGAA
>JBKEBH010000295.1:0-1718 GCA_047973065.1 Paracoccus sp. (in: a-proteobacteria) | reverse complement strand
TGCCGAGCAGCATGTCCATCACCCAAGGGTGCATCCAGATTGAGGCAGCTCTCAATGGCCAGGGGATCATGCAAGGCATGGGGTTCTATCTGGACGAGTACCTGCGCAGCGGAGCTCTTTGTCAGATCCTCCCGAACTGGACAATTCTCGCCCCAACAATCGAAATGCTATATCCGCGAGGACGAAGAGAATCACGCAAGGTTCACGCCTTCGTCGACTTTATGCTTGAGCACTACCCTTCTGGCGAAGAGATAAAAGTACCTAGCCGTAACTACGACTGAGCTGACCGCAACCATACGCTGGCGACGAAGCCCGCCGCCAGCGATGCGAACTATGCCGAATACACCTGCCGGAGTGCGACCTTGTTTACCTTGCCACTGGGTAGCCGAGGCAGCTCAGCCACAAAGTCAACACTGGTCGGACGCTTGTAGCGAGCGATACGTGTACCGGAGAACTCGATCAGTTCCCCTGCCGTGATCTCAGCCTCCGATTTCAGAACCACCACAGCCTTGACCGTCTCCCCCCATTTCTCATGGGGTACGCCGATAACTGCTACATCACTCACCTGCGGGTGATGCATTAGCGCCTGCTCCACCTCTTGGCAATAGATGTTCTCGCCACCGGAAATGATCATGTCCTTCTTGCGATCCACTAGGAACAGGAATCCCTGGCTGTCACGCCAAGCCATGTCACCGGTACGGAGCCAGCCGTCACGCAACGACTCTAGTGTGGCGACGCTGTTGTTCCAGTAATACGCCAGGTTGGCAGGGGAGCGGATCCAAATTTCACCTGGCGTACCGTCAGGACAATCCTCACCTTGCTCGTCCACGACCCGGATGTCGCAATAGGCCATCGGCTGACCGATGGAGCCGAGCCGACGCACCTCCTCTTCAGTACCATTAAGCTTGTGCAGGTGACGCGCGAGCACGGTGCCACTGGTTTCGGTCATGCCCCAGGAGTTGACGAAAATCGGCCCCAACAACTCGACCCCGCGTTGCAGAACCGCAACCGGCATTGGCGCTGCGGCGTAGAGGATGGTTTCCAGGCTCGACAGGTCGTAGTCGCCGATATCCGGCAGCTCCAAAACCTGCTGCACAATGGTTGGGGCCATGTGCACGGTGACAATGCGTTCCCGCTCAATGGTGCGCAACACCTCTCTCGGGTCGAACTTGCGATGCAAGACCACGCACCCGGCATGCCAGAATTCCGAAAGCATCATTGATAGGCCGCCAGCATGGAACATGGGCATCATCACCAGCACACGACCATTGGTACGCATGTCCATGACCGCCGACTGGTTCTGCGCCAGTGCCAGGTCGCCATGCTGGGTACGGGCGGCGCCCTTGGGCCGCCCGGTAGTACCGCTGGTGTAGATGAGGTGCACGATATCGTCTGGGGCCGATTGCATCGAAATGCTTTGCGGATCGGCCTCAGCAAGAGCTGCTTCGTACGGCTCAGCCCAAGACGGACACTGGCCAATACATAAGAAGTGCTCCACAGAGGTTAGGGCAGGTCGCAAGGAGTCAATCACCTCGCTGTACTGATCCTCAAAAACCAGCACCCGAGGCGCGCTGTCCTGCAGGATGAACTCAATTTCTGGCCCCACCAGACGGAAGTTGACCGTGGTACAGATATAACCCGTGAGATGGCAAGCAGCATAAACGTCGAAGTATTCGCTGCAGTTCATCGCCAGGATCGCAACACGATCCTGGTGGCGC
>JBKEBH010000276.1:0-7039 GCA_047973065.1 Paracoccus sp. (in: a-proteobacteria) | reverse complement strand
GTCAGGGCGATCCGCACCGCCTCACGCTTGAATTCTGCTGTCGGTTTGTTCGTCATTGTCCGTCTCCTTGATCGCTCTCATGCTCTCAAGAAACCGGCACTTTTCCGAGACAAGTCCATGTGCGCGCTGTGTACCGGCTGTGCATGCCATTTGCGCGCCAATATTCAGCAAACGCTGGTCAAAACCCGCTCCGCCCATCCTGCCGTTGTGCGCCCCTGCGCGTGCAGCCGTTGCGCGGCCTTATTGACGCCTCGCGCCGCTCTGGCTACCAGCAGCGCATGAGCCATGATCTTCCTACGCCCCGCGGTGCCCTGACCGAAAACCGGCCTCTCGACAGCCTGACCTGGCTGCGCGTTGGTGGCCCGGCCGACTGGCTGTTTCAGCCGGCCGATGCCGAGGATCTCGCCGGGTTCCTGAGGGCGCTGGATCCGGTCGTGCCGGTCTTTCCGATCGGGGTCGGATCGAACCTTATCGTGCGCGATGGCGGTATTCGCGGCGTGGTGATCCGGCTGGGGCGGGGCTTCAATGGCGTTGATTTCGAGGGAAATACCGTCATCTGTGGGGCGGCTGCGCTTGATGCGCATGTGGCGCGCAAGGCGGCCGATCAGGGGCTGGATCTGACCTTTTTGCGCACCATTCCCGGCTCCATCGGCGGGGCTGTGCGGATGAATGCCGGATGCTATGGCAGCTATACCGCCGACCATCTGATCCATGCGCGCGTCGTTACCCGCGCGGGCGAGCAGCTGGTCCTGAGCCCCGATGATCTGCGCTTCGCCTATCGCCATTCCGAGCTGCCCGAGGGCTGGGTGATCACCTCCGCCCGGCTGCGTGCCGAAGCTGGCGATCCGGCGGTGCTGCATGCGAGGATGGAAGATCAGCTCGCCAGGCGCAATGCGACCCAGCCGACCCGCGATCGCAGTGCCGGTTCCACCTTCCGCAACCCCGCCGGCTTCAGCTCCACCGGGCGCGAGGACGATGTCCATGATCTCAAAGCCTGGAAGCTGATTGAGGATGCGGGCCTGCGCGGCTATCGGCTTGGCGGGGCGCAAATGTCTGAAAAGCATCCGAATTTTCTGCTGAATGCCGATGGGGCCACGGCGGCGGATCTGGAATCTCTGGGCGAATTGGTGCGCGAAAAGGTCCGCGAAAGCTCGGGTCATGAGCTGCAATGGGAAGTGATCCGCATCGGCGATCCCGCCTGAGCCCGTTCAGTTTCCGCCGGTCAGCATCTCGCCGGCGCCGCCGACCACATTCACGATCCCCATTATGTCGAGCCCGCCAAGGATCGCATCGATCGCCACGGCAGCCAGCAGCATGCCCATCACCCGGCTGATGATATTGGCGCCGGTATTGCCGATATATTTGTGAACGCGGGTCGCGGCCAGTAGCAGCGCCAGAGTGATGGCCAGCACGACCAGCAATGCACCGACGGTGATCAGCTGATCGCTGAGCGAGTTCTGGTGATTGTCGGTCAGCACCACCACGCCCAGCATGGCGCCGGGCGAGGCGATCGAGGGCATGGCCAGCGGAAATACCGCGCCTTCGAGATGGTCGCGTTCGGCCTCTTCGATCTCGCGTTGTGGCTTCGGCTCGCCGAAGATCATGGTCATTGCGAAGATGAACAGTACGATCCCGCCAGCAATCTGGAAGGAGCCGAGCCGCAGCCCCATCGCTTCCAGCACCGGCTGACCGAAGGCCAGAAAGCCAAGCAGGACCAGGGTCGCCACGGCCACGCCGCGGATGGCAAAGCGGCGGTGGAGCGATTTCGGCACGGATTGGGTGGCGAACAGGAAAACCGGGATCGAACCGATCGGGTCGATGACTACGAACAGCGTGATGAATTCGCGAAGGATGGCGTTCAGATCCATGGTGGTCCCGGCGGAAGGGTTTGCGCAAGTTCTGGCGCTTGCCTATCAAGTGCGGACGGCCCCTCCAAGGGCTGTTCTGGGGAAGGAGATCATATGTCTGTGGGCCTGATGCCGCAAGCGCCGCCCGCCAGCCCTCATGCCTATGTCACGTTGGCCACCAATGCCGATTATGCGCTTGGTGCGCTGGCGCTTGTCAATTCGATCAAGGCAAGCGGGACCGGGGCGGATTGTGTGGTGCTTTACACTTCGCTGCCCGAGGCTGCGCTGACGCCCTTGCGCGCGGCTGGCGCGCGGCTGATCGCGGCGGATCTGCTGGAGACCTCGGCCGGGTTCAATGCCGCCCACGCCCGCGATGCGCTCCATGCCCGGGCGGCCTTCACCAAGGGCACCAAGCCGCCATTTCACACGCCTTTGGACAATTTCGCCAAGCTGCGGCTCTGGCAGCTGACCGAATATGAATCGGTCGTCTTCATTGATGCCGATGCGGTGATGCTGCGAAATTGCGACAAGCTGTTCGCCTATCCCGAATTCTGCGCTGCGCCCAATGTCTATGAAAGCCTTGCTGATTTTCACCGGCTCAATTCCGGGATTTTTACCGCCCGGCCATCGCAGGCGACATTTGATGCGATGATGGCGCGGCTCGATCAGCCCGGCGTCTTCTGGCGGCGCACCGATCAGACCTTTCTGGAAAGCTATTTCCCGGACTGGCACGGGCTGCCGGTCTTCTACAACATGCTGCAATATGTCTGGCTCAACATGCCGGATCTGTGGTCCTGGCAGGAAATCCACATTCTGCATTTCCAGTATGAAAAGCCCTGGCAGGATCACGACAAGGCGGACCGGCTGCGCCCGCTGATCGAGCTGTGGCGCGGCTATGCCGGGCAGGGGCCGCGGTTGGATCCGGCCAGCCTGCCGGGGCCGACATGAGGATTGCGGTTACCGGCGGCACTGGGCTGGTCGGGCGCTTTATCGTCAATGAGGCGCTTGGCGCGGGCAATCGGGTCACGGTGATGACCCGCAGCGCGCCGGCACCGGGGTTCTTCGACGCTCCGGTTGCGCATATTCCCTATGATCTTGGCGGCCCCGTGCCCGATCTTGGCGGCTTTGACGCCATCGTTCACGCCGCCTTCGATCATATCCCCGGCCGCTATCGCGGCGGCGAGGGCGAGGATGCGGCCGGGTTTCTGGCCCGAAATCTCGAAGGCTCGCTGCGGCTGTTTCAAAGGGCGGCCGCTTTGGGCGCACGGATGATCTTCCTGTCCTCGCGCGCGGTCTATGGCCCGCAGGAAGGGGCGCTGACCGAGGATCTGACCTGCCGGCCCGACACGCTTTACGGGGAGGCGAAGCTGGCGGCGGAGGAAGCCTTGCAGGGCTCTGGCCAGCCGGCCATGATTCTGCGCGCGACCGGGGTTTATGGCGCGCCCGGGCCGGGGCAGCGTCATAAATGGGCCGATCTTTTTGAGGATTTCGCCGCAGGCCGGCCGATTGCGCCCAGAATCGCGACCGAGGTTCACGGCGACGATCTGGCGGCGGCAGTCCGGCTGGGACTGGCGGGGGCGGGCGGGATCTGCAATGTCTCGGATCTGCTGCTCGACCGGCGCGATTTGCTGGGCGCATGGCGGGATCTGACCCAGATACCGGGGCCGCTGCCCGATGCTGCGGATCCGGCCCGTGTCGATGTCATGACCACCGACCGGCTGAAAGCGCTTGGCTGGCGGCCCGGCGGGCGGGAGCGTCTGCGGCGCACATTGCAGGAGATGGCCGGAAAATCGCCACTTGTCCTATAAGCCTCTTCCCTGATTCGCCGATCCGGGCTAGAATCGCGTCTTACAGGCACGACCCGGATCAACCGGGCGGCAAAATGCGTCCCGGATCAACCGGGCAGAGAGGCGAAAGTGGCGGGCAAGTCCGAAAAGGCAGCCCCGAAAGTCGTCGTCCTGTTGGGCGGCCCCTCGGCTGAGCGCGAGGTGTCGCTGTCTTCCGGGGCGGAATGCGCGAAAGCGCTGCGGCAGGCGGGATTCGAAGTGGTCGAGATCGACGCGGGGCTGGATTTGCCGGCGCGTTTGGCCGAGGCGCGCCCCGATGTTGTCTTCAATGCGCTGCATGGCCATTGGGGCGAAGATGGCTGCGTTCAGGGCATGCTCGAATGGCTGCGCATTCCCTATACGCATTCCGGCGTGCTGGCCTCGGCCCTGTCGATGGACAAGACCCGCACCAAGCAGGTCTACCGCGATGCCGGTCTGCCGGTGGTCGATAGCCTGATCGTGCCGACCGAATTGGCCCGGCGCGCGCATCCGATGCCGCCGCCCTATGTGGTCAAGCCCAATGCCGAGGGCTCCAGTGTCGGGATCTATATCGTCGTCGAAGGTGCTAATGCTCCGGCGCAGCTCGGCGCGCAGATGCCCGATGAGGTCATGGTCGAAACCTATGTGCCCGGGCGCGAGCTGACCACGGCCGTGCTGGGCGACAAGGCGCTTGGCGTGACCGAGATCATCACTGAGGGCTGGTACGATTATGACGCCAAATACAAGACCGGCGGCTCGCGCCATGTCGTGCCCGCCGAAATCCCGGCCGAGATCACCCGGGCTTGCCTCGATTATGCGCTGCGTGCCCACCAGGCGCTTGGCTGTGCGGGCCTCAGCCGCACCGATTTCCGCTGGGACGATGCGCGCGGGCTGGCCGGGCTTTACCTGCTGGAAACCAATACCCAGCCGGGCATGACTCCGACCTCGCTGGCGCCCGAACAGGCGGCGGCGGCGGGCTATGATTTCCCGGCGCTTTGCCGCTGGCTGATCGAGGATGCGCTGTGCAGGGGGTAGATCCGCAATACGATCCCGGCTTCTCGCCGCAGCCGACGCCGCCGCGCAAGGGCTGGCCGCGTCCGCAGCAGACGGCGCAGAAGCCGAGGCGCGATCCGGCGCCCTCGCGGCTGGCCTATCGGCTGAACCGGATGTGGCTGACCCCGTCCTTCCGCCGCATGACCCGGATCGGGCTGCCGATCTTTGCGGTCGGCTTTGTCGCTCTGGTCTGGCTGGCCGATGACGACCGGCGGGCTTCGCTGTCGGGCATGTTCACCGGCATGGTCGAGGCGGTGCAGAACCGCGACGAATTCATGGTCAAGGTGATGACCATCGACGGCGCATCCGAGCCGGTGGACAAGGCGCTGCGCATGATGCTGCCGGTCGATCTGCCGGCATCGAGCTTTGACATCGACCTCGAAGCGCTGCGTCAGGACATTCTGATGCTGGATGCGGTGCAGGATGTCGAGCTGCGCATCAAGCCGGGCGGGGCACTGGCCGCCAAGGTGGTCGAGCGCCAGCCGGTCATGCTCTGGCGTCATGCACGCGGGATCGAACAGCTCGATGAGGGCGGGCACCGCGTCGCCTCGGTCACTGCCCGCTCGGTTCGGCCCGAACTGCCGCTGATCGCCGGCGAGGGCGCCGACAAGGCCGCCGCCGAGGCGCTTCAGCTATATGCCGCCGCCGGCCCGCTTTTGCAGCGTGTGCGCGGGCTGCAGCGGATGGGCGAGCGCCGCTGGGATCTGGTGCTCGATCGCGGCCAGCGGATCATGCTGCCTTCGGAGGGGGCGGTGATGGCGCTGGAACGGGCGATTGCGCTCAATCAGGCCGATGACCTGCTGGGCCGCGATGTCTGGGCGCTGGATCTGCGTGACGGCTCGCGGCTGGTCGTGCGCATCGGGATCGGGGCACAGAACGAGATCCGGGCAGCCCGGGGCCGGCCGCTGCTGGGGCCGGATGGGCGCGAATTGCCGCAAGATGACAAGAATGGCTGACGGGACGAAGGATAAGGGCAGGTGATGAAGGACGTTTATCAGCAGCAGCGCGCCATGCGGAACATGCGTCAGGCCGCCCTTCAGCGCGGCGTGATTGCGGTGCTCGATATCGGCAGCTCGAAGATCGCCTGCTTCGTGCTGCAATTCGACGGGCCCGGGATCTACCGCGAAACCGACGGGGTCGGGCCAATGGCCGGACAGTCGAATTTCCGGGTGATCGGCGCGGCAACGACGCGTTCGCGCGGGGTCCGTTTCGGCGAGATCGAGACCATGGCTGAAACCGAACGTGCCATCCGCACCGCCGTTCAGGCCGCGCAGAAACTGGCCGGGGTCCGGGTCGATCATACGATTGCCTGTGTTGCCGGCGGGCGGCCCGCATCCTACGGTCTGGCCGGAGAGATCGCGCTGAAGAACGGCAAGGTCGGGCAGGGCGATATCGCCCATGTTCTGGCCGCCTGCGATGTGCCCCATTTCGGGCGCGGCCGGCAGATTCTCCATGCCCAGCCGGTGAATTTCACCGTGGATGGGCGTTCGGGACTGATGGACCCGCGTGAGCATTCCGGCGCGAGCCTCGGCGTCGATATGCATGTGCTGACCGTGGACGGCGATGCCATCGACAACCTGATCCATGTCATCCGCCGCTGCGACATGGAACTCGCAGGCGTGGCCTCGGGCGGCTACATGTCGGCGCTGTCCTCGTTGGTCGAGGATGAGCAGGAACTCGGCGCGGCCTGTATCGACCTTGGCGGCGGAGCGACCGGCGTGTCGATCTTCGTCAAGAAGCACATGATCTTCGCCGATGCCGTGCCGATGGGCGGCGATCTGATCACGCAGGACATCGCCAAGGGCCTTCGGGTGCCGATGGCGGTGGCCGAGCGGCTCAAGACGCTCAATGGTGGGGTCGAGGCCACGGGGCGCGACGACCGCGAGCTGATCGAGCTGGGCGGCGAGACCGGCGATTGGGAAACCGACCGGCGTACGGTCAGCCGCGCCGATCTGATCGGGATCATGCGCCCGCGCGTCGAAGAGATCCTGGAAGAGGTCGCCGCGATCCTGACCGCGGCCGGGTTTGATCACATGCCGAGCCAGCAGGTCGTGCTGACCGGCGGCGGCAGCCAGATCCCCGGGCTCGACGGGCTGGCGGCACGGATGCTGGGGCGCAATGTCCGAATCGGCCGCCCGCTGCGCATTCACGGTTTGCCCCATCAGCTGACCGGGCCGAATTTCGCATCTGCCGTTGGATTGGCACTGTTTGCCGCCCATCCGCAGGACGAATGGTGGGATTTCGAGACCCCCACCGAAACCTATCCGGCGCGCAGCCTGCGCCGGGCCTATCGCTGGTTTCGCAACAACTGGTGACAGGCTGTTGAAATGATTG
>JBKEBH010000246.1:0-8372 GCA_047973065.1 Paracoccus sp. (in: a-proteobacteria) | reverse complement strand
GATCCACACCGATCATTATATCCTTCATTTGCCGTCCTCTCCTTTTCGTGGCGTTTGAACACCACAACCCTGGCACATTGCGATGCCGTTCGGGGAGGGCGGCAACCATCCCATCTGACGCGAAAATCAGATAAATATTTGTTATGAATGAAATAACAGACAAGCAGCACGCACTCATCCACCCATACCTGCCGGTTCAGCGCGGGAATGTGCGGATTTCGAACCTGACCGTGATCAGCGCGATCCTGTTTGTCGCCGAAAATGACTGCAGATGGCGGGCCTTGCCGCCACGTTTCGGCAAGTGGCACACGAATTCCACCCGGATGCGCCGGTGGCCCCGCCCAAAGCCCGACAGGCTGGTCAAATGGGACTATGACCGGACGATCTACAAACGCCGCAACGAGGTCAAACGCCTGTTCCGCTGGCCGAAGGGATACTGGCGCATCTTCTCAAGGTTCGAGAAGCTCGACGTCATGCACCGGGCTTTTCCGAACCTCGCCCTCATCGTGGATATCGGATATGGTTAAGTGTTAACAGGCCTTAATTTCCCGATGGTCTGGCGGGGCGCCTTCCAGCATGGTGCCGACGACCTCCAGCAGACCGGCCAGCGAGAAGGGTTTTTGCAGGAAGGTCGAGCCCTCGACCGGGTTGCGACCATCCTCGAAGACTTCCTCGGTATAGCCTGACATGAAGATCACCCGCGTGCCCGGCCGGTCGCGCAGGGCGCGGCGTACCCAGGTCAGCCCATCGAGACCGGGCATCACCACATCCGAGACGAAGAGATCTATCCTGAGCCGGTCGTCGGTCAGCAGCTCCAGCGCTTCCTCACCCGATGCAGCTTCGATCACCTGATAGCCACGCAAACGCAGCGCCCGGCTGGCAAAGGCCCGCACCGGAGCCTCATCCTCGACCAGCAGGACATGCTGATCGCCCGTCGCCGCCATGGCAACGCTGGCCGGGGCCGGGACGGCGTCTTCGGCCTGGTCCTCGGCACCATTATGGACCGGCAGGTAGATGGTAAAAACAGTTCCCTCGCCCAATACGCTGTCACACAGGATATAGCCGCCGGTCTGCTTGACGATGCCATATGCGGTCGAAAGGCCAAGCCCGGTTCCCTCGCCCACCCGCTTGGTCGTGAAGAACGGTTCGAAGATCTTGCCCACGATATTGGCCGCCATGCCGCAGCCCTGATCGGCGACGGTGACGCGTACATAGCTGCCAGGTGGCACGGCAAAGCGTTCATGGAGCTGGGGGCGGGTCAGCTCGACATTCTGGGTGGCTATGTCGATGCGCCCGCCATCGGGCATGGCATCGCGGGCATTGACCACCAAATTCATGATTACCTGTTCGATCTTGCCGCGATCGGCCCGCACCGGGTCCAGCCGCGGGTCGTGGCGCAGATCCAGCGTGATCTTTTCGCCGACCAACCGGTTGAGCATATGCGACAGATCGGCAATCGTATCGCGCAGATCCAGCCGCTGCGGCTTGAGCGTCTGTTTGCGCGAAAAGGCCAGAAGATGGCTGACCAGAGAGGCGGCGCGGTTGGCGTTCTGGCTGATCTGATCGAGATCGGCGAAATCGGGATCGCCCTTGTCGTGGCGCAGCATCAGCAGATCACAATGTCCGCCGATCGCGGTCAGGAGGTTATTGAAATCATGGGCGATGCCGCCCGCCAGCTGACCGACCGCCTGCATCTTCTGGCTTTGGACGAACTGATCTTCCAAGGTTTTCAGCGCCCGGGCATCACTCAGCACGGCGATGAGAGTGTCGCTGCCCTCAACCTCGACATGAAGCGCGACCTGAATGAAGCGCTCCTGCCCGGCATGGCGCGCGCGAAGCACCTCAGGCGCGGTCTGGGCGCGCGCCATAGCCGCTTCCGAGAGCCAGTCACCAAAGGGGCGGCCAAGACCGTCAAGCAAACTGGAAATATGCCTGCCCTCGGCATCGGGGCCGCAATAGGGCTCGGCCGGCGGGTTGACATGGAGAACCGTGCCATCGCGCGCAAGGCGCAGGATCGCAATCGGCAGCCAGTCGTAATTGATCCCCTCCTCGGCGACAGCCGGGGTTGGCCGGACAGAGGATGGCATTCCGATTAACGAAAGGCGGAGCAAAAGTGCGCTGACCCGCACCGCTTGGAGCGTGCCTCCCTCCGGTAGCTCCCGGCAGGCCCGGCCATGGCGCAAGGCCTGCGCCAGCAGCCGCACCATATCGCCTTCAGCATCCGCCAGCCGACCGCTGACCAGCCGGACGGCGGGCTGGCCAAGCCTGTCCCCGACCAGATGAATCGCCTCGGCAGATTGGGCGAGGATCAGACCATCGGTGCCGACTACCCATTGCGCGGCGCCGACGCCTTCGAGCTCGGGGACCAGCTGGCCAAGCTGCCGGCTTCGCACATAGCCTTGTTGCAGCTTCTGCATCGCGATTCCGCCGCCAAGGATATACCAGCCCACCGCCGTCACGGTGAATGTCAACGACAACACCCCGCCGGGATTGGGCGGGTAGCCGGAATAGGCCTGCCAGATCTCACCGATCAGCAGCGGCAAGACCAGAAACGGCACCCACAGTCCCGCATGTCGCGGCAAGCTCAGCACCAGTTTCGGCATGGAACGTTCCTCGGAAAATCACTTATCCGAGCCATAATCCGGCGAGATTAACAAAAGATTAACAAGCCTCGGCCCGGCGCAGAATCGACAAAAAGAAGCCGTCAGAGCCCGAAAGCGGTGTCCAGGTTCGCCGCATTTCTTCCGAATAACCCCTGCTCCGCTTCAAAAAGGCGTCGATCTGATCGCCGTTTTCCGCATCGAGCAGCGAGCAGGTCATATAGGCCAGCCGCCCCCCGGCAGCCACCAGCGGCGCGGTTTCGTCCAATATCCGGGCCTGCACCCAGATCAGCCCGTCGAGCCCGCGCCGGTCCAGCCGCCATTTCGCATCCGGCGTGCGCCGCCAGGTCCCCGAACCCGAACAGGGCACATCGCTCAGGACCAAGTCATGAGACTTGCCCGGCTTTGCCGGCGGCGAGAGCGCAATCCTCACCCCCGCGCGGCGGGCGCGTTCGGGCAGATCGCTCATGCGCTCGGGCGCGGCATCATGGGCGGTCAGGCGCAGATCTTCGCGCGCGGCCAAAGCCAGCGACTTGCCGCCGCCGCCAGCGCAGTAATCCAGAACCCGCCCGCCCGGGAACAGGGGCAGCGCCGCACAGGCGAGCTGCGGCGAAAGATCCTGAAGCTCGACCCAGCCACCGCGGTAAGCGGCCGAGCCAGCCAACCGGCGCTCGCCGCTCAGCACCCGCAGCGCCGAGGGCAGAGCCTCGTGCGCAGAGGTCTCGATCCCTTCCCCGGCAAGGCTGGCCTGAGCCGCATCGGGCGTGGTCGAGCGCCGGTTCACCCGCAGCCAGACCGGGGCACGCCGGCGCATCGCCTGGGCGATTTCCAGCGCCTGCCCGCCAAGCGAGACCTGCCAGTCGGGCCAGATCCAGCCCGGAAGATCGGGCAGATCGAGCAGGTCTTCGGGGGCGGCACCGACCGCCTTTTCGGTCTCGCTCAGCGGCGGCGGGGCGTGGCCCTCGCCGGTGAACAGCGCCTCCGGATCGCCGCCATCGGCGCGGATCCGCCCGATCATCAGCCCGCGCCCGTCCAGACTGCCGCCAAGCGCCGCGAAACTGTCGCGGCAGCGCAGGGCCTCGAAGACCAGATCGCGCACCGCCGCCCTGTCGCCCGATCCGGCGAAACGGCTGGCCCGCGCCCAGCCGGTCAGCGCCGGCTCGGCCGGGCGTCCGCCGAGGATCTGATCGAGAATGGCGATGGCCGCAGCGACCCTGGCCGCCGAGGTCATGGCAACGCCTCGTCGCCGGAGGGCGGGGTGTTGATCCCGATATGGCGCCGCATCCAGCCGCCAAGCCGGGTCTGCGCGCCATGGATCACCGAAAACAGCGCAGGCACGAACAGCAGCGACAGCAGCGTCGAAAGCAGCAGACCGCCGATCACCGCCACCGCCATCGGTGAGCGAAACTCGCCCCCTGCCCCGGTCCCGATCGCCGAAGGGATCATCCCGGCCGTCATCGCAATCGTGGTCATCACGATCGGCCGGGCGCGCTTATGGACCGCATCGAGCAGCGCCTCGCGCTTGGGCACGCCCTCGCCCATGGCACCGAGGGCAAATTCGACCAGCATGATCGCATTCTTGGTCACGATCCCCATCAACATCAGAAAGCCGATCATGACCGGCAGGCTCATTGCAAAGCCGAACATGTACAGCGCAAAGATCGCCCCGCCAATCGCCAGAGGCAGCGACAGCAGGATCGTGGCCGGGGTGACGAAGCTGTGAAACAGCAGGACCAGCACCACATAGACCAGCATGATCCCCGCGCCCATCACGGTCCCGAAGGCCGCGAAGATATCGTTCATGATCTCGGCATCGCCCGAGGCCTTGATCTCGGTGCCCGGCGGCATTTCGATCTGCGCCTGCATCTCGTTGACGGCAATCTGCGCCTCGCCAAGACGCATGTCCCCCGCAAGATTGGCCGAAACCGTCGTGCGATAGCGCCGGTCATAGCGGCCGATCTCGCTGGCGCCGGCGCTGATGCCGACATCTGCAACGGTCTCCAGCGGCACCAGTCCCGCCAGGCTCGGCACGCGCAGGGTCCGCAGCCGGTCCATATCCTCGCGCGTTGAGCGGTTGAGGCGCACGACAATCGGGATCTGGCTCTCCCCGGCGTTGTACTTGGCCAGATTGGCCTCGATATCGCCAATCGTGGCGATGCGCAGCGTGCTCGCCAGATCGACGGCGCTGACCCCGAGCTGGGCGGCCAGATCCGATTTCGGGGTCACGGTGATTTCCGGCCGCTGGAGGCTGGCCGAGGAGGTCACCCCTTCCAGCCCGGGCAGCAGCTTCATGCCATCGGCCAAGCGCTGCGCTGCCAGCGCCGCCGATTTCTCGCTATCGCCCAGCACGCTGATCAGGATGTCGCTTTCGCCATTCTCGTTCTGAAAGCTCAGCCGCATGTCGGGCGTGCCTGACAGCGTCTGCTTGACCTGTTCCTCCAGTACGAACTGGCTGACATTGCGATCTTCCTTGGCGCCGTAATCGACAAAAAGCTTGGCGCTGGTGACATCGGTGCCGCCGCCCTCGACGAAAACCGACTGGACATCGGCAAAGGGATCAAGCGCACGCGTCACCTGCCGCGCCGCATCCTCGGTATCGGAAATCGTCGCGCCAGGCGGCAGCTCCATGGTCACCGTCGAGCGCCCGATATCCTGAGGCGGCATGAATTCGGTCGGCAGCAGCGTCGCCGAATGGATCGACCCGCCAAACACTCCAAGCCCTGCGATCAGCGTCAGCGTCCGGTGGCGCAGCGTCCAGCCCGAGACCCTCATCAGCACACGCATCACCACGCCGTCACGCAGCTCCTGATGGCAGGCATCCTTGAGGAAATAGGCCGCCATCATCGGGGTGATGATCCGCGCCACCAGCAACGAGAACAGCACAGAGACCGCCACGGTCAGCCCGAATTGCTTGAAATATTGCCCGGCGATCCCCGCCATGAAGCTGACCGGCGCAAAGACCGCGACGATCGAGAAGCTGATCGCGATCACCGTGGTGCCGATTTCGGTCGCCGCTTCCTCTGATGCCTGATAGGCGGGCACGCCCATGTTGATATGCCTGACGATATTCTCGATCTCGACGATCGCATCATCGACCAGGATCCCGGTCACCAGCGTGATGCCCAGCAGGCTGATCGAGTTCAGCGTGAAGCCCAGCAGATCCATGACAAAGAAGGTCGGAATGATCGACAAGGGCAGCGCCACCGCCGCAATCAGCGTCGCCCGCCAATTACGCAGGAACAGGAAGACCACGATGATGGCAAGGGCCGCGCCCTCGTAAAGGGTTTCCATCGCCTGATGGTAGTTCGCCTCGGTATAGACCGTCATGTCGGTGATCAGGTAGATCTCGACCGAAGGGTAGCGCTCCTGCAGGGCGTCCAGCCGTTCCTTGGCGCCGTCCGCCGCGACCAGATCCGATTCGCCGCTGGCCCGGAAAACGCCGAAGGCCACCACCGGATTGCCGTCATAGAGCGCGAAGCTGCGCTCTTCCGAGGCGCCGTCAATGACATCGCCCAGCTGATCGAGCCGGATCGTCGCCCCTTCGGAAATACGGATCGGGGTCGCGGCCAGCTGCGCCAGCGTATCGGCCGAGCCCAATGCCCGGATCGAAAATTCCGTTCCGGCCAGATCTCCGCGCCCGCCGCCGAGGTCGATATTGAGCGCGCGCAACTGGTCGGACACCCCCGCCACCGTCAGCCCATGGGCGAGCAGACGATCGAGGTCGAGCTCGACCTTGATTTCCCGATCCGCACCGCCCATCCGGCTGACCTTGCCGACGCCTTTGACCGATGCCAGATCGCGCGCAACCACGTCATCGACGAAGGTCGAAAGCTCCTCGATGGAGCGCCCCTGATCGCGTACCGCATAGGTCAGGATCGGCATCCCCGTCACATCCAGCCGGCGCACCACCGGCTCGGTGATCCCGTCGGGCAGATCGCCGCGCACCCCGGAAACCGCATCCTTGACGTCGTTTACCGCCCGGTCGCTGTCGGTTTCCAGCTCGAACTCCACCAGCACCGTAAGCGAGCTGTCTTCGGCAGTGACGGTGGTGTGGCGCACGCCGGTGACGGCGGCGATGGCATCTTCAAGCGGTTGTGCGATCTGGGTGACCAGCTCGGTGGGGGCCGCGCCGGGCTGGGCGACAGTCACGGTTACCAGCGGCAGGTCGATATTGGGAAACTCGGTGACCGGCAGGTTGCGAAAGCTGAACAGGCCGATGATCAGCAGCACCATGAACAGGGCAATCGGCGGGACCGGATGGCGGATCGACCAGGAGGAGAGGTTCATCTGTCGCTCCCGCCTGACGCCGCTTGCCCGGCGGCCCCATCCTCTTCTGCGCTCGCGGCGAGGCTGGCCGTATCCTTTCCGGCAGTCTTGTCAGCCGAATCCTCGTTGGCGGGGACAACCCGATCCCCATCGCGAAAGAAGGCACCCGCCCGGGCGATGACAATCTCGCCAGCGGCAAGGCCCGACAGGATTTCGCGCCGCCCTTCCCAGATCGCCCCGGCCTGAACCGGCCGGGTCTCAACGATCCCGTCCTTCACCACCTGAACCACATCGCCCTCATCGGCGACCATCACCGCCTCCAGCGGCACGCTGATCCCGTCATAACGGTCGGTGATGATCCAGCCCGAAGCGAACAGGCCCGGTTTCAGCCGGGCATCCGCCGCCAGCGATATGCGCAGCCAGCCAAGCCGCGTGCCCGGCTCGATCGCAGCAGGAAGCAGCCGGACCTCGCCGCGGACCTCGCCAACCCCGGCAACCGAAGCCAGGGCCGCATCGCCAAGCGACAGTTTTTCCAGATCGGTCTCGATCACCTCGGCTTGCCATTCCATCTTGCCATCCGCAGCGATGACGAACATCGGATCGCCCCCGGCGCTGCCAAGCACCCCGATCTCGGCATTGCGCGAGATCACCACCCCGGCGACCGGCGCAACGATATCGGTCCGATCCAGATTGAGCCGCGCAATGTCGCGCGCCGCATCCGCTGTCGCCTGCGCGGCACTGGCCACCGCCAGACCGTCGAGCGCCGAGGCCGAAGCCGCCCGCGCGACCGCCTCGTTGGAAACCGCTGCATCGAGCGCCGCCTGTGTCGCCGTGCCACTACGTTGCAGACGGCGCGCGCGTTCGAGAGCGGATACCGACTGGGCAAGGCTGGCCTCTGTACTGCCGATCTGGCTTTTCGCCTGACCGACCGCAGCGCCGGCCCGCTGCGCTTCGGCTTCTGCCTGGGTATACTGGACCTTCAGCGTCTCATCCGAAAGCCGGGCCAGCACCTGCCCGGCGGCCACCTCATCGCCGGCCTCGACCAGGATCTCGGTCACCTCAAAGCCGGAGACACGCGGATAGACCTGCGCCTGCTGCCGCGCGATCAGCGAGCCCGAGACCGGCACCCGGGTTTCGATCGGGGTCACGGCTGCGGCGACGACCGTGGCGGCCTGTGCCACCGGCGCAATCTTGCCTGCAGCAGTCAGGCTTTCATCGACCGTGCCGGCCGTCGCCGTGGTGGTCTCGGCCAGGGCGGTAGCAGGCCCGCCCAGAACGCTCAGAGCGAGAAGAAGCCGAAGCATAGCGGGATTTCCTTCCGCGAATATCCATCAAATCATCCGCTAACGTCACGACAGGTGCGAAATATGCAAAACAATATTCTGTCTGAGCTACCCCCCGAAAATCGGACAGTGACGGAAGCTACGATCTGACGTTTGCTGGTCTCCAAGGACGAGGAGATCAGAACATGAAGAAGCGCAGGAACCATGATGCAGGCTTCAAGGC
>JBKEBH010000165.1:0-4059 GCA_047973065.1 Paracoccus sp. (in: a-proteobacteria) | reverse complement strand
CCTTCCCTTCTCTCTCCCCCGGGCCAGGCCGGACCAGCACCAGCCCATCACGCCCAGGACCGACCTCGAATGGAACGGCGACGCCCTCGCCCGCCTGCCATGGCTCGCCGAGTTCGCCGGGGTCCCCCCTGACGCCTCGCCGCCGCTGTGGATGAGCCCGCCGCACCCCGCCGCGGTCTGCTCCTACGCCTGGGACGGATGCCAGCACCAGCCCGACGGGCACCCGTCGGCCGTCGCATGGATCGAGACCGTCGAGAGGAAGCGCCTGCGATGGTGGCAGCGCCTCGCCATCACCCGCCAGCTCGAGCACCGCGCCGACGGGATGCTGTGTTGGCGCACCGCGCTCGAGTCCGCGCCCCGCCGCGCCGGCAAGAGCGTGCGGATGCGCGGCGTGGCCCTGTGGCGGATGGCCGTCGGGCCGTCGATCTTCGGCGAGGTCCAGACCGTCATGCACACCGGCTCTGACGTCGCCATCTGCCGAGAGATCCAGCGCGGCGCCTGGCGATGGGCCGAGGACGTCGCCGACTGGTCCGTCTCCCGCGCCAACGGCAAGGAGGCCGTCGAGTCCGCCGAGGGTGACCGATGGCTCGTCCGCGCCCAGACCGCCGTCTACGGCTACGACGTCAACCTAGCCCTCGGTGACGAGTGCTGGGACGTCGACCCCGGCACCGTTTCCGAGGGCCTCGAGCCCGCCATGCTCGAGCGCGTCAGCGCCCAGCTTCACCTGACGTCGACCGCGCACCGCCGCGCCACCTCGCTCATGCGCGGGCGCCTCTCGACCGCGCTCACCACCGACGACGGCGAGACGCTCGTCCTCGTGTGGGCAGCCCGCGCCGGGTCCGACCCCGCCGACCCCGACACCTGGCGCGCCGCCTCGCCACACTGGACCGAGGACCGGCGTCGCATGATCGCCGCCAAGCATCTCGCCGCCGAGGCCGGCCAGGTCGACCCCCAGGCCGACGATCCCGACCCGATGGCCGGATTCACCGCGCAGTACCTGAACATCTGGCGACTCACCGCCCGCGCCGAACCACCCGGCAAGCCGCTCGTCACCGATGAAGCCTGGCACGACCTCATCGCGCTCCACGACGACCGCGCTCCCGACGCCGCGGCCATCGAGTCATGGTTCAGCGCCGGCGTCACCCTCGCTCTGGCGTGGCGCGAGGGCGACACCGCGATCGTCTCCGCGACCGGACACCGGACCCTCGAGGACGCCGTTACCGCCCTACGCCGCTCCGGCTACCGCGGCAAGCCCATCGTCGGCGCCTCCCTCGCTGACGACCCCGCCCTAGCCCGCACCCCGCGCACACCATCCAAGGGCCGCGCCGGCGCCGCCGCCGGCGACCTCTCCCGCCTGATCGCCGAGCACCAGCTCCACCACGACGGCAGCCCCCACCTCACCGGCCAGGTCCTCGAGGTCCGCACCACCGACGGCGTCGACGGACCCCGCCTCACGTCCAAGGGCCGCGCCGACGCCGTCAAGGCCGCGGCGTGGGCAGCCAACGCCGCCCGCGCCCGCAGAACCAACACCCTCGGCATCGTCCTGCCCACCGGCGCCGCCTGAAATTCCGCCGACACCGGAACACCGTTCCGAATCCACCGGAACCCGCGCCCGCTCAGGCGCGACAGCCACCAACCTCCTCCTCGTGAGTGGCTTCTGGCGAGGACTGATCGAGGGTCGACCCGACCCCGTCACGTCCGCCGCTCTCGACGTCGCCTCGTCCACGACGTTCGCCGTCGACTCCGACGCCATCCCGCCGGAGTTCTTCGGCCTCTCCTCCTACGCGCCGACCGTCGCACCCGCGGGCCGCGTGTCACGACGAGAGGCCGTGCAGGTGCCGGCGGTCAAGAGGTCCCGCGACCTGATCGCCGGCACCCTCGGCACCCTCCCGCTCGTCACCGTCGACAAGAACCTCGAGACCCGCGCCTCGTGGCTCGACCAGCCCGAGCGCAACGTGCCGCGATCCGTCACGATGACTCGCCTGGTCGAGGACCTCCTCTACGACGGCATTGCTTGGTGGTACGTCACCGGGTTCGGCTGGGATTCCTTCCCCGCCACCGTCGTCCGGCTCGACCCGCGCACGGTCGACGTGCAGAACAACGGCAAGGTCCGCGTCACCGGCGACGGTCACCGCGGCATCGCCGACGAGTGGCCCGCCGACGGGCAGCTCATCCGCTTCGACTCCCCCAACGACCCGCTCCTCGTCGCCGGCGCCCGCGCCATCCGCCAGTGCCTCCTCCTCGACGCCGCCGCCGCCCGCCACGCCGACGGCGCCCCGCCGCTCGACTACTTCACCCCCGCCGAGGGCATCGACCCCGGCGGCGCCGAGGAGATCACCGCCATCCTCGACGCCTGGCAGACCGCCCGCCGCACCCGCTCGACCGGCTACGTCCCCGCCGCGCTCAAGTACAACCTCGGCGGCTGGAACCCCGAGCAGCTCCAGCTAGCCGACCAGCGACAGCATGCCGTCCTCGAGATCGCTCGCGTCGCCGGCGTCGACCCCGAGGAGCTCGGCGTCTCGACCACCTCGAGGACCTACGCCAACCAGTTCGAGCGCCGCAAGCAGTTCATCGACTTCACCCTCGGCGGCTACCGCGCCGCCATCGAGGACCGCCTGTCCATGAACGACGTCACCCCCCGCGGCAGCCGCGTCCGGTTCGACCTCGACGCCTTCCTCCGCACCGACGCCAAGACCCGATGGGAAGCCGCCGCCATCGGCCTCGAGGTCGGCGCCATCACCTCCGACGAGATCCGCGCCGGAGAGGGCAAGCCGCCCCTCGACACCGCCGACCAGCCCCCGGCGCCCACCCCGGCCCCGGCACCCACGCCCCAGCCCGAGGAGGCCCCAGCCGCATGACCGTCCAGACCCGACAGGTCGCCGTCGGCACCACCGCGACCCTGCTCTCCACCGGCCTCGACGACTACACCTCCGGCCGCACCGTCGAGATCGTCAACCCCTCCACCTCCGGCGGGCCGATCTACCTCGGCGGCGCCGACGTCACCACCACCGGCACCACCAAGGGCCGCGAACTCGTCGCCGGAGCCTCCGGCTACGCCGTCGACCTCAACGGCGCCGACCAGCTCTACGCCATCGTCGCCACCGGCACCGTCACCGTCACCGTCACCCAGACCGGAGTGGCATGAGCATCCGTGGCGGCAACCTCGCCGCCTCCGACAGCGCCGTCGTGTTCGGCGGCGCCACGTCCGGGCGATACATCCAGCAGCAGATGAACGCCGCGGGCCTCGGGCTCACGGGAAACTCGCTCTACGGCAGCCCACCCCTGCGTCTCGCTCGGAGCGTGACCTTCGACGCACTTGCTGTCAACCTCAGCACGGCCGGCATCGGGACCAGCATGGTCGTCCGCGCAGGGCTCTACCTCCTCGACCCCGACACCCTCGTCGGGACCCTCCTGGTCGACGCCGGGACCGCCGACGCGTCCACCACAGGCACGAAGGTCCTCCTCGCCTCCGGGACCATCCCCGCCAACACGTGGTACGTCAGCGTTCTCGTCGCCCAGGGCACCTACACCACGCCGCCCGCCTGCGCCACGTCGCACCGTGCACAGTTCGCCCACTCCGCTGCCGCGTTCAGCACCGCCGTCCAGAGCGCCCTCGGCGGCGCCGCGGGCGTCCCCGGTGCGCTCCCCGCCTCCATCACGTTCGTCACCAGCGGCGGTGTCGGGCCACAGATCGCTGTGAGGGTCGCATGAGAGTCGAGACCTACCGCGACGGCAAGCTCGTCAAGACCGAGACCGTCCCCGACCCGGTCGTGGTCGAGGACGACCGCGCCGCCGTGCTCGCCGACGCCATCGCCTCGGCAACGACCGTCGCGCAGCTCAAGGCCGCGCTCCTCGGCACCGAGACCGGCGTGCCCGTCGCGCCCGACCAGTCGGGAGACCCGTCGTGACCGAGACCGTCTACGCCCGAGACGCCATCGTCGGCGCCGTGTTCGCCGTCGACGTCGCCAAGCGGACCATCCGAGGCATCGCCGTCCCCTACGGCGTCGAGGGCCTCAAGGAGGGCAAGCGGTTCGTGTTCTCCCGCGGCACCGTCCGCTA
>JBKEBH010000359.1:0-1722 GCA_047973065.1 Paracoccus sp. (in: a-proteobacteria) | reverse complement strand
GCCAGCGGTAACAGGTCTGTTCGACAACCCCGATCTTCCTGATCGCGTCCAGACGGGACATCCCTTGCCCCATCAGAACCTCAACCTGCCGTAACTTCGAGACAATCTCTTCCGGCTTCGGAGGATCACGGTATAGTCGGAATCCTGCCCCGGTGTGATCTCGGTTCTCATGGGGAGGCCGCCACTGTTGACGCGCACGATCTCGGCTGGCGTCATTTCGATCCTCCAATGAAAAAGCCGCACCCGGGGGATGCGGCTTTCGTGATCTGCTGCAAGGCGGGACGAATCAGAGCTCGTCCAGAGCCTCGACAGCCTTTTCCAGATCCTCTTTCGAGACCTCCTTGTCGGCGACCTTCGCCTGCTCGGCGATATGATCGACAACCTTGTCCTCGAAGATCGGGGCGCGCAGCTGCTGCTGGGCCTGCGGGTTCTGCTGGATGAATTCGAAGAAGGCGCGTTCCTGGCCCGGGAACTGACGGGCCTGCATCATCACCGCCTGGGTGAATTCCTGATCCGAGACCTTCACCTCGGCCTTCTGGCCGATTTCGGCGAGCAACAGACCCAGACGCACGCGGCGCTCGGCCAGCTTCTTGTGCTCTTCGGTCGGCTCGATCTCACCATGGTTATGGCCGTGATCGTCCGGGTGCTCTTCATGGTAAAGCTGATGAGCGATCTGACCGGCTTCGGCTTCGATCAGAACTTCCGGCAGATCGAATTTCACGACATCGTCCAGCTGATCGAGCAGCGAACGCTTCATGACCGCGCGCGAGGCGCCCTTGTATTCGGCTTCCAGACGCTCGGTGATCTGCTCTTTCAGCTTGTCGAGCGATTCGGCACCGAAGCGCTTGGCCAGCTCGTCGTCGATCTTGGCATCGACCGGCTTCTTCACGGCCTTGACGGTAGTCGCGAAAACGGCGTCCTTGCCGGCCAGAGCCTCATGACCGTAATCGGCCGGGAACTGAACCTTCACCTCAATCTCGTCGCCAGCCTTGGCGCCGATCAGCTGATCCTCGAAACCGGGAATGAAGCTGCCCGAGCCCAGAACCAGCGGGTAATCTTCGGCGGTGCCGCCCTCGAACAGCTCGCCATCGACCGAGCCCTTGAAGTCGATCACGATCTGTTCGTCCTTGGCGGCCTTGGAGCCCTTGCGCTTATCTTCATAGGAGACCGCGTTCTTGGCAAGGCTTTCCAGGGCTTCGGTGACGGCGGCATCCTCGGCCTTCACGATCAGACGCTCCAGGTTCAGCTTGGACAGATCGACTTCCGGGATTGCCGGCAGCAATTCGTAGGTCACATTGACCACGACATCGTCGCCTTCCTTCCAGTTTTCGCCGTTTTCCATTTCGATCTTGGGCTGGACGGCCGGGCGGTCGCCGGTGCTTTCCAGGTGATCGCGCAGTGCGCCATCGACGGATTCCTGCATGGCATCGCCCAGCACGCGCGGGCCGAACTGCTTTTTCAGCATTGCCATCGGCACCTTGCCCTTGCGGAAGCCCTTCATTTCGACTTCGGGCTGAGCCTCTTTCAGCTTCGCATCGTCCATCGCGGCCAGCTCGGCGGCCGGGAGGGTCATCTGGTAGCCGCGCTTGAGGCCTTCGTTCTGGGTCTCTTTGACCTGCATGTCCTATCCTTCGTCATGGTGCGGGTGGAGGGACTTGAACCCCCACGCCTTGCGGCGCCAGAACCTAAATCTGGTGCGTCTACCAGTTTCGCCACACCCGC
>JBKEBH010000043.1:0-5713 GCA_047973065.1 Paracoccus sp. (in: a-proteobacteria) | reverse complement strand
GGCCGAGTTGGACCGCCTGGATCGCGAGGGCCGGGTCCGGCTGATCGTCGACCTGATCCACAAAACCTCGCTGGCGACGCTGGACCTTGGCGCGAGCCTGATGGAACTGGGCGGGCTGAAGGGCGGCGAGGCGGTCCGGGAGCTGTCGGACCAGACGCGGGAGATTTCGGATCTGAACGGCGCGCTGACCGATCTCGTCTCGGGCCAGGCCAGCTGGAACGAGTTCGGCCGCACCGTGCTGGGCCGTGCCATGGGCCGCATCAAGCCAACCTCGGCGGGTGGTGTCTTTGCCAAGGGATCGGCCGATCTGGCACTGTCGGGGGCTGAAAACCTCGGCGAGATCGCCAAGGCGGATGCCGCCACACGCGGCACGCGCACCATCGAAGGCGGGGTGGACGGACTGGCGGGGCTGGTCCAGCGGGTCGCCGATGTCGCCGATGCCGACCCCAGCAACAAGACCCGCACCGCCAAGCAGGTCAGCGCCATGGCGCAGATCGCGCGGGCCATGGTCACCTATAACCGCGAGTTGGAAGGCGCTTTCAACCGCCGGCTGGAGATCTCGGGCGGGCTGAACGCCGGCCGCTCGAATGTCTAGGCGGTGATGGAACGCACCATGACCCGGTATCGCCGCGATGCCGCCGAGAGCGAGCGGCTGGTGCAAAGCTGCATGTAAGGCTGGACCACTTGACCTAACGGTGCCCCCAGAGGTCGTATTCGCCGGCCTCGTCCACTGTCACCTCGACGATATCGCCGGGATGCAGGCCCTCGAATCCCTCGTCGATGAACAGGTTGCCGTCGATCTCGGGCGCGTCGGCCTTGGTGCGGCAGGTGGCGCCCTCGTCATCGACCTCGTCCACGATGACCTGCAGGCGCTGGCCAACCTTGGCGGCCAGCTTGGCCTCGCTGATGGCCTGCGCCTTTTCCATGAAGCGGTCGAAACGATCCTGCTTCACCTCGGGCGCGACATGGTCGGGCAGGTCATTGGCGCGGGCGCCCTTGACGTTCTCGTATTGGAAGGCGCCCACGCGATCCAGTTGCGCCTCGTCCAGCCAGTCCAGAAGCGTCTGGAACTCGGCCTCGGTCTCGCCGGGATAGCCCACGATGAAGGTCGAGCGCAGGGTGATCTCGGGGCAGACCGCGCGCCAGGCCGCGATCTCGTCCAGCGTCTTGGCGGCGGCAGCGGGCCGGGCCATGCGCTTCAGCGTATCGGGATGGGCGTGCTGGAAGGGGATATCCAGATAGGGCAGCACCAGCCCGCCAGATTCCGAATGGGCCGCCATCAGCGGGATCAGGTCGCGGACGAAGGGATAGGGATAGACGTAATGCAGCCGGACCCAGGCCCCCAGCGAGCCAAGGTCGCGGGCGAGGTCCACGATATGGGCGCGGTGGCCGCGCTCGGTCTCGTGCTTGCGATCAAGCCCATAGGCGCTGGTATCCTGCGAGATCACCAGCAGCTCCTTGACCCCGGCAGCGACCAGCTTCTCGGCCTCGCGGACGATCGCATGAGCCGGGCGGCTGACCAGACGGCCGCGCATGTCGGGCATGATGCAGAACTTGCACTTGTGATTGCAGCCCTCGGAGATCTTCAGATAGCTGTAATGGCGCGGCGTCAGGCTGACGCTGGAGGCCGGCAGCAGATCCACGAAAGGATCGGGGCTGGGCGGGACCGCGCCGTGAACCGCGTCCAGCACCTGCTCGTATTGATGCGGGCTGGTGACGGCCAGAACCCTGGGATGGGTGCCGGTAATGTAATCGGGCTCGGCCCCAAGGCAGCCGGTGACGATCACCTTGCCGTTTTCCGTCAGCGCCTCGCCGATGGCATCCAGGCTTTCCGCCTTGGCGCTGTCCAGAAAGCCGCAGGTATTGACGATCACCGCATCGGCGCCCTTGTAATCGGGGCTGATCGCATAGCCTTCCGCCCGCAGCCAGGTCAGGATGCGTTCGCTGTCCACCAGCGCTTTCGGGCAGCCGAGGCTGACCATGCCGATGGTCGGCTGCCCCGCACGGCGGGGGTCAGCGGGCATCTGGGCGCGGGCAAGGTCGGGGCGGATCAGGGGCGGATTCTGGCTCATCACCGCGCTATAGCGGGCGGCGCGGATTCGCGAAAGGCCCCGGTATCACCACCCTGCGCCGGGCATGAAAAAGCCGCCCGGCCTGAGACCGGGCGGCGATTATGGCCAGGTGCCCAAGAGGGCGGCTGACCCGGGATCTTGCCGATCAGGCGAGATCCGAGTCCTTGGCCCCGCCGAGGGCGATCATCATGATGCCGTTCGAGATCAGTTCGACCGCCAGCAGAATGCCGAGTATGACGGCCGCCGATTGCGGGAAGTTCGAGAAGATCATGATGGCGAGGATGACCGAAATGGCCCCGCTCAGCAGAACCATCCAGAATATCCCGGTCCCGCGCAGCGAGAAGGACAGGATGACCCGGAAGATCCCGGAAATCAGGAACAGTGTGGCAACGGTCAGGGTCAGCGAGATAATGCCGACCAGCGGTTTGCCCAGAAGGTTGATGCCGAGGAAGACAAACAGCGCCCCGATCAGAATGACCCAGATCCGGCCGCCCCAGCCGTCCTGCTTGAACACCGCAAAAATCTGTAGGATGCCGATGAACAGGAAGGCCCAGCCGGCGACCTGTTCAGCGGTCAGCGTGGCAACAAGCGGGTTGAACAGGGCAAATATACCCGCAACGATTGATATGATCCCAACGATTATCCAGAGAACTCGGCTCGTCATATTGGTACTCCG
This sequence comes from Paracoccus sp. (in: a-proteobacteria), assembly GCA_047973065.1. GTDB lineage: Bacteria > Pseudomonadota > Alphaproteobacteria > Rhodobacterales > Rhodobacteraceae > Paracoccus. The sequence goes on along the minus strand of JBKEBH010000043.1, from coordinate 2,965 downwards.
TAGAATGATGTCCGGGCAATTTTCGCATTATTTTTTGTGGTCTACACGGCAGGATCGTCCTGCTGGTAAACCTTCGCGCTGTTACTGTATCAATTTTGCCGAGCGCCCGCAGCCGTGAAATTGCATTCCGCAGCGGCATCGGCCCGCCTCCACCGGCGCGCGGCGCGGTCTTTTCTTTCTGTCGCCAGATGGCCAGAATGCCGCCATATTATCGAAAGGCCGCGCCCATGTCTTCCTCCGCCCGTATCGCCATCCTGACCGTTTCCGACCGCGCCAGCCGCGGCGAATATGAGGATAAGGGCGGGCCCGGTGCGGAAAGCTGGCTGCGCGAAACCGTGACCTCGCCGATGGAGATCTCCCGCCGGATCGTCCCTGACGGGCGCGAAGGTACCGCCGAGGCCCTGCGCGATCTGTGCGACAATCTCGGCATGGATCTGATCCTGGTGACCGGCGGCACCGGCCCCGCGCCGCGCGATCTGACCCCGGAAGCCGTGGCGGATATTGCCGAGCGCGAATATCCCGGCTTCGGTGAGGAAATGCGCCGCGCCTCGCGGGCCGAGGTGCCGACCGCGCTCCGGCCGCGCCAGACCGCCGTCAGCCGGGGCAAGACCCTGATCATCACCATTCCGGGCAAGCCTTCGGCAATTGCCACCTGCCTGAACGCGGTCTTCGCCGCCGTGCCCTATTGTCTCGACCTGCTCGGCGCTGCCCGGATCGAGACCGACCCGGCCCGCATCGAAGCCTTCCGGCCCAAGGCCAAATGAATGCGCGCGCTTCTGGTCACCGCGCATCCGCTGGCCGACAGCCTGAATCGGCACCTTGCCGATCAGGCCGAAGCAGCCGCCCGCGCCGCCGGGCACCAGACCCAGCGGCTCGACCTTTATGGGGCCGATTTCGACCCAAGACTGAGCGCCGAGGAGCGTATCAGCTATTATGGGGCGGCCAGCTGGTCACCTGATCAGGCCATGGAGCGCCAGATCGAGCAGCTGATTCAGGCGGAGCTGCTGATTGTCGTCTTCCCGACCTGGTGGTTCGGATTTCCGGCCATCCTGAAGGGCTGGTTAGACCGGCTCTGGCGGCCTGGCATCGCCTTCGATCATGCCGCCGATCTGGGCCGTATCACCCCGCGCCTGACCGGGCTGCGCCATGTTGTCGCGATAACCAGCCTCGGCTCGCCGCGCTGGATCGACCGGCTGATCCTGCGCCAGTCGCTGCGGCGATCCTGAAATGGTCGTTCCTGAAGCCCTGCGCGGCGCAGGCCCGGCTGCATTGGCTGTCGCTCTATGGCGTGGAAATGGCGAGCAGATCGCAGGCCGACAGCTTTGTCGCCCGGATCCGCCGAGCCCTTGCCGCCTGCCGCTGATCGTCTGGGCAGGGCGGTCAGGCGAGCGGATTCTATGCGTGGCTGAAGGCACCGCTGAGCGCACGGGCGCAGGAAGACAGGCACCAGACCGAGCTGCTGTACAAGGCCTGGGTTTACGAGCGGCAAGGTCTACGGCTACCGCAAGCTGCATGACGATCTGTTTGAGCAGGGCGAAAGCATCTGTCCGAACCGAGTGGCCAGACTGGCTCAGCTTGCGGGGATCAAGGCGCAGATCGGCTACAGGCGGCGTCCCCGCGATCACGGTGGCAAGCCATCGGTCGTGATCGATAATACTCTCGACCGGAGGTTCGACGTCGATGCGCCCGACAAGGCTTGGGTGATCTACCTCGCAATCCGCAGGTTCGAGAAAGACGGTCGAAACGTCCGAGAATGGTTTGCGGCCCGAAACCAGTTCGCCATAATGTTCGGTGAGCGCTTCGACGCTTGAGGACCTGAAACCGCATGGGGCGGGCCAGATACACAGACTTCAGGACACTCCCAAACTCGGGGCTATTCAAAAATGGCGAGAAACTACCTCGCCGTCATCACCATCGCCGCAATCGTTCTATAGATCAGGTAAGTATCCACAGGGCCTAAACCTGATCCACCAAATGCCGGGACTGAGCCCCCAATGATCTCACTTTCATGACAATTTCACTATAATCCTACGCCCGTCGGCAGCCTGTGGTCCCCTTTATGCGCAACAGGCCTCCCATCGGCATCGCAAGTCCTGGACGAGGCACTGTTCAAACCATGGCTGCTTGCCGGCTCAACCCGATATGGAGCCGCATAATCTCAGTTCTCGCTGCCCTGCTTCAACCCGTTGATTTCATTTACGCTGACCGTAGCGCCTCCTTCCAAAGCAAAGGTGATTTCGCCCTTATCTTGCTGCAATTCCTGAAGCGTGCTGTAGGTGGACAGCTTCTGCTGACCAAGCAAGCTATCGCCCCGATAGCTTTCCAGCATGAAGCTGTAGATCCCCGGCGGGAGCCGGGTGCCATCGGCTCCAAGCCCAAACCATTCCACCAGCCGCCCCTTGCCTGTGCCGATATCTTCGCGGGTCACCACCCGGCCATAAGCATCCTTGGCGATCAGCAGGACGCTATCCGCGGACAGATCAGGATTAAGGTCCATCAGCAGCGGTGCCTCGCCAAAATGGACTTCTCCTGCGGTACGGACCGTCTTACCGATTGTTGGGTAACAAGCATTCCTGCAGTGAAGGGCCATTATGTGGGAATAGCCGGGATTATCCGGTAACAACCTGTAAAGTCGGGGATTCTTAGGGCATGTGCGGTGCGCTCGGAGCCTGTGTCTCAGTCTGCAGAGAGGGCCGAAAACGGGCTGAAACCGCCTGTGAGGCGATCCGCGCGGCTTGGCGATATCGCGGCCGCGATCATTGATGACCTCGGCGCGCGGACGTGCAGCGCGTCTGAGGAAAACGCCGCCCATGCCGACGAATGGTTCGGCATAGGCGCTGCAGGGCGCGTTGTCGATGATCGCGCAGATGCGCTTGGCAAGGTTGCGCTTGCCGCCCAGCCATGGGGCGACAGGCGAGGTCGGAGAGACGGGAGAGAGCATGAATGTTCCTGTTGTTCACAACAA
>JBKEBH010000042.1:0-11754 GCA_047973065.1 Paracoccus sp. (in: a-proteobacteria) | reverse complement strand
TCAGGCTCATCGGTCCAGCACGCTGCGGTTCGACAGCAGCACCCACAGGAAGAACGGCCCGCCGATCATCGCGGTGACGATGCCGATGGGCAGTTCCGCCGGGGCGACGATGCTGCGGCTGACCATGTCGGCGGCCAGCAGGACCGAGGCGCCGAGCAGGCCGGAATTCACCAGCAGCCAGCGGTGATCCGGCCCAGCGATCAGGCGCAGCAGATGCGGCACAACGATGCCGACAAATCCGATGCCGCCCGAGATCGCCACCGCTGCACCGGTGGCGGCGGCGGTGACAAGGATCGCACCGGTCTTCACGCGCTGAACACGGATGCCGACATGGGCAGCGGCGGCCTCGCCCAGGGCCAGACCGTTCAGGCCCAGGGCAAGACCCGGCGCGGCGATCAGCGCAAGGGCGATAACCGGGCCGGCGGCGACCAGCTTGGTCCAGCTCGATCCAGATAGCGAACCCATGCCCCAGAAAGTCAGGTCGCGCAACTGCCGGTCATCGGCGACATAGATGATCAGACCGGACAGCGCCGAGATCATCGCCGCCATGGCGATCCCGGCCAGCAGCATCGTCACCACCGAAGTCCGCCCGCGCCGCGTGGCGATTCCGTAAAGCAGCAGCATGGCAACCCAGCTGCCGGAAAAGGCCGCCAGCGGCACCAGATGCCTGCCGACCGCGGCCAGAGCCGCCGCCGGCAGCGCATTGCCCAGCACGATGGCCGAAATCGCCCCGAGCGAGGCCCCCGCGCTGACCCCCAGCAGCCCCGGATCGGCCAGCGGGTTGCGAAACAGCCCCTGCATGATCGCGCCCGAGACCGCCAGCGCGGCGCCGACCAGAATGCCGGTCAGCAGGCGCGGCAGGCGGATCTCGAAGATTACCACCCGGTCGGTGGCGTCAATTTCCTGCCCCGAGAACCAATTCGTCAGGACGGTGGGCGCCGACACGCCGGATGCGCCGCTGCCGAGCGAGACCAGCGACAGGCCCGCCAGCATCAGCACCAGCCAGAACCCGAGCGCCCGCCCCAGATGACGGCGGTCGCCTGCCAGCCTTTCGCTTGGCCGGGCTTCCAGCGCCACCATCAGTCACCCCCGTATATCGCGTCATGCAGTTCCAGTGCCGCCTTGCCGGTGCGCGGCCCAAAGCCCAGCAGGTAAAGCCCGTCCATGCGGATCACCGCACCACTCCGGGCAGCAGGAGCGGTCGCCAGCGCCGGCAGGCTCAGCAGTTCCTCATCAGCGATATTCAGGCTTTCGGTCCCACCGCCCCGTTCCATAGTCAGGATCACGTCGGGCGCTGCGGCGGTGATGGCTTCGTCGGTCAGAGGCCTGTAGCCATTGACCCCCTGCACGGCATTATCGGCACCGGCCATGCGGATGATCGCGTCGGCCTCGGTCCCCTCGCCGCCAACCATAACCCGGCCTCCCTGAAGCGTCAGCACGAACAGGACGCGCTTGCGTTCCAGTACATCGGCTTCCCCGGCGAGCCGGTCCAAATCGACCCGCAGGGCGGAAACAGAGGCCTCGGCCGCTTCGGGGACACCAAGCACCGCGGCCACGGCCCTGATCTTTGCAATCAACGCCTCACCATCAGTGCCGGTCTCAATCATCTCGAAAGGGATGCCGGCACCGCGCAGCAGATCGATCACCTCGGGCGGGCCGGTACCTTCCTCGGCCAGGATCAGGTCGGGCGCGACCGACAGCACCCCCTCGGGCGATAGCGCCCGCATATACCCCACATCGGGCAGCGCCTGCGCCCCGGACGGATAGCTGGACGTCGTATCGCGCGCGATCAGCCGATCCTGCTGACCAAGTGCATAGACGATTTCTGTGATCGAGCCACCAATGGCAACGATGCGCCGGGCCTCGGGATGTGCATCCGACAGCGCGGGGCTGACGGCAAACAGAAGCGCCAGTGCGGCGATCACCGGCAGCGAAATTCTAGGGCGCAGGTCGAGGCGATGGCAGGCGGCGGGCATCAGGCGCCCTCCAGCAGAGACAGATCGTCCAGAAGCGAGGCCCAACTTTCAGGGTTGCCGCCTCTATCCGGACGCATACCGAAACACTGGAAGATCAGGCTGCCCTCGGTATCGAAGGTTTCGACGGACAAGGCCGGGCCGCGTTTGGTCGGCTTGTCTACCAGCCAGACCTCGGCAATATGATCAGCCCGCAGGTGCAGGTTGAAGCGTTCGTCCAGCACGTTCAGCCACGGCCCCATTGGCTTCATGCTATTAATTCCGCCGGAATGGATTTCGATACAGCCCATATTGCCGACAAAGAGCATGAACTTGTGTCCCTCGGCCAGCAGGCGATCCAGCAGGACCGGCACCGACGAAACCGAAAGCGGCCGCGCCAGCGGCGCCCCGGCGACGCGATAGGCGCCCAGCCGGTTCATTTTCAACCGCCGCACCAGCGTGTTGAACTGGTGTGTGTCGGTCATCCTGACCCACCCCTCGCGCAGGGTTTCGGCGCGATCCTCGGCGATCCTTACGCCTTCCGGTCCGGCGCGCGCCTGAAAGGTGGAAAGCGTCTGCTGATCGGGCAGCGCCAGATCGCGGCGCAGCGTCTCCCAAGCCTGCAGATTCGAGGTTCCGCGCAGGAAAACCTTGTGAACCGCGTCCCCGGCGGCGTCAAAGACCTGAATCGAGCGGCGCGGACCGTCCTTTCCCTCGGCCTCGACGGCACAGGCATGGACCCAGTGACGCGGGAACATGCGTATGTCGATTTCCGTGTCCAGCGTCATCGCGGCATGTTCGCCATCGTGGAAATCGTTATAGGTGCCGATCTTCTCGATCACGCAGGAGCGGTTGCGCGTCAGCGCCATCACCTCGCCCAGAGCGGTGATCGCCGGGATCAGTCGCCCGAGCGTCGGATCGATCCTGACCGCCCCATGACCCAGATCCGCCTCGACCAGTGCCGCTTCCGGCAGGTCAAGCTGCGCCGCCAGATCATAGGGCCGGATCGTGGCGTCACGCTTCAGTTCGCGCAGCTTTTCAGGGGTCAGGTCGTTCATGGCAGGCCTCATCCTTAACGGGGATCGCCAAGTACCGACGGCATCACCCCAATAACATACTTTTTTTATCAACTTTACTTCAGAAAGCAAGCCACCTGCATCTGTCTCACCGCAACAGACATGGTCGCACTGGCTGCGGGATTAAGTCCCGTCCGTGCCGTTCAGCAGGCATCACCGCCGATCGTGGTGGGATCACGGAACGCCGACCAGTAATCCGAGAGCCAAGCGAGAAAGGCCCCCGCCCAAAGAACCGCAGCCAGAAGATGCACTGGTCCCGGCGGCCAAGGCATCAGCCCCATTTCCGGCAGCGCGCGCAGCAGGCTCGCCAATGCGAGCATGGCGAAGGCGGCACGGGTTGCTAAATTCAGGCCAAGACCCTGACCGGTGTGAAAGCGGCCTGCAATCGCCAGAACCGCCAGCACGCCGAGGCCGAGCCCTCCCATCTGTATCAGATGGAGTGGGCCGGCCTCGCCCCAGGACGCGCCCAGAAGCGCCGCACCGTAGCACAATAGTCCGATGCCGGCGAAGCCTGCGGCACCGGCGAGAACCATGATCTCGGCCCGGGAGGAGGCCCGGCCGACGAAACCTTCGGTCACGCGGTCCATGAACCCTGCCCCGGCGGCGATCCAAAGATAACCATGGACAGCAGGCGACAGCCCCCAAATCTGGCCCGCGACCGCAAGCGCGACCAATCCGGGCGCGAGGTTCAGCCGGCCCGGATGCGGCCGGAAGGGTGAGGAGGTCTCGGTCGGGTCGAGCACGATATTGGTGACCGGCACCGTCACCCGGGCGAGCACCAGACCGAGAAGGCCTAGATAGATCATGCCGGCGATCTGCACGGCATCGCTTGCCGCTCGGGCATTCCCATGCAGCATCGCGATGCGGGCCGCCCCGCCTGCCAGCGCCAGCGCCAGCGTCCAGCCTGCGAAGGCCAGCACCCGCGTCGTGCCCCGCCGCCAGGACAGCACAAGAAGATAGCAGGGCAGAAACAGCAGCCAGCCGAGATCGGCAAGCGCGGCCGGCAGGATCAGGATATCCGCCCCAATGAGTCCGGCAAACCGCGCCACCGCCCAAAGGCCAGCCAGAATCCACAAGGGCCGACCCCGCAAGCGCGCCGTGTCGGTCCATTCCGGCGCGGCAGTCGTCAAAAAGCCGATCAGCGCCGCGCCCCAGGCACCGAAGACCATCTCGTATCCATGCCAGACACTCGCAGGCAGGTCGCGCGCCAGCGGCAGATCGAAGGACCAGAGCCCGACCCAGAGAAGCGGCCAGAATGCGGCGTAAAGTGCGGCCAGCGGAAAGAACAGCCGGAACCCCTCGTCCGAAAGGACATCGCGCAATCCGGTCCGGGCGGCGGAACGCGGGGTCATGAGCGCTGCCTTTCGTCGACATCATGGACATGGGCAAACAGCGGATCTTCCGACAGATAGAACTGACGCAGCGCGAAGACCTCAGCCTCGCCACGTTCGCCGGGGCGGCCCGGGACCAGACGTTCGCCCAGCAGGCCCTGCCCGTCGCGGCCGAGCACGAGGATGCGATGCGAGATGCGGATTGCCTCCATCAGGTCATGGGTAATGAACAGGCCGCCGAAGCTCGCGTCGTTGGCCGCGTCGATCACCAGATCCTGCATGCGCCGCTTCAGCGCCACATCGAGCGCGGTAAAGGGTTCGTCGAAATAAAGGAAATCCGGCCCGACCACGAGGGCGCGGGCAATCGCGGTGCGCTGGCGCATCCCGCCCGACAGCTCGACCGGGTATTTCGGCAGATCCTCGGCCAGAAGCCCCGCCCGCAGCGCCGTCGCCCGGATCATGTCCGACCGCCTGTGCCGGGGCTCATGCATCAGCCGCAGGGGAAAGCCGATATTACCGGCAACCGTGGCCCAGGGCATCAGGCGCGGTTCCTGAAACACCATGGCGTGACGCCGGTAATCGCGCATGACCCGCCCCTCACTCGGTTCCAGCAGGCCGGCGGCGATATGGGCAATGGTGGATTTTCCCGAACCCGACGGGCCGATCAGCGCCACCACCTCAGCCTCACCAACCGAGAAGGATATGTCCTTCAGCACCGTGCGCCCGAAAAAAGAATGTCCGATCCCGTTGAGGCGCAGCGCTGTCATCGCTTGACGCCCCATGGCTCTGCCGCACGCCGCCACCGTTCGAGTTCGGCGCGGAAGGGCCGGATCAGCCCGTATTCGACGATGATCAGCATGGCGACGCTCAGCAACACCCATGCCAGCGCCTGCGTGATGTCGAGCATCGCGCGCGACCGCGCCAGCGCCCCGCCGATGCCGCCGGCATTGGCAAGGAGCTCGGCCATGACCGCGACCTTGAATGCCGTGCCGAGCGCCAGCGTCAGTGCGGGCAGCAGATGCGCCGTAACCTGCCTGAGTGCGACATGGGTGAAGCGCCGGACGGGCCCGGCCCCGAAGACCTGCGCCATGGCGTCAAGGCCGCGGTCGCGGGTAATGACGCCTTCGACCCCGCCGACAAAAACCACCGGTGTGGCCGAGATCAGGATCGTCAGCGCAACGGTCATGTCCGAGGCACCGAACCAGATCATCGCCAGCACGATCCATGCAATCGGCGGCACGCCGAGGATGACGGTCAGGATCGGCCGCACCAGCCGCAATGTCGCCGGCGAATAGCCCGCAGCGATTCCGGCGACGGTGCCGACCGCCGCCGCCAGCGCGAAGCCCAGAAGTGCGCGCTCACCCGTCAGCAGCAGCAGTCCGGGGGCCGAGCCATCCGCGATCAGATCCCTGGCCGCCGCCACGGTTTCCAGCGGCGCAGGCAGGATGAAGCTGCCGTAAGCCTCGTGCCCCGCCTGCCAGAGCGCCGCCAGAAGTGCCAGCCCGGCAAGCCCGGCCCATGCGGACCACAGAAAGTTGCCCAGCCGGGCCAGCCGGTCGATCAGCGCCTGCCCCATTGTCTATAGCGCATAGAACCCGTCATCGGGCAGCTTGCCGCCGATGATCGCCGAATCGCCTTTCGCCATCAGATTCAGCATCGCCTCAATTGCCGGGCGAACCTCGCTCGCGGGCTTTGCCACCAGCCGCGAATGCGGAATGGCGGCGGCAAGGATCGGGGCCGGCAGTTCGAAGAATTCCGAGGCCGCCTGTGCGCCCGTCGCAGGATCAGCCAGAACCGCAGCCGTGGCCTCCGCAAGCGCCGCCTGCAAGGGCACGATCAGGTCGGAATGGTTTTCCCTGAATGCACCGGTCACCGCCAGCCCGGCCTGCGGCAGCACCGCACCAAGCCCGGTCACGCTGCCCCATTCCTCCTGGATGTCGATGGCGCGCGCGAAGCTCAGGCCCGCCTTGCCGCCCATTAGGATCACGCCAGAGGATGCCGGCTCGGCCAGAAGCGCGCAATCGACGCGCCCGGCAAGCAGCATCTGTGCCGCCTCGATCGGGGTGCCGGCTGGAACCAGTTCCACCTTCTCGGTCAGACCCTGGCCATCCAGCAGGGCGCGCAGCACGAAATCCGGCGTGTCATTGGCAAAGGGCAGCGCCAGCCTCTTGCCCACCAGATCCGCCATCGCGCCGACAGCGCCTTCGGGCGCCATGATATAAAGCAGCCCCTCGGTCATGGCATTGACCAGCCGCAGCCCCATGCCGCGATTGTAAAGATTCGCCGCCGTCTGCACCGGCACCACCGACAGACCAATGCCGCCCGAGGCGAGGCCCGCGCGCAATTCATCCGGGCTGCGCCAGATGGTCAGCGACACCTCAGCCGCCAGATCGGCGAGCGCACCAGTCTTCACCGCCAGCGCCAGCGCGATGCTCGGCGTGGCAGGCGGCCCGTAAAGCGCGAGTTTCGGGGCCTGCGTGGCGGCCCGTAACAGGGCCGGGCTCGACAGGCTCGCGGCAATGGCTGCCGAGCCGATAAGCAACCGACGACGGCTCAGGGGAAGTGTCGGCATTTCTGGCCTCCTTCTGTCGTGTCTGGCGCAACGCATTGGCGCGCCATCTGGGATCATTCCGGCAGCGCGCACGGTCTAGCTGCCGCCGGTTTCCTGCTGTCCCGACCGGGTGCAGTAGATCGCGGGATCTGCATCCGGTGCGGGCGCGCAATCGTCGCCCTCAGCAAGCGGGGTGATGGCGAAGCCGCCTACCGAGGGGATTTCGACACGGTAACGGTGGGTCTCGGCTGTGGGCGCAGCGCCATGTTCATAGGGTGTCAGTTGCAGTTCCGTCTCGCCGCAGAGCGTCCGCAGCGGCGCCATTCCGGCCTCGGTCAGTATCTGTGTCACCACCGCGCGCTTGGCTTCGCATTCCTCGGCACTTTCGGCATAGCTGAGCGTCAGGCGAGTATCGCCATCGGCCATCGCAGTCAGGACCAGTAAGGCGGGTTTCAGCATGTCGTGCCCCTAGAATGTCTTGGTCAGGAACAGGTTGACCGAACGCTCTGCCCCCGGCATCTGGCTATAGGGCTGATAGCTGCGATCAGTCAGGTTGTTCAGTTCGGCCACGAATGTGACCCCGTTCGTAAGCGCCATGTCGCCGCGCAGGTTCAGCGTCGCGTAGCCACCGGCGGAATTCGTCACCGTGCTGCTGTCATCGCGATAATCCGCCCCGCTTTCGGCGCGGATGAACAGATCCAGCCCGCCGCCAAGCTCGGCATATTGCCAATCCTTGCGCAGCCCGACGCGTCCCGCCCATTGCGGCGAGCCGCTGTCGAAGGTGTTGTAGCCGTTCGCGTGACGCAGCTGCCGGCGCAGCATCGCAACCGATGCATAGGGGGTCAGCCCCAGATCGGCAAGTTCGTGCTCGGCATAGACTTCCAGGCCCCAGCTGCGCGCCTCGTCGATGTTCTGATAGGTGAAGGTGCGCGGCCCGGTCGCCGCCGTCGCGATATAATCGGTAGCGCGCCCATAGAACAGCACAGCGTCGAGCATGGCCGTGCCGTCGTCATAGCGTGCGCCTAGCTCGAACGTGGTCGATTTTTCGGGGGTCAGATCGGGGTTGCCAAAGATCGTCCCCTCGCCACCCGCGGTGGTCGTCAGGAACAGTTGCGACAGCGTCGGATAGCTGTAGCCCTGCGAGATATTGGCCCTGAGAACCATGTTCTCGCCCCGCGACCAGACCAGCCCGGCCGAGCCGAGCCATTGGCTGTCGCCATTTGACGAGGTCGCATTCGCCATCCCGTTCGTGGTCGAGGCCCGATGATCGGCATCGACATGATACCAGCGGGCGCCGATATTCGCGGTCAGGTCCGGGCGCAGGTCAATCTCGTGCTGCGCGAACAGCGAAAAGGTGCGGATCTTCGCCTCGTCATGATGGCTCGTTAAGGTGGTCATACCGGGCGGGGTCATCGTCACCCGCGACAGCTTGTCGACATCCAGCTGGTCATCCTCGTATTCCAGCCCGGCCACGGTCCGGGAACTGGACGAAAAGCTCATCTCGGCGCGCAGGTTGAGCCCCGAGGTCTTCTGCTCGTCGATCGAGCTCGATTCCTCGTCAATCCGCATCAGCCCGGCCGCCGTCCCGACAGTGTTGACGAACTCGCGGTCGATGGTCTGGTGATAAACATTCGCCGACAGGCTGTTCAGCCATGGCGTCAGCTCCGTGCCTTCATAGAAGGCCGAAACCTTGCGCAGGTCACGCCGGGGCAGTGCGATGCTGAAATCCGGCTGATCGACATAGACATTGGCCGACAGATCGTAGGACTGTGCCTTCAGGCCGAAATAGTGGTTGCCGAGCCGATAGCCGAGATGCGCCGAGCGGCTGCGGTCCTGCGTATCCGAGGGTACCAGTTCGCCATCGGGGGTCTGGCGGTTGCCTTGATCCATGTGGCCATAGCTCAGCCGATAATCGAGCGCGCCCGCGCCCGCCTCGACCGTTCCCGATGCCGCGACCGAATAGCGATAGCCGTCGCTTGCCGACATGTAGCCGCCGGTTGCCGACAGTTCGAACGGCTTGGCCGCGCCGCGCTTGGTGACGATGTTGATGACCCCGCCAATGGCCTGGCTTCCCGATACGACCGAGCCCGAGCCGCGCACGATCTCGACCCGCTCGATCTCGGTCGGATCGACCAGGATCGGCTGGCCGTAATTGGTGTGATCAGTCAGCTTCTCCCCGTCGATCAGGATGGCGACGCGGCGGGCGTCCTCGCCCCGGATCGACACCCGTTCGATCCCCTCTTCGGATATCCGCACACCGGGCACATCGCGCAGCAATGTTGCGACCGAGACCGGCGCGCTATGTTCGATACTTTCGGCATCAATGATTGTAACCGAGGCAGGGCTTTGCATCACCTCCGTCGGCAGCCCGGTGCCAATAAGGGTGATCGTATCCAGCACGATCACATCGCTTTGCGCCAGAGACTGCGCCGGCAGGCCCGTCGTTCCCGCCAGCAGCGCCGAAATGAATGAAACCGAAGTTGCCTTGCGCATGTTGCTTCCCCTCGCAAAATTCACGACATCCGTCGTTTCCTGGCGAAATGCTGGGAAGCCTTGGTACAAGCATAAGTCATTTATGACGAAATGCCAGTGGAGCCGGAAGATGGGAACATCATACGCCAATTTGTCGCATATCGTCAGAGGAGAGCGGGGTTTCGCTGTTCGATAACCGTACCGCCGACGGGGCGCCTGTGGATATGGAATCGCCTGCGATTAAATCAGCAATGGTCGCATGAGTTCTGCGGAAACACCCGTGAAAGCAAGGAAGGTGATGCAAGTTCGAGGCCGGGCTTTGGGATCGCCCCGCTCCGGGGTGCTGCAGAGCTACTCAACGCCATAGATCCGAGCGATGTCGTCCAGCATCAGGCCGGCGGCGATGACGCCCCCTGCGGTATTCCAGATGCCGTCGTCGACCTTGTGGACGCGGCCCGCCTTTACCGCGCTCAGCGATTGCCAGAGCGGATCGGCGAGAGCATCGGCCTCGACCGCACTGGCTTCGCCATCACCTCGATCGAAGGTGAAGTAGAAGATCCGGTCTCCGTCCATGTCGGGGATACTTTCCTTGCCGGTGCGGATGGCGAAATCGTCGACATTCTGGATCGACGGGCGGTGAAAGCCGATGATCAGCCCCACCTGAGTGGTCCAGTTTAACTGTTAGTGCATGAGCGGCCTCTGGTCCATCGGGACGATGGTTTCCGGTGCCGGTGGGCGATAGCCCAAAGCACTGTGTGGGCGTTTGGTGTTGTAGTGCTTCCTCCATTCTTCGATGATGATTTCTGCTTCACGGAGGCTGTAGAAGACCTCACCGTTCAGCAATTCGTCGCGAAAGCGGGCGTTGAAGCTCTCGCAATACCCGTTCTCCTAGGGTGATCCTGGTTCGATATAGGCCGTCTTGGCCCCGACCGCGGCGATCCAGTCACGGACGGCCTGGGCGATAAATTCCGGGCCATTGTCGGATCGGATGAAGGCAGGAACGCCGCGCATGATGAACAGATCGCTCAAGGCATCAATCACATCGGTCGAGTTCAGTTTGCGCTTTACCCTGATCGTCAGGCATTCTCGGCTATGCTCATCCAGAATGTTCAGCGTCCTGAACGCCTTGCCGTCATCGGTCCGGCAATGGACGAAGTCATAGGACCAAACGTGGTTGCGATACTCCGGTCGCAGACGCACGCAGGATCCATCGTTCAGCCACAGCCGCCCTTTCTTCGGTTGTTTTGCCGGCACCTTCAGCCCCTCTCGCCGCCATAACCGTTCAACGCGCTTGTCGTTCACCCGCCAACCGGCATCGCGCAGCAGGGCTGCGATCCGGCGATAACCATAACGGCCATATTGGCGTGCCAACTCGATCATATCCGCGACCAGCCGGCTTTCATCCGCTCGGCCCGTCGGCAGCTTGCGCTGTGTCGAGCGGTGCTGGCGCAACACCCGACACGCACGGCGCTCGGAAATGCCCAACTCACCGCGAACGTGATCGATGCAGGCCCGGCGGCGAGAAGGGCTCAGTAGTTTCCCCGGGCCGCTTCCGTCAGGATAAGCTTGTCCAGCGTCAGATCCGAAACCGCGCGTCTCAGCCGTTCATTCTCCTGCTGAAGCCGCTTCAATTCCTTCAGTTGATCCACGCCCATTCCACCATACTGCTTGCGCCAGCGATAATAGGTTTGTTCAACAACACCGATCTTCCTGATCGCGTCCAGACGAGACATCCCTTGCCCCATCAGGATATCAACCTGCCGCAGTTTCGACATAATCTCTTCCGGCTTCGGCCGCTTGTTCGCCATTTCTGATCCTCCATTTCCTAACCATAACGGAGGGACCACTTCACTGGGGGAAGGATCAGTTGTCGAGTTCATGATCCGATGATGAATCCATTTATCAAAATGAAAGAGGCTCATAAGGGAGGTCTGATGCGGAAGTGTCTGCGCCAGATCAGCAGGCAGACCAGCGGTGAATGGGTGTGCATATTCTGCGTGGAATGCTGGTGCGGGATCATGTCTGCAGGTTCTTGTCGATCTAACCGAAGCTGTCGCTTTCGGACGTGATACAGCGGATCAAGGGTTGTTCATCGCGCCGCATCCAGATGAAGTTCACGGAATTGCGTAAACGCTATTGGGGCAGGCACTGCGTTTTATGTCACCATTGTCAAATCGTCTTGTCGACGAAGTGCCGCCACAAGGTGCTGACCGGGCTACTGTGGCTGCGGGTGTCCAAGGCGGAAAACCACTTTAGAGCGTGCTGCACGTATTGAGATTCATACTTCCTTTGGATGAGGCGCTGTGATTCCCTGTCTTTGAGGCAGATATTGGGGATCAACGATGGGTAAGCCACATCCTGTTGAACTTCGA
>JBKEBH010000041.1:0-32992 GCA_047973065.1 Paracoccus sp. (in: a-proteobacteria) | reverse complement strand
CGTCGCCCATCACGCCCACGGTCCTGACCGGCAGGATCGCGACAAAGGCCTGCCAGATCTCGTCATAAAGACCATGCTTGCGGATCTGGTCGATATAGACGGCATCGGCCTTGCGCAGGATCTCCAGCTTTTCGCGGCTGATCTCGCCGGGGCAGCGGATGGCAAGGCCCGGGCCGGGGAAGGGGTGGCGGCCGATGAACGTGTCGGGCAGGCCCAGCTCGCGGCCAAGGGCGCGAACCTCGTCCTTGAAGAGCTCACGCAGGGGCTCGACCAGCTTCAGGCCCATCTTTTCCGGCAGGCCGCCGACATTGTGGTGCGACTTGATGGTGACCGAAGGGCCGCCGCTGAACGAGACGCTTTCGATCACGTCGGGGTAAAGCGTGCCCTGTGCCAGGAACTCGGCGCCCTCGATCTCGTTGGCATATTTCTGGAACACGTCGATGAAGAGCCGCCCGATGGTCTTGCGCTTGATCTCGGGGTCGGAGACCCCCTCCAGCGCGCCGATGAACAGATCGCTCTCGTCGGCATGGATCAGCGGGATGTTGTAATTGTCGCGGAACATGGTCACGACTTCTTCGGCCTCGTTCAGCCGCAGAAGACCGTGATCGACGAAGACGCAGGTCAGCTGATCGCCGATGGCTTCGTGGATCAGCACCGCCGCGACCGAGCTGTCCACGCCGCCTGAAAGACCGCAGATAACCTTTTTGTCGCCGACCTGTTCGCGGATCCTGGCAATCGCGTCGTCGCGGTAAGATGCCATGGTCCAGTCGCCGGTGAAGCCGGCCAGTTTCACGAAGTTTTCGTAAAGCCTGGCGCCATTCGGGGTGTGGTGCACTTCGGGGTGGAACTGCACGGCGAAGAAGTTGCGCGCGGGATCGGCGGTGATGGCGAAGGGCGCGCCGGGCGAGGTGCCATAGACTTCGAAGCCCGGGGCGATTCGGCTGACGTGATCGCCATGGCTCATCCAGACCTGCTCGCGGCCATCGCAGAACCAGCCATCGAGCAGCGGCAGGCGGCTATCGGCCGGCGCGACATAGGCGCGGCCAAATTCCGCGGTGCCGTGGCCGCTTTCGACCAGCCCGCCAAGTTCCTGCATCATGATCTGCTGGCCGTAGCAGATGCCAAGGATCGGCACGCCCAGTGTGAAGGCCGAGGCTGGCGGGCGGGGCGATCCCGCGCGCGTGACGCTGTCCGGGCCGCCTGAGAAGATAATGGCTTGAGGGGCGAAATCCCTCAGGAATTCGTCACTGACGTTCTGATAGGGGTGGATTTCGCAATAGACGTTCAGCTCGCGCAGGCGGCGCGCAATCAGCTGCGTTACCTGAGAGCCGAAATCGATGATGAGAAGGCGCTGATGCTGGGTCATGTCCGGCATTTACGGTGCAAGCGGGGGCCTGACAAGGGAGTTGGCAGCAGGCGTGGCGGATAAGCGGGTGAATTTTCCCCGCCGTCTGAATAACCTGAGCGCAGAATACGATTCGCAGGAGCCGATCATGTCTCAGCCCTATGCCTATATAGCCTTCGCTTCCGTAACCTCGGCCTTGGTTGTGCTGTCCGGTTGCGATGTCGCGGTCAATGACCAACCGCCAACGCCGGCAGCGATCCGCGACAGCGCCTTGTCCGATCCGGCAGTGGAATATGCGACGCCGCTTTGTACCACTGCCAACCCGCTCCTGGTCGAACAGATACAGACCCAGTTGAATGAGGCCCGTGATCTGGCCGGGAAAGAACCGCTGACCTTCCGTGGGGATCTGGACTTTGCCGCTCAGGCTCAGGCCTGTGACATGGCGACCATGGGCCGGCTGAATGTGGCGGGCTCGAACGGATCGTCGGTGGTCGAGCGGGTGCGCGCCGTCGAATATCGGGCTTGCGCTTCGGCCCAGCTGGTCGGGAACTCGCCCGATGCTTATTCGCAATTGGCGTATTGGCTGGAGCGCGCGCCTGACCGTGAGGTCATCGTGCACAATAAATTCGACGATGCCGGGATCGGCGTGGTGCAAAGCGGCGGCAAGATGTGGTGGTCGCTGGTGATGACCGATAACTGCCAGGACGACTGACGCCGCCGGAACGCAGCACGGCCGAACCTATCCCAAAGGAAAAAGGGGCCCTCCAGGGCCCCTTTTGCTGTCTGTGTCATGCGCCGCCATGCGGCGATTATTTTTCCGGGATCAGCCCGCGCGGCGAGAAGCGCAGCACCAGCAGCAGGATCGTGCCCAGAGCGATGAAGCGCATATGCGGTGCGCTGTCGAGCAGGTGCTTCTTGAAATCGCCCGCCGGCAGTGGCGCGGTCAGAAGGCCGATCAGCTCGGGACCCCAGATTTCTGCCTTGACCCAGAGGAACCAGATCAGGATGCCGCCAAGCGCTGCGCCCCAGTTATTGCCCGAGCCGCCGACAATCACCATGACCCAGATCACGAAGGTATAGCGCAGCGGGTTATACTGGGTCGGTGCCATCAGCCCGTCATGGGTGATCATCATCGCGCCGGCCAGACCCATCACCGCGCAACCGATGACGAAGATCTGAAGATGGCGGCCGGTGACATCCTTGCCCATGGCTTCGGCGGCGGTCTCATTGTCGCGAATGGCGCGCATCATCCGGCCCCAGGGGGATTTCAGCGACAGCTCGGCCAGCAGGATCAGGGCGATCAGCACGAAGGCGAACAGCCCGGTATAGCAGAGCTTGACCCAGATCCCGGCCAGCTCATTGACCGGCATGCCCCAGTTTTCGGCCCGGGCGATGAAGGCCGGGTCCTGCTGAAGGCTGATCGAGGAAGGCACCGGGCTGGGGATCTTGGTGACGTTCTTGACCCCGCGCGCCAGCCATTCCTCGTTCTTGAGGACGGCCACGATGATTTCGCCGATGCCAAGTGTGGCAATTGCCAGATAATCCGAGCGCAGGCCCAAGGCGACCTTGCCCACGCCCCAAGCGGCTGCGGCGGCAAACAGGGCGCCGACCGGCCAGGACAGAAGGATCGGCAGGCCAAGACCGCCAAGGTTGCCGTATTGCGCCGCCTGGTTGGCCTCGATGGCGGTGGCGGCGGGGCTGAACAGCCAGCGATAGGTGATGAAGCCGATGATCAGAACGGCGGTGACGGCAAGGATCCGGGCGCGGCCCTTGATCCGCTGCCAGCAGAAAGCCGCAATGGCGATGGTGCCGATGGCAGAGACGATCGCGGCCAGGATGCCCAGCCCGCCAGCGGACCAGGCGCCCTCGACCGGGGGGACCGAAATCAGCACCGGAGCCAGGCCGCCGAGCGCAACGAAGCCGACCACGCCCGAGTTGAACAGCCCGGCATAGCCCCATTGCATGTTCAGCCCGAGCGCCATGACCGCCGAGATCAGGCCCATGTTCAAAATGGTGAGCGAGGTGTTCCAGGATCCGGTGAACAGCGCATTGCTGGTGGTGCCTTCCAGAATGAACAGCACGGCCAGCACCGCGAAGAAGATCGGGGCGCGCCAGGGGCTCGTGGCTTCGGCTTGACGTGAAGTTGCCATTGTCTCGGTCCTCCTTACACGGATTTGCCACGGAACAAGCCGGTCGGCTTGAACAGCAGAACGATGATCAGGATGACGAAGCTGACCGCGAACTTATATTCGGTGGACATCAGCTGCATCATGGCATCGCCGGGATCGAAGCCGAGATACTTGGCCACGGCCCGCCAGGGATAGGTCAGCGCCACTTCGGAGAAGGCGACGACGAAGCCGCCGGCAATCGCCCCGATCGGGCTGCCCAGACCGCCGACGATGGCGGCGGCGAAGATCGGCAGCAGGATCTGGAAATAGTTGAAGGGTTTGAAGCTCTTGTCGAGCCCGTAAAGCACCCCGGCAATCGTCGCCAGAGCGGCGGCGATGATCCAGGTCATGCGCACGACCTTTTCCGGGTCGATGCCGGACAGAAGCGCCAGATCTTCATTGTCGGAATAGGCGCGCATCGCCTTGCCCGATTTGGTGCGGTTCAGGAACCAGAACAGCGCCCAGACCACCAGTACCGCCACGACCAGGGTGATCACCTGAGTGGTGCGCAGCGCCAGACCTTCGCTCAGCCCGGTCCATTCCTTGAAATCGGGCACGCTGATCACGAAGCGCGCGCCATCGGCGAAGCGGATCTCATCGACGCCGATCAGGAAGCGGGTCAGGCCGTTCATGACGAACATGACCCCGACCGAGGCCATGACCAGAATCACCGGGTCCGATTTCTTGCGCCGATAGAAGCGGTAGACCGCGGCATCGGTGCCCAGCACCGCCAACGCGCAAAACGCGATCCCGATGGGCAGGGCTAGCAGCGCCACCGGCAGTGGCCCAAGGCTGACACCAAGCGCCTGCAGCCCCCAAGTCACCCAGATGGTGATTGCGGTGCCGAAGGCCATGGTGTCGCCATGGGCGAAGTTGGAAAAGCGCAGGATGCCATAGATCAGCGTGACACCAAGCGCGCCGAGCGCCAGCTGGGCGCCATAGGCGCTTGCCGGGATGAAGACATAGTTGAGAAAAACCACGAGGGCGTTGAGGATATCCATTACGGGGTGACCTCGCAGGAACCGATATAGGTGATAGCCATCAAGGGCGCGCCGAGATGGGACGTATAGCGCGCATCGCCGCTGTCGAGCACGGTCAGGATGCGCTGAAGCGAGGCATCGTCGGCCCCGCTTCTGGCGAAGACATTGCCGCTGTCGATTTCGGCGGACATCGACACCGTTTCCGACGGGTCCGCCCATTCGGCCTCGGCCAGTCCGGCGCCATCGG
This sequence comes from Paracoccus sp. (in: a-proteobacteria), assembly GCA_047973065.1. Lineage (GTDB taxonomy): Bacteria > Pseudomonadota > Alphaproteobacteria > Rhodobacterales > Rhodobacteraceae > Paracoccus. Next base: position 28,252 of record JBKEBH010000041.1, on the reverse strand, counting down.
TGATGATGGTCAGCCGGCCTTCATAACCGCTGTCCTGGCATTCATTGTCGATGCATTCGCGGGCGAAGCTGCAAGCCATGTGGATCGCATCGCCCTCGGTTGCGTCGCCTTCGGGGGCGATGTCGGAAATCGGCGCGATCCCGTCAACGGCGGCTTGCGAAGCGGGGTTCTGCGCCAATGCGGGCAGGGCGCTCAGAAGCAGGGCGGCGGTCAGGATGGGTCTGGTCATCTGCATTGGCTCAGCCCCCCAGGAAGGTGCGGCGCACCTCGTCATCGTCCATCAGCTCCTTGCCGGTGCCGGTATGGGCGTTTCTGCCCTGCACCAGCACATAGGCCTTGTCGGCGATGTTCATGGCCTGCTTGGCATTCTGTTCGACCATCAGCACCGGCAGCCCGCCACGGGCGATGGCGATGATGCGGTCGAAAAGCTCGTCCATGACGATGGGCGAGACGCCCGCCGTCGGCTCGTCCAGCATCAGAAGGCTGGGCCGGGTCATCAGTGCCCGGCTGACCGCAACCTGCTGGCGCTGCCCGCCCGACAGCTCGCCCGCTGCCTGCTTGCGTTTGTCGGCAACGGCCGGGAACAGCTCATAGACCTGTTCCATGGTTTCGCGAATGTCGTCATTGCGGATGAACGCGCCCATTTCGAGGTTTTCCTCGACCGACATGGTCGGGAAGATATTGTTGACCTGCGGGACAAAGCCCATCCCCGCCTTCACCCGGTCCTGCGGGTTCAGCGCGGTGATATCCAGCCCGTTCAGCCGGACCGAGCCTTCGCGCAGGTTCAGCATGCCGAAGATGGCCTTCATTGCGGTTGATTTGCCGGCACCGTTGGGGCCGACGATCACCGCGATTTCCCCTTTTTCGACAGAAATCGTGCAATTGTGCAGGATGTCGGGGCCCTTGCCGTAACCGCCGGTCATATTCTCGCCGATCAGGAAGGGATCGCCGGAATGGCCGGGTTTGACCGGACCGGATTTGCGTTCGCCGTCGATTTCGCCGCGCCGGTGCGGGTTGACGATGGAGACGTCGTTATTGCCGCGCCCATCGAAGGAGTCGTTGCCACTCATGCTTCGACCATCTCCTTGTTCTTCAGTCCGCGGCCGAGATAGGCCTCGATCACGGTTTCATTCTGCATGATGCTGTCGGCGTTGCCCTGGGCCAGAACCTTGCCCTCGGCCATGACGATGACCGGATAGCAAAGTTTGCCGATGATATCCATGTCTTGTTCGATGACGCAGAAGGTATAGCCGCGTTCCTTTTTCAGGCGCACGATGGCATCGGCGATGGTCATCAGGAGCGTGCGGTTCACTCCGGCGCCGACCTCGTCCAGGAAGACGATCTTGGCATCGACCATCATGGTCCGGCCGAGTTCGAGCAGCTTCTTCTGGCCGCCGGACAGATTGCCGGCTTTTTCATCGGCGACATGGGAAATGGTCAGGAAATCGAGCACCTCGTCGGCTTTCGCCCGCAGCGCCTCTTCTTCCCGGCGGATCCTGCCGCGCGACAGCCAGGTGCCGAGCAGCCTTTCACCGGTCTGAGCGGCGGGCACCATCATCAGGTTCTCGCGCACGGTCATGGTGCTGAATTCGTGGGCCAGCTGGAAGGTCCGCAGCAATCCCTTGTGGAACAGTTCATGCGGGGCCAGCCCGGTGATATCCTCGCCATCCATGATGACACGGCCCGAGGTCGGGGCGTAGACCCCGGCAATCACATTGAACAAGGTCGATTTTCCGGCGCCATTCGGGCCGATCAGCCCGGTGATGGAGCCGGTCTCAATCGTCAGATTTGCGGCATCGACGGCGGAAAAACCGCCAAATTTCTTATGCAGGTTCTCAACCCGGATCATCACGTCCCCCATCGCGTCGGATGATGTCTTCGCCAGGGCTGCATTCTGTGCTGCATAGCCCGGTCACGGAAAGGGCCCGGCACGCGAAATCGCGCCGGGCCCTTCCTATTGCGTCAGATCAATGGAAGCCCACCACTTCCAGCTCACCATTCTTGATGACGGTTTCGCGGAAGGAACCGGCGCTTTCGCCCGGCTCGATCAGTTCGACCGAAGACGCGCCGACATAGTCGATATCGGTGCCGGCAGCGATCAGCTCCAGGCCCTTGGCCAGCTCGCCCGGCAGGACCTTTTCGCCCGGGGCATTGGCGATTTCCATCACCTTGTCCTTCGCCATGGCCGGATCGGCAGCACCGGCTGCCTGCATCGACAGCAGGATCAGCGCAGCGGCGTCATAGGATTCGGCCGAATAGGGGCCCGAGGGGTTGAAGCCGTTTGCGGCGGCCAGTTCTTCGAACTTGGCGCGCCCGTCGCCTTCGGCTGCGGGGTTGATGCCGATGGAGCCGTCGATTTCCGAACCGAAGCGGTTGACCAGTTCCTGACCGATCATGCCATCGGGGAAGAGGAACTTCGAGAAGGCGCCGGTATCGAGCGCGCCGCGGGTCACGCCAGAACCGCCCTGATCGACATAACCGACGACGGCCAGTGCATCGCCGCCGCCAGCTGCCAGAGCCGCGACTTCGGCGGAATAGTCGCCCTTGCCGTCGTCATGGGCGGCCGAGATGGTCACCTTGCCGCCAAGCTTTTCGAAGGCGGCCTGAATGCTGTCGGCCAGCCCCTTGCCATAGTCGTTGTTCGTGTAGGTGATGGCGATCGATTCAAGGCCGGCCTCCTTGGCCAGCTGCGCGAGCACTTCACCCTGACGCGCATCCGAAGGCGCGGCGCGGAAGAACAGCCCGCCATCTTCGATGGTGGTCAGCGCCGGCGAGGTGGCCGAGGGCGAGATCATCAGCATGCCGTTCGGAATGGCGACCTTTTCCAGCGTGGCGATGGTTTCGCCCGAGCACTGGCCGCCGACCATGGCGCGCACGCCATTGGCAACCTGACGTTCGGCTGCGGCGACCGAGGCCGCTGCATCGGTGCAGGTGGTGTCCGAATCCGACGTGACAACGCTCGCCCCGCCAAGCAGCTTGCCGGAATCGCTGACCTCCTTGGCGGCGGCCTTGGCGCCGGCGGCGATATCGGGCGCCATCGATTCCAGCGGACCAGTGAAGCCCAGATGCACACCGAGCTTGACCTCATCGGCCCCGGCAGCTCCAGCGATCAGCGCGCAGGCGGCGGAGGCGAGAAGCAGTTTTTTCATTGTAGAAATCCCCTGTTGGTCTTGTCTATCTGCGGGAGGTTATCGGGCGGGCGCACGAAAAGTAAAGTTGAATTAAGAATAGGGTAGCTTTGTTGCGCCGGGCCGGGCTTTCCCTTTCGCAAATCGCGGACTATATCTCTGGGCGGTTTACTGGATGCCCAAATTTCGTGAAGGAGTGCCTTGCCATGACGCAGGATCAGCGACCGACCAAGACCGCCCAAGGCTGGGATAAGGCCGGCTGGCGCGCCTATCCGCGTATCCAGATGCCGGATTATCTCGACCCGGCGGCGCTGAACGCGGTGGAAAGCCAGCTGTCCAAATACCCGCCGCTGGTTTTTGCCGGCGAAGCGCGCCGTCTGCGGGCTCAGCTGGCCGATGTTGCCGCTGGCCGCGCCTTCCTGCTTCAGGGCGGGGATTGCGCAGAAAGCTTTGCCGAATTCAGCGCCGACAACATTCGCGACACGTTCAAGGTCATGCTGCAGATGGCCATCGTCCTGACCTGGGGCGCGCAGTTGCCGGTCGTCAAGGTCGGCCGCATGGCCGGGCAATTCGCCAAGCCGCGCTCGGCCCCGACCGAGGTGCTGGAAGGGGTCGAGCTGCCCTCTTACCGCGGCGATATCATCAACGGCTTCGATTTCACCGCTGCCGCGCGCGTGCCCGATCCGCAGCGGATGTTGGCGGCCTATACCCAGGCGGCTGCCTCGCTGAACCTCTTGCGCGCCTTCTCGACCGGCGGTTACGCCGATATCCAGCGCGTGCAGAACTGGATCGCCGATTTCACCTCGGGCCCCGAGGCCGAGCGTTACCGGGGCATCGCCGACCGGATCAGCGATGCCATGGCCTTCATGCGCGCCGCCGGCGTGACGGCTGAAACCGCGCATGAGCTCGGTCAGGTCGATTTCTATACCAGCCATGAGGCGCTGCTGCTGGAATATGAAGAATCTCTGGCGCGGGTCGATACCACCACGGGCGTGCCGGTTGCCGGCTCGGGGCACATGCTGTGGATCGGCGACCGGACCCGCCAGCCGGATGGGGCGCATGTCGAATTCTGCCGCGGGGTTCAGAACCCGATCGGGCTGAAATGCGGCCCCTCGACCACGGCCGAGGATCTGAAGATGCTGATGGCCAGGCTGAACCCGGACAATGAGGCCGGCCGGCTGACCCTGATCGCGCGTTTCGGTGCGGGCAGCGTGGGCGATCACCTGCCGCGCCTGATCAAGGCGGTGCAGGAGGAAGGTGCCAATGTCGTGTGGTCCTGCGATCCGATGCATGGCAACACCATCAAATCGGCCTCGGGCTACAAGACCCGGCCCTTCGATTCGGTGCTGCGCGAAGTGCGCGAGTTCTTCGCGGTCCACAAGGCCGAAGGCACCATCCCGGGCGGTGTCCATTTCGAGATGACCGGCAAGGACGTCACCGAATGCACCGGCGGTGTGCGCGCGGTGACCGATGAGGATCTGTCGGACCGTTATCACACCGCCTGCGATCCGCGCCTGAATGCCAGCCAGTCGCTGGAGCTCGCCTTCCTCGTCGCCGAGGAGCTGCGCGCCCGCCGGATCGCCGATGCCAATGCCCGGCTGGAACAAGCCAGCTGATCCGGTTGTCAAAAGACAGGAATGAAACAGGGGCCGGGAGGCCCCTGTTTCATTCAGCCATCGTCATGGCGGGTGAAGATATCATCCGACGGGATCTTCTGGCGTCGCTGCCTGGGGAAAGGTTGCCACCAGCGGCGATCACGCCCTGGTCCATCCGCAACAGAAGACAAAGGCCCGTGCGGCGCCGGTCGGCGGGCGGCTAGTTCGGCCGGACAAGAGCCTGCCCCTTGGGGGCGTCCTTCATATAGAGCTTCCACAGAAACCCGAATCTGTCATCGCCATAGGAAATGGCCTTGCGCGGCAGTGCCAGCGGATCGAATGCCGGTGTCGCGGCGGCGCGTTGGCAGGTCACGCCAGTCTCGTATCCGGCCTGTGACGCCGCTTGCAGCGTGTTCAGATCATGCGATCCGTAGGGGTAGCACATATGCGGGACCGGCTCACCAAGCTCCTGCTCCAGCTGGTCCTTGCTTCGGGTCATTTCCTGAAGCTGAATGGACGGATCCTGCTCTGCAAGGTGGATATGATGGAGGCTGTGACTGCCGATCTCGACACCGCGCTTGCGAATCTCCCTCAGCTCATCCCATGTCATGAGAGGCGGGGTCGCATGGCCCGCCTCGGCCAGCCAGCCGGCATTGCCTCCGGCCATACCGGCAATCGCATAGACGATGGAGGGAAAGCCGAATTCTTCCAGAACGGGCAGGGCGTTTTCGCGAAAGTTCCGGCAGCCATCGTCGAATGTCAGAACGGCGGCGCGCCGCGGCATCGGCGTTTCGCCGCGCAGGGCGGATGCCGCGTCCGACATGGATATCACCGGTACCCGCAGCCGCTTCAGGGCCTGCATTTGCGCCCGGAACCTGCCGGTATCGCAATAAGAGGCGCGATGGGTTCGGATATCTGGGAAGGTGCCGATCTGATGGTACATGAAGATGGATATGCCGCTCATGCCTGCCCTCCTGCGCGCCCAAGAGCCTTCATATAGGCATCTTCGGTGCCTCGTACCATCGCTTGCCGGGTGAAACTGCGCTCATAGACCGATCGCGCCGTCTGGCCCATATTCAGACGCAGCGTCTCGTTGCAGCCCAATTGCAAAATGGCTTCGGCAAGTGCCGCGGGGTCTTCCGTCGGCACCAGAAGGCCGGAAATGCCTTCCTTGATGACCTCGGGGATGCCGCCGATATTGGAGCCGATGCTGGGCCGCCCCGCGGCGGCGGCTTCGATCAGGGACAGGCAAAGAGCCTCGCGGCGTGAGGGCGCAAGCATGATGTCCATGCGGTCGAAGACGGGCTGGATATTGGAGGTTCCGCCTGCGAATTCGACGCGGTCCTGCAGGCCCAGCTCGCGGGTGCGGGCCTTCATCTGCTCGGCCCATTCGGTCGTATCGGGGCCGGTGACGATCAGCCTGACCGGCAGCCGACCTTCAAGCAGCCGGACCGCCTCAAGGGCCAGATCATGCCCCTTGACCGGCTCGATGCGTGAAAGCATGCCCAGCATGAGCGGGCGCTCGGGGCTGATCGGCCCGCTTCGCGCGGCTTTGGCCAGGCCCAGGTCATCGACCCCCAGATGCACCGTCCTTGTCAGCTCGGGCGAAAACCCCTTGGACAGCAGAAAATCGCGGACCGCGTCGGAGACTGCAATGATCAGATGATCGCGGCGGAACCTTGTCCAGGAATTGGTCGAGTGAGCCGTCGCAATGACCGGAAGCCGACCGCCCGCGGCCTGCAGCGCATAGCGCATGCCCCGCTGCGCGTGTCCATGCAGAATATGCGCCTTCCAGGTCCGTGCGAACCGGCGCAGCTTCCAGACCGACCAGGGATCATACATGCCGCGCATGGGCAGATGGATACATTCGTGCCCGGCATCGCGGATCGCCTTGCCCAGCCAGCCGGTGCCTGGGCCGGCGAAGGCGACCTGGTGGCCTGCCGCGGTCAGGGCGCGGGACAGGTCAATCACATGGCGCTCGATCCCGCCGAGATTGCGGCCATGCGCAACCATGATTATCCGTAACCTGTCAGCGTCCATAAGGTTTTCCTAGCCTTGTAGCCCTACTTGAAGCCCTAAAAGATCCGCTCATCGCGACATGCGCTTTATCTTCTTTGCCGCTGCGGCGCGCCTGGATCTCCACGGGCTGCGGCAAGGGCTCATTGGCGCACGGATCAGCTGCAGAACGAGCCGACTATCCCTCATGTTCAGCGCCAGAGATGCGACAGGGACTGCACCGGATCCTCGCTCGCCCAGATTTCATTGCCGATGGCGAAGAAATCGGTGATCGGGACCAGCTTGCCGATCAGCGCGGCGTCGAGCCCGCCTTCGGCCACCACCGGAACCTCGATCATTTCCGACCACCAGGCGAAAAGATCCGGGGGCGCCAGCTCACCCGAGCCGAGCCCGGTTTCGCCCACCGGGCCAAAGCTGACATAATCGGCGCCGGCTTCGGCTGCGTTCATGCCGTCATGGCGCGAATCCCCGCAGAAAGCCCCGATGATCGCATCCGCGCCGAGTTCCTTGCGGGCATAGCGGACCTGCTTGGCGCCGCCGGTCAGATGGACCCCGTCCAGCCCGTGACGCTGCGCCAGCTGGATGTGATCGTCGATGACAACGGCGATGTCGCGGGCATGGGCGAGATCGCGCACCGTATCGGCTATCCGGCCAAGGCTGTCTTCGTCCCCCGCACCGGGAATGCGGATGCAGGCGATCTCGAAGCGCTCCAGCAGGGCTTGCAGAACCGGGGCGAATTCGCCCGGCTCGGCCCCGGCCGGGGTGATCAGATAAAGCTGGGGGGCAATCGGGGCGTCGGGCTGTTCGGATTGATCGGTCATGGCGGTTCCTCTTTGGCCCTGACTTAGCAGCGCGGGCATCACTGCGCCAGAGCTTGCGGGCTGTGCCGGGGGGCGCTAAGGGGCCGCCATGTCCGAGAATTCATCCCAACCCGTCATCATCCTGACCCGGCCCCAGATGGGCGAAAACATCGGTGCGGCCGCCCGTGCCATGCTGAATTTCGGCCTGACCGAAATGCGGCTGGTCGATCCGCGCGATGGCTGGCCCAATCCGCGCGCCATCGCCATGGCCTCGGGCGCGGCCGGGCAGGTGCTGGACCGCGCCCGGGTGTTCCCGACCCTGGCCGAGGCGATGGAGGGCATCACCTATGCTTTCGCCACGACAGCGCGCGGGCGCGAGCTGACCAAGCCGGTCTTCACTCCGGCGCGGGCCTCGGCGCAGGCGCGGGACGAAATCGACGGCGGCGGCCGCGTCGCCTTCATCTTCGGTCCCGAGCGCGCGGGTCTGGAAAATGACGATATCGCCCGCGCCAATGCCATCCTGACCGTGCCGGTCAATCCCGAGTTCCCGTCGCTGAACCTCGGGCAGGCGGTGCTGTTGCTGGGGTATGAATGGTCGCAGGGCCGCTTGCCCGATCAGCCGATGCCGACCGGGCGTCGCCCCTCGGGTGAGGTGGTCGCCGACCGGATCGAGATCGAGAAGCTGGCCGATCACTATGAGGCCAGGCTGGATGAGGCCGGATATTTCTTCCCGCCGGAAAAAGCCCCGCCGATGAAGCTGAACCTGCGCAATCTGTGGTCGCGCATGGCGCTGACCCGGGCCGATGTGCAGGTGCTCCATGGGATGCTGCGCCAGCTCACCCGGCGCTAGACCTTGGCCCGGCAAAGCGTTAACAGGTCGAAATGACAAAAGCCCGCACTCCCGACCGTGATGCCCCCGCCAGCCGCGACGACCGGCTGAGCGCGGCGCTTCGGGCCAATCTGGCCCGGCGCAAGGCACAGGCACGGGCGCGGGCCGAGCAGCAAGAGGGTAACGGGCATGGTCCCGATCAGGCCCCGGAAAGCGAGGAATAATGGATCAGATCATCGTGCAGGGTGGCGGCCCGCTTTACGGCGAAATCCCGATTGCCGGGGCCAAGAATGCCTGCCTGACGCTGATGCCGGCGACGCTTTTGACCGATCAGCCGCTGACGCTGACCAATGCGCCGCGCCTGTCGGATATCCGCACCATGACCGAGCTGCTGCAATCGCTCGGTGCCGAAGTGGTGTCCTTGCAGGACGGTCAGGTTCTGGCCATGTCGAGCCATAATCTGACCAGCCATACCGCCGATTACGAGATCGTGCGCAAGATGCGCGCCTCGATCCTGGTGCTGGGTCCGATGCTGGCGCGTGACGGTCATGCGGTTGTTTCGTTGCCCGGTGGCTGCGCGATTGGCGCGCGCCCGGTGGATCTGCACCTTCAGGCGCTGGAAGCCATGGGGGCGGAGCTGGATCTGTGCGATGGCTATGTTCATGCGAAAGCGCCCTCGGGGCGGCTGAAGGGCGCGGTTGTCGAATTCCCGCTGGTCTCGGTCGGGGCGACGGAGAACGCGCTTATGGCGGCGACGCTGGCGCGTGGAACGACCGTGCTGAAGAACGCCGCGCGTGAGCCTGAAATCGTCGATCTGGCCGAATGCCTGCGCCGCATGGGCGCTCAGATCGAGGGCGAAGCGACCGGCACCATCACCATTCAGGGCGTCGATGCGCTGTCGGGGGCCACCCATCCCGTGGTCACAGACCGGATCGAGCTGGGCACCTATATGCTGGCCCCGGCGATCTGCGGCGGCGAGGTCGAATGCCTTGGCGGAAGGCTCGATCTGATCGAGGCCTTCGCCGAAAAGCTGGATCAGGCCGGCGTGTCGGTGACCCAGACCGACCGGGGCATCAAGGTTGCCCGCAAGAACGGACGCGTGCGCGCCGTCGATGTGGTGACCGAGCCCTTCCCGGGTTTCCCGACCGACCTTCAGGCCCAGATGATGGCGCTGATGTGCACCGCCGAAGGCACTGCCGTTCTGGAGGAAAAGATCTTCGAGAACCGCTTCATGCACGCGCCGGTGCTGATCCGCATGGGCGCGAAGATCGACGTGCATGGCGGTCATGCCCGGGTCACCGGCGTCGAAAAGCTGCGCGGCGCTCCGGTCATGGCGACCGACCTGCGCGCATCGGTCAGCCTGATCCTGGCCGGTCTGGCGGCGGAAGGCGAAACCGTGATCAGCCGCGTCTATCATCTGGACCGGGGCTATGAACGCGTTGTGCGCAAGCTGCGCGGCGTCGGCGCCGATCTCAAGCGTATCAAGGAGGCCCATCCCGATGAGTGACGCGAGCTTTCACGATGCTGATCCCGGCGGCCCGCTGATGCTGCGCGGCGAAGGGGGCGAGGATATCTCGGTCCTGTCCATGCTGGTGCAGGATGCGGTTCTGACCGGCGACGAGATCACCTTCGACCGCAAGCGCCGCCAGCTCGCCATGCTGATCAACCGCTTCCGCTGGGAAGACGCCGATGATGCCGAGCGCGAGGGCCGGGAATTCGAGCGGGTGCGCTCGCTTCTGGTGATCTCGGACATTACCGGCATTCGCAGCGATGGCATCCGGCGCGACGATCCCGACGAAGTTCTGTCGCTGCTGGCGATGATCTGGCAGCCCGGCGAGGATGGCACTGGCCGTCTTCTGCTGGAATTTGCCGGCGACGGCACGATTGCGGTCGATGTCGAATGTGTCTCGGTCGATCTGCGCGATGTGACCCAGCCCTATATCGCCCCATCGCGGCATATGCCGCGCCATGATGACGCCTGACGCGGCCCGGCCCGGTGAAGGGCTGGGCTTTCGGCTATGGCAGCTGACACCGGAGCGCGCCGGGGAATGGCGCGCGATCCGGCTTGAGGCGCTGCGCACCGCCCCTCAAGCCTTCGGTTCCGGCATCGATGAATGGGAACACCGGCCGCTGGAGGATTTCGCGGGGCGGCTGGCAGGCTGCGAGATGTGGGCTGCGGGTCCGGCGCCGGGATCTGCGCAGGCGGTGGCCAGCTGGGAATGGGGGATTTCCCCGGCCGAGCCCGATCTCGGCTGGGTGATGTCGGTCTATGTCCGGCCCGAGGCGCGCGGGCAGGGGCTGTCGGATGCGATCTTTTCCCGGCTGGCCGAACGCGCGGCGGCGGCCGGGATGACCCGGATGGGCCTGCATGTCGGGCGCGCCAATACCGCCGCGCAGGCGCTTTACCGGCGCGCGGGCTTTATCGAGACCGGTGGCCCGCCCATGCTCAATGAGCGCGGCAACTGGGAAATCGAGATGCGCCGCATGTTACGTCCCGCCCTGCGCCACCGGCTGCGCGCGCTCTACGCTTGAGCCTGTGGCAAGGGGCGGCTAGACAGCTTAGGTCAAGAGGAGCTGCCGATGCCCGTTACCCTGTCCACGCTCGACGCCGATTTCGAAACCCGCTTTGCCGCCCTGCTTTCGGCCAAGCGCGAGGATTCCGTGGATGTCGGCGATACCGTCGCGGCGATCATCAATGATGTGCGCAGGCGCGGCGATGCGGCGCTGATCGACTATACCGCCCGCTTCGACCGCCTGACCCTGACCCCGGACAGCCTGCGCATTTCCGCAGCCGAGGTTGCGGTCGAGGTTGCGAAAGTATCGCGCGAGGACCGCGAGGCGCTGGAACTGGCCGCTGCCCGTATTCGCGCCTATCACGAGCGTCAGATCCCGGCGGATGAAAGCTGGACCGATGAAACCGGCGCGACGCTTGGCTGGCGGTGGACGGCGGTGTCGGCGGCCGGGCTTTATGTGCCGGGCGGGCAGGCGAGCTATCCCTCATCGGTGCTGATGAATGCGGTTCCTGCCCGGGTTGCCGGGGTCGAGCGGTTGGTGGTCTGCGTTCCGACCCCGGACGGGGCGGTCAATCCGCTGGTGCTGCTGGCCTGCCAGCTGTCGGGTGTGGATGAGATCTACCGCATCGGCGGGGCGCAGGCGATTGCCGCGCTGGCTTACGGCACCGATGGGATTGCGCCGGTGGACAAGATCACCGGCCCGGGCAATGCCTATGTCGCCGCTGCCAAGCGGCAGGTCTTCGGCAAGGTCGGGATCGACATGATTGCCGGCCCGTCCGAAGTGCTGATCATCGCCGACGGCGATCAGAATCCCGACTGGCTGGCGCTGGATCTGATGGCGCAGGCCGAACATGACGCCGATGCCCAGTCGATCCTGATCACCCCCGATGCAGGTCTTGCCGCCGCCACGGCCGAGGCGGTCGAGCGGCTGATCCCGACCCTGCCGCGCGCGGCAATCGCCGGAGCCAGCTGGCGCGATTACGGCACCATCATCGTCACCCGCGATCTCGATGAGGCCGCGCGCCTGTCCGATCGCATCGCGCCCGAGCATCTGGAGCTGTGCGTCGCCGCCCCCGAAGCGCTGGCGGACAAGACCCGTCATGCCGGCGCCATCTTCCTGGGCGCCCATACCCCGGAAGCGGTGGGCGATTATGTCAGCGGCCCAAACCATGTCCTGCCGACGGCCCGTTCGGCCCGGTTTTCCTCGGGGCTGTCGGTCATGGATTTCCTCAAACGCACCACGCTGGCCCGGCTGAGCCCGGGGGCGCTGGCGGCGATCGGTCCGGCGGCCGTCCGGCTGGCCGAATCGGAGGGTCTGCAGGCACATGGCCGGTCGGTCTCGGCCCGGCTGGCCCAGTTGAACGAAGGGCAGACAGGCTGATGCTGGAAACGATTGCACCCTATATCGGTTATCTCGCAGCGGTTCTGGGCACGCTGTGCTGGCTGCCGCAACTGGCGCGGACGCTGAAAACCCGCATGGTGCGCGACATTTCCTTCTGGACGACGCTTCTATTGTTGGTCACGGTTAGCCTGTGGCTGATCTATGGGCTGATGCTCATGGCCTGGCCGATCATTGTCGCGAATTTGCTGAGTATCCTTGCAATCGGAACCCTGCTGATTGCCAAGATCACCTGGGAGAAGCCATGAACCGTCTGATCCGAGTCGATATCGACGACAGTGCCATGCCGCCGGCTTCGGCCGAGGTGATCCAGGAAAGACGCGTGGCGATCTATGATCTGCTGGAAGAAAACGTCTTCGATCTGCCCGGGCGCGAGGGCCAGCCAGCCCCGTCCGGCCCTTATGGTCTGAAACTGGCGATCCGCGACGGGCGGCTGGTCTTCGACATTTCGACCGAAGCCGGCGAGAAAGTCGCGGAATTCCATCTCTCGCTTGGTCCGTTCCGGCAGGTGGTAAAGGATTATTTCCAGATCTGCGCCAGCTATTACGACGCGGTGAAGACCCTGCCTCCGGCCCAGATCGAGGCCATCGACATGGCCCGCCGCGGCATCCACAATGAAGGCGCGCGCACGCTTCAGGAACGGCTGGAGGGCAAGGCGGAAATCGACATCCACACCTCGCGCCGCCTGTTCACCCTGATCTGCGCCCTGATTCCGCAGGGCTGACATGGGCGGGCAGATCCCCCACGCGGTGCTGTTCTGCTGTGACCACAATGCCATCCGCTCGCCCATGGCCGAGGGGATGATGAAGAAATTCTACGGCCGCTCCGCCTATGTCCAATCGGCCGGGGTCAAGAACGATATGGAGATCGACGGATTCGCGGTCGCGGTCTGCCAGGAGTTCGGGGTGGAGCTGTCGCGCCACCGCGCCCGCAGCTTCGAGGAAATGCAGAGCTGGGGCGACGATCTGGGCAGTTTCGATCTGATCGTCGCGCTGTCCCCGGCCTCGCAGCGGCAGGCGATGGAACTGACCCGGCATGCCCATCTCGACATCGAATATTGGGCAATCATGGACCCGACCGGCTTGGCCGAGGGCCGCGAGGCAGTCTTGCAGAAATACCGCGAGACCCGCGACCAGATCCAGAAGCGGCTGATCGAACGCTTCGGGCCGCCAGCTGAGGGGTAAGCAGGGCCGGGGTCCCTTCTGTCGGCAATCATTCCTGTGCGGGCCGCGAACTGAGGGACTGATAGAAGCGCAGCAGATAGCCGTCAGGATCGGCGACAATGAACTGCCGGTTTCCGACCTCCCGATCTCCGGCGCGATACCATTTTTCTCGACCGGCAGGAATAGCGGGTGCCGTGCCTGAGCGAGCCCTTCGATGAGCGGTGCAATGGCAGCGACCCGGATCTGGACATTCAGTCCTTTGCCAAAGGGATAGCCTGCGGGCAGATGACCGTCATCGTAGCTGCGGCCCCGCCCGATCCGGTCAATCACCAGCTCCGCCTCTCCAAGGCGCAGATAGCAGCCCCCCTTGTCCACGCGTTCATGGGCACATTCGAATCCAAGGGTGTCGCAATAAAATACCTTTGATCTCCGCCAATCAGAGACCGCAAATTCAGGGACTGAACACCTGAGAACGCCAGGGCATGAATGCGAGGCAGGAGCCCGAGAAAACCCCGAGGGATCGGTTCGGGCCTTGGGTTGCTCGGATGACCTTGGCGGCAATGAGTTCTCATGGACAGCGGCATAGATCCTCATCCCGCCCCTCGGGGGATGAGGTCTGGCTGCGGGATCACAGGATCCCGCAAGCGCCTTCGGTTGCATCGCCAGCGGCGGCGCGGAACATGCCGAACATCTCGCGGCCCATGCCGTAATGGTTATGTGACAGATCGGCGGTGGCGGGCGCTCGGGTGGCGAAATCCTCGGCCAGGCATTCGATGGTGCCGGCATTGGCATCCAGTCGGATGATGTCGCCATCGCGCACCTTCGCCAGCGGACCGCCCTTGGCGGCCTCGGGGGCCAGATGGATCGCTGCGGGCACCTTGCCCGAGGCCCCCGACATGCGGCCATCGGTGACCAGAGCGACCTTCAGCCCGCGATCCTGCAGGACCGCCAGAACCGGGGTCAGCGAGTGCAATTCAGGCATGCCATTGGCGGCCGGGCCCTGGAAGCGGACGACAACGATGGTGTCAGAGGTGAACTCGCCGGCCTTGAAGACGGCCTTGACCTGATCCTGATCGGTGAAGACCCGGGCCGGGGCCTCGATCAGGTGGCGTTCGGACGCAACTGCGGAGATCTTGATGACGCCGCGACCCAGATTGCCCTCCAGCTGTTTCAGCCCGCCGATCGGCGCGAAGGGATCCGAGGCCGGACGCAGGATCTTGTCATTGAGCGATTCGCGCGGGCCTGCTTCCCATCTCACCTGGCCATCCTTCAGCTTGGGTTCGCTGACATAGCGATCCAGACCGCCGCCGGCGATGGTGCGCACGTCTTCATGCAGTAACCCGGCTTCCAGTAGATGCCCGATCATATAGCCGAGCCCGCCCGCCGCGTGGAAATGGTTCACATCCGCGAGGCCGTTCGGATAAACCCGGGCCATCAGCGGCACTGCGTCGGAAATGTCGTGGAAATCCTCAAGGTCGATCAAAACGCCTGCCGCGCGGGCCATGGCCGGGATATGCAGTACCAGATTGGTCGAGCCGCCGGTTGCCATCAGCCCAACAATGCCGTTGACGAAGGCACGCTCGTCCAGAATGTCACAGGCGGGCAGATAGTCGTTGCCAAGCCTGGTGATCGCGGCGGCGCGCGCGACGGCGGCGCCGGTCAGGGCGTCGCGCATTTCGGTATTGGGATTGACGAAACTGGAACCGGGCAGGTGCAGGCCCATGAACTCCATCAGCATCTGGTTGGAATTGGCGGTGCCGTAGAAGGTGCAGGTGCCGGGGCTGTGATAAGAGGCCATTTCGGCTTCCATCAGCTTGTCGCGCCCGACCTCGCCCGCGGCGAATTGCTGACGGACCTTGGCCTTTTCGTCATTGGGCAGACCCGAGGGCATCGGCCCGGCGGGAACGAAAACCGACGGGACATGGCCGAAGGTTGCGGCGGCGATCACCAGACCGGGGACGATCTTGTCGCAAACGCCAAGATAAAGCGCCGCATCGAAGGTGTCATGCGACAGGGCGACCCCGGCCGCCAGTGCGATCACATCGCGCGAGAACAGCGACAGCTCCATTCCGGCGCGGCCCTGGGTGACCCCGTCGCACATTGCTGGCACGCCGCCGGCAACCTGAGCCGTCGCGCCGGCTTCAGCGGCGGCGGCGCGGATCAGGTCCGGGTAACGCTCATAGGGCTGATGGGCCGAGAGCATGTCGTTATAGGCCGTGACGATGCCGAGATTCGGCTTGCGGGTCAGCGCGAGATCATCCTTGTCGTCCATCGCTGCATAGGCATGGGCCTGATTGCCGCAGGATAGATGGGCGCGGCGCGGCCCGTCCTCGGCAGCCTTGGCCATCCGTTCCAGATAGGCGGGGCGGGTGGATTTGGAGCGTTCGCGGATCCGGTCGGTCACGCGGTCGATGGTGCTTTGCAAGGTCATTGGCGTCTCTCCCGTAGCTGGGAACAGCTTACGCTGATAGCGTTAACATTTCAATGGAGACTGGCGGATGGATCGCGGAGACTTGCCCCGATCCGGGGGTCGTGTCACATCGGTTGGAACTGAAAGGATTTCCGATGAGCTCGCTTCCCGTCATTCGTCTGCGCCCCAAAACCAAGCCGCAGGCGATTCGTCACGGCTTTCCTTGGGTTTTCGCCGATGAGGTGGTCACCGACCGGCGCACCAGAGCGATTGCGCCGGGTAGTTTCGCGGTGCTGGAAGACCCCGAACGCAAGCCGATGGCGCTGGTGACGGTCAATCCGAATTCGAAGATCATCGGCCGGGTGATGGATGCCGACCCGGAAGCGCAGATTGACGGCACCTGGCTGCGGGCCCGGCTGATGCGGGCGCAGGCGATGCGCGCGCGGCTTTATGACGCGCCTTTCTACCGGCTGGTCCATGCGGAATCGGACGGGCTGCCCGGGCTGATCATCGACCGTTTTGGCGATGTTGCGGTGATGCAGCCTAATGCCGCCTGGTCTGATGCCATGGCCGACCGGATCGCGGCGGCTCTGGCCGATGTGACCGGCGTGCGCACGGTGATCCTGAACGGGCATGGCCGGGCGCGCAGCCTTGAAGGGCTGGGCGAGCGGATGGAGGCGATTGTCGGAACCGCGCCCGAGGCGCCGATCGAGGTGCCGATGAACGGCGCCATCTACATGGCCGATGTCATGGGCGGGCAGAAGACCGGGCTGTTCTATGACCAGCGGTCGAATCACGCCTTTGCGCAGCGGCTGGCCTCGGGCCGGGTGCTGGATGTGTTCAGCCATGTCGGCGGTTTCGGTCTGGCCATGCTGGCTGCGGGTGCGGAACATACGACCTGCGTCGATGGCTCGGCTCCGGCGCTGGCGCTTGCGAAACAGGGGGCCGAGGCGATGGGGGCCGAGGCCAGGCTGGAAACCCGGCAGGAAGACGCCTTCGCCGCGATGGAGGCGCTGGCGCTTGAAGGCCGGCAATTCGATGTGGTGATCTGCGATCCGCCCGCCTTCGCGCCCGCGAAACCGGCGCTGGAGGCCGGTCTGCGCGCCTATGAGCGTGTGGCGAAACTGGCAGCGCCGCTGGTCGCGCCGGGCGGCTATCTGGGGCTTTGTTCCTGCAGCCATGCCGCCGATCTGACCAGTTTCCGCAATGCCTCGGCGCGCGGGATCGGCCGGGGCGGGCGGCGCAGCCAACTGATCCATGGCGGTCAGGCCGGCCCCGACCATCCGACCCTGCCGCAGCTGGCCGAGACCGGCTATCTCAAGGCGCTGTTCTTCCGGCTCGACGGCTGATGCTCGCGGTTCTGGACGCCAATGTCCTGTTTCCGACCGTCCTGCGCGAGATCCTGAGCGATGTCGTGGCCGCCGGGCTGGTCCGCCCGGTCTGGTCAGAGCGGATCCTGGAGGAATGGACGCGGGCGGCGCAGAAGCTCGGTCCCATGGACGCCGATATCGCGAAGGGAGAAGCGGCCATATTGCAGGCCCGTTTCCCCGATGCGATGACCCCGGGCGATGAGGCTTGCGCCATCGGTTTCGATCTGCCCGATCCGGCGGATCGGCATGTTCTTGCCGCCGGGATCGAGACCGGGGCCGATGTGATCGTGACCATGAACCTGCGCGATTTTCCGCGCCCTGCCATGACGGCGGCGGGGCTGCGCGCCCTTCATCCCGATGCTTTCCTGACCGATCTCTGGGCCCATGACCCCGATCCGGTTGCGGCGGCGGCCCATGCCGCCCATGCCAAGGCCAATGCGCTTGGCGCGGCCATCGGGCTGCGCGCCCTGATGAAGCGCGCCCGCTTGCCGCGCCTTGGCCGGGCGCTTGCTGCTAACGCTAACATCGTTTACGAAAACCTCAACTGAGGAGGTGTCTATGGTCGTGCGTGTCATTCCTGTTGAGAACTTCGATCTGGTGATTTTTGGCGCCACTGGCGATCTTGCCCATCGCAAGATCCTGCCGGGTCTCTACCGCCGCTTTCTGGCCGGACAGATGCCGCCCGAGGCGCGCATCATCGGTGCCGCCCGCTCGGATCTGAGCGATGAGCAGTTCCGGGGCGAGGTCCGCGCCGCCATCGACGAATTTGCCGGCGATGTCGACAAGAGCGAGCTGGACGCCTTCCTGGCGCAGCTCGGCTATGTGCCGATTGACGCCAAGGGCACCGGCGGCTGGGAGCAGCTGAAATCCTTGATGCGCCCCGGTGCGGTGCATGCCTTCTATTTCTCGGTCGCGCCCTCGCTGTTTGGCGATATCGCGCAGCGGCTGTCGGAATATGGCATTGCCGATGCCAGCAGCCGGATCGTGGTCGAAAAGCCCTTCGGGCGCGATCTCGAATCCGCCAGGGCGCTGAATGCGGTGCTGGCGCAGCATTTCGACGAAAGCCAGATCTACCGGATCGACCATTATCTGGGCAAGGAAACCGTCCAGAACCTGATGGCGGTGCGCTTTGCCAATATCCTGTTCGAGCCGCTCTGGAACGCGCAATATGTCGATCACGTCCAGATCACCGTGTCCGAGACCGTCGGCGTCGGCGGGCGCGGCAGCTATTACGACAATTCCGGCGCCATGCGCGATATGGTCCAGAACCACCTGATGCAGCTTTTGTGCCTGATCGCGATGGAGCCGCCCTATCACTTCGATCCCGACGCCGTACGCGACGAAAAGCTGAAGGTGATCCGTGCGCTTGAGCCGGTCTCGGAAACCGAGATCGTGCGCGGCCAGTATCAGGCCGAGGGCGACCAGCCCGGTTATCTGGAAGATGCCGAAAACCCCGACAGCCGGACCGAAAGCTTCGTGGCGCTGAAGGCGCGGATCTCGAACTGGCGCTGGCAGGGGACGCCCTTCTATCTGCGCACTGGCAAGATGTTGCGTTCGCGCACCAGCGAGATCGTCATCACCTTCAAGGAACCGCCGCATTCGATCTTCGACGAAAGTACCCAGCGGGCCAATCAGCTGGTCATCAAGCTGCAACCCGACGAGGGTATGGTGCTGACCGTCATGATCAAGGAACCCGGCCCCGGGGGCATGCGCCTGATGCGGGTGCCGCTGGACATGTCCTTCGCCGACGCGCTCGGCCCGGAAGGGGCGGATATGCCCGACGCCTATGAGCGGCTGATCATGGATGTGATCCGCGGCAATCAGACCCTGTTCATGCGCGGCGACGAGGTAGAGGCCGCCTGGGCTTGGGCCGATCCGATCATCAAATCCTGGGAAGCGGGCAAGGCCCGGCCCGAGCCCTATGATCCCGGCTCCTCGGGTCCCGAAGAAGCGCTGCGCCTGATGCATCGCGACAATCGCCGCTGGCGGGAGATACGCTGATGTGTGCTGAAATCGTTACCTATCCCGACCGCGAATTGCTGGCCCTGTCGCTGGCGGACCGGATCGGCGAGGAGCTGCGCCAGCAGCTTGAAGCCGTTGGCCCGGCCAGTCTTTGCGTGCCCGGCGGCTCGACCCCGGCGCCGATGTTCAAGGCGCTATCCGGCGTCATGCTCGACTGGGCGAATGTCACGGTTCTGCTGAATGATGAACGCTGGGTGCCGGCCAGTCACCCGCGCTCGAACTCGGCCATGCTGCGCGACACCCTGCTGAACGAGCCGGCGGCCGCGGCGCAATATCTGGACCTTTATACAGGCGAGGCCTCGCCCGAAGCGGCGGCGCCGGGACTGTCTGACCGTATCCACGCGCTGATGCCGCTGACCGTGCTGGTTCTGGGCATGGGCGATGACATGCATACCGCCAGCCTGTTCCCGAATGCCCCGGGGCTCGACGCGCTGCTGGCCGGCAACGCGCCTCCGGTCATGCCGGCAGCCGGCGGGGCCGAGCCGCGCATCACCCTGACCGCGCCGGCCTTGCAATCGGCGCTGAATATCCACATCCTGATCACGGGCGCACAAAAACGTGCCGCCCTTGACGCCGCCATTGGCGCCAGCCCGATTGAGGCGCCGATTTCCGCATTCCTCCGTGACGCGACGGTGCATTATGCCGATTGATCTCGACCCCATCTGGACCCGCCTTGCCGCCACCCGCCCCCCGGGCGAGCGCCGTATCACCGATCTGTTTGATGCCGATCCGAACCGGCCCCAGGATTTCTGCGTCGAGGCCAACGGGCTGATTTTCGACTATTCCAAGACCAATATCGACGCAGACAGCCGGGCGGCGTTGCTCGATCTGGCCGCAGGTGTCGCTGAAAAGCGCGAGGCGATGTTCGCCGGCGCCCGCATCAACGAGACCGAGGACCGTTCCGTCCTGCACACCGCTTTGCGCAATTACGACAAGCCGCTGCTGGTCGAGGGCACCGATGTCAGCATCGAGGTTGCCGACACGCTTGACCGGATGACCAGCTTTGCCATGGCAGTTCGCGATGGCCGTTTTCAGGGGCAGGGCGGGCCGATCACCGATGTAGTCAATATCGGGATTGGCGGGTCTGATCTTGGCCCGAAAATGGCGGCGATTGCGCTTTCGCCCTATCATGACGGGCCGCGCACGCATTTCGTGTCCAATGTGGACGGGGCCGATATCGCCGATGTGCTGGCCGGGCTGAACCCCGCGACCACGCTGGTCATCGTGGCCTCCAAGACCTTCACCACGGTCGAGACCATGACCAATGCGCAGACCGCGCTCGACTGGATGAAGGGCTCGGTCGCCGATCCGGCGGCGCAGTTCGCGGCGCTGTCTTCGGCGACTGACAGGACCGCCGCCTGGGGCATCGACGGATCCCGGGTCTTCGGGTTCGAAGACTGGGTCGGCGGGCGCTATTCAGTCTGGGGTCCGATCGGGCTCAGCCTGATGATCGCCATCGGGCCGAAGAACTTCCGCGAATTTCTGGCTGGCGGCGCGGCAATGGATGCCCATTTCCGCAGCGCATCTTTGCAGCAGAACATGCCGGTCATGCTGGCTTTGACCGGGATCTGGCACTATCAGATCTGCGGCTATCCGACCCGCGCCGTGCTGCCCTATGACAATCGTCTGACCCGGCTGCCGGCCTATCTTCAGCAGCTGGAGATGGAATCGAACGGCAAGCGCGTCGCCATCGACGGATCGGACCTGCCGCGCCCCTCGGGGCCGGTGGTCTGGGGCGAGCCGGGCACCAATGGCCAGCACGCCTTCTATCAGCTGATCCATCAGGGCATGCAGATCGTGCCTTGCGAATTCATCGCCGCCGCGCGCGGGCATGAGCCGGATCTGGATCACCACCACAAGCTTCTGCTGGCCAATTGCCTGGCCCAGTCCGAGGCCCTGATGCGCGGCCGTAGCCTGGATGTGGCGCGCGAGATGATGGCCGGGAAGGGCCTGAGCGGCGACGAACTGGAACGTCAGGCCCGCCACCGCGTCTTCCCTGGCAACCGGCCCTCGACCACGCTGCTGATCAACCAGCTGACCCCCTTCGTGCTGGGTCAGATTGTCGCGCTTTATGAGCATCGGGTCTTCGTCGAAGGCGCGATCTTTGGGATCAACAGTTTCGACCAATGGGGCGTGGAACTCGGGAAGGAGCTGGCGCTGTCGCTGGCCCCATTGCTCGACGGCAAGGACGCGCCTGGGCACGACCCGTCAACGCGGGCTCTGGCGGCGGACATCCTGCGAATGCGCGGCGAGGCGAAGTAAGGCGCAGAACAGTTTGACGAAAAAGGGCCGGTTCGACCGGCCCTTTTGCTATTCCGGCTGTGGGCGCAGGCGCAGCCAGATCAGCGCGCCCCCCGCAAGGATCAGGAAGGGCACCATCGCCAGATTGACCGCGTTCCAGCCCGATTGCGGATCGGCGCCGCTCGCGCAATTCATCAGTCCACCCGAGGACAGCGAGGCCAGAAACACCCCGGAGAACACCACCATATCGTTGATGCCCTGAACCCGGCCCTGCTCCTCTGGCCGCTCGGCGGCGGTCAGCATGGCGGTCGCGCCGATGAAACTGAAATTCCAGCCAAGACCGAGCAGGATCAGGGTCAGATAGAACTGGCTCAGCTCGACCCCGCTCAGCGCGGCCAGCCCGGCCCCCATCATGATCGCCAGCCCGAGCCCGACGATCGGCACCGTGCCGAACCGGGCGATCAGATGGCCGGTGAAGAAGGAAGGGATGAACATGGCCAGTACATGGGCCGACACCACATTTGCCGCGTCATCGCTGCCCATCCCGCAGCCGACAATCGCCAGCGGGGCGGAAGTCATCACCAGATTCATCAGTGCGTAAGACACCATGGCGCAAATTATCGCGACCGCAATCCGGGGCTCGCGCAGGATCTCGGATGTGGGACGGCCCGCCGGTGCCTCGCCCCGGGCGCGCGGGGCCGGGCGCGGGATGTCGAGCAGGGCGAACAGCAAAAGCCCGACCAGATTAAGCAGGACAATCGCCGCATAGCTGCCCATGAACGGAAAGATCATCGCCTCATCGGTCAGCCGCACCAGACCCGGCCCGATGATCGCGGCAATCAGCCCGCCGGCCATCACCCAGGAAATCGCCTTGGGCTTGAACTCTGCCGGTGCGGTATCAGTCGCGGCAAAGCGGTAAAACCCCTGCGAGGACATATAGACCCCGGTTGCCAGCGCCCCGGCCAGAAGCAGCGTGAAACTGCCCTGCCGGATGGCCAGAAAGGACAGCCCGGCACCAAGCGCCCCGGCCAGCGTGGCCAGCCAGAACCCGGCGCGCCTGCCATGGCGCTGCATGAAGCCGGCCAGCGGCCGCGCGGTCAGGGCCGAGCCGAGCACGATCATCGACAGGGGCAGGGTGGCCAGACAGGGATTGGGCGCAAGGCTGAGGCCGACCAGCCCGCCGATGATGAAATTCATCGACATCTGGGCGCCAAGCAGAGCCTGCGCGGCGACCAGCACGAAAAGATTGCGCCGGGCCAGTGTTATCCCGGCCGACGCCTCGTCTATGGTACTTTGCTCCGTCACTTCTAGCGCAGGGCCGCCGCGCTGCGGGCACGTGCCTCGATGCCGTCCCAGTCGGCGTCTGCCACGGATTTCGCCGAAGCGATCCAGCTCGATCCGACGCAGACGACATTGGGAAGCGACAGGTAGCTGCCGGCATTTTCGGGGGTGACGCCCCCGGTCGGGCAGAAACTGACCTGCGGCAGCGGTGCCGACAGCGCTTTCAGCGCCGGCGCCCCGCCCGAGGTTTCCGCCGGGAAGAATTTCAGCATGTCATAGCCATATTCCATGGCCTGCATGACCTCGGATGCGGTGACCGCGCCGGGCAGCAGCGGCAAGGATGCATCCTCGCAGGCCCGGATCAGGGTTTCGGTCGCACCCGGCGCCACGGCGAAAGACGCACCGGCATCCTTGGCGCGGTAAACCTGATCGCGGGTCAGTACGGTGCCGGCGCCGACATGGCCGCCGGGGATTGCGGCCATGGCCTTGATCGCATCCAGCGCGCCTTCGGTGCGCAGCGTGACCTCCAGCACCGGCAGGCCGCCGACGACCAGAGCCTCGCCCAGCCGGGCGGCCTTACCGGCATCCTCGATCACCAAGACCGGAATGACCGGGGCCAGCTGGCACAGGGCGCGGGTATGTTCGGATTGGGTCTTCGGGATCATGGCGGTGGATCTCCTGATGATTTTAAGGAAAGGTGACGCGGTTGACCGGCGCTTGCAAGACCCCGCTAAGGGTCATTGCAGCAGGCCGGCCTCACGGTAATAGCGCTCGGCCCCGGGGTGCAGCGGAATGGCAATCCCCTTGAGGGCATTTTCGCGCAGAATGCGCCGGCCGATCGGATGGCCATAGCGCAGCTGGCGCATGGTATTGTCGTTCCACAGGACCCGGGTAATCGCATGGATCAGCTCCTCGGGCTGTTCGGAAGAGGTGATCCAGAGCGCCCCGACCGAGAGCGTCGGTATATCGGCATCAACGCCGCGATAGGTGCCCCTGGGCACGATGCCGGGCAGGAAGAAACTGTCCGGTCCGATCAGCTTGGCGGCGACTTCTTCCCCGACCGGAACCAGGGCAATATCGGCCTGGCCGGCCAGCTGGCTGATTGCCGGGGCCGGATAGCCGCCAACGAAGAAGAAAGCGTCCAGCTCGCCCGCCCGGATCGCTTCGGCCGAACGGGTCGCAGACATATGGACCAGGGTCAGATCGCGGTCATCAAGGCCAGCCGCATCCAGAATCAGCCGGGCATCGACCAGCGTGCCGGAACCGGGCTCGTCCAGCGATACCCGTTTGCCTCGCAGATCCGCCAGCGCATGGATGCCGGCCTCGCGACGCGTGACGACATGCAGAGCCTCGGGGTAAAGGCTGGCAATGGCCCGCAGGTTCTCGATCGGGGGCAGGCCGGTGAAATTGCCGGTGCCGGTCTGTGCCCAATAGGCGATATCGGCCTGGGCAAGCGCCGATTCCATGCTGCCCTTGCCCACCGCTTCGGCATTGGCGACCGATCCGGCCGTGGCCATGGCCGAAGCCAGCAGGCCCGGCACCCCGCAGGCTCCCCCATCGGCGCAAGGCGCGCCGCCCGGCGGGTTGGAAATCGCGGCTGCGATGATCCCGCCAATCGGATAATAGGTCCCGGCGGTCGAGCCATTGCCGATACGGAAGAAGGTCAGCCCCGCATCCTTGTCCTGAGCGCCCGCCGGCAAGGCCGACAGCGAGATCAGAACCAGAAGAAGGATGTGCAGCAGGATCACTTTCTCAACCCGGTCTCTTTCAACAGGCCCTTGCGCTTGGCCTCATAGTAGTAGCCGCGCGCATACCATTTGACGGCTTCAGCCTCATTGCCATCGGCGATGATATAGGCGCCGCGCAGATAAAGCCCGGCATAATGAAGATTGGTATCGGCATCCAAAAGTCCGCTCGCCGGCCCCCGATAGCCCATGGTCCGGGCCGTCTGCGGCAGGATCTGCATCAACCCGTAATAAGGACCGTTTCGGGCATTGGCACGATAATCCGATTCGCGCTGAATGACCCGGTGCAGCAGGGATGCCGGAATGCCGTGCTGCGCGGCCCAGTAATTGACCTCACGCCGCATTTCCGGGGTCTCGCCGGAATAAAGCCCCGCATTGTTCCCCAAGGCCGGGGCGGAGCTGCTGCTTCCCTTGTTCGACCCGCAGCCCATCAATGCCAGAACCCCCAGAAAAACCGCCCGCCGTGACATCCTATTCACTTTGGCCGAAATATCCCGGGGGGAGGCCGCAAGGCCGGGGGGCAGAGCCCCCCTTTGCGCGCGGTCAGACATGAATCGCGCCGCTGCCACAGGCAAGCGCCGCCTCGCGCACCGCTTCCGAGGTCGTCGGATGGGCGTGACAGGTCAGAGCGATGTCTTCGGCCGAGGCACCGAATTCCATGGCCACACAGACCTCATGGATCATCTCGCCCGCATTCGGCCCGATGATATGGGCGCCCAGAACCCGGTCGGTTTCGGCGTCAGCGACGATCTTGACGAAACCGTCACCCTGGAAGACCGCCTTGGCGCGGGCATTGCCCATGAAGGGGAACTTGCCGATCTTGACCTTGCGGCCCGAGGCTTTCGCGGCCTCTTCGGTCAGCCCGACGCTGGCAACTTCGGGAGTGGTATAGATCACCCCCGGGATGACATCGTAATTCACATGACCGGCCTTGCCGGCGATGACCTCGGCGACCGCCATGCCCTCATCTTCGGCCTTATGGGCCAGCATCGGGCCGGGCACCGCATCGCCGATCGCGTAGATGCCGGGGATATTGCTCGCCCAATGCTTGTCCACCGCGACCTGACCGCGCTCGGTCAGCGCGACGCCGGCCTTTTCCAGCCCGAGCCCGTTCAGGAACGGCCGTCGCCCGGTGGCCAGCAGCACGACATCGGCCTTCAGCTCATGTTCGCTGTCATCCTTGCGCAGCTTGTATTTCACCGTGGCCTCGCCGTTCCTGGCGGTTGCCGATTGCACTGCGGCGCCCAGAACGAATTTCAGGCCTTGCTTGGTCAGGGTCTTTTGCAGCTGTTTCTGGATATCGCCGTCCATGCCGGGGGTGATCGCGTCGAGGAATTCGACCACGGTCACTTCGGCGCCCAGACGGGCATAGACCGATCCCAGCTCCAGCCCGATGACGCCGGCCCCGATCACCACCATGGATTTCGGAATCCCGGCCAGAGCCAGGGCGCCGGTGGAATCGACGATCACGCCAAGATCGTTATCGAGCTCGACCCCGCTCAGCGGGCTCGGCTCCGAGCCGGTGGCGATGACGATATTCTTGGCCTCATAGAGATCGTCGCCGACCTTGACCTTGCCGGGCGCCTCGATGCTGGCCCAGCCCTTGATCCAGTCGATCTTGTTCTTCTTGAACAGGAATTCGATGCCCTTGGTATTGGTCTCGACGGTTTCGGCCTTATAGCCCTGCATGAGCGTCCAATCGACCGCGGGCGGCTCGCCCATCAGACCCATCTTGTCGAAATTATGCTGGGCTTCGTGCAGCATATGCGAGGCATGCAGCAGCGCCTTCGAGGGAATGCAGCCCACATTCAGGCAGGTTCCGCCAAGCGTGGCGCGCCCTTCGACAACGGCCGTCTTCAGGCCGAGCTGGGCGGCGCGGATCGCGCAGACATAGCCGCCGGGGCCGGCACCGATGACGATGAGGTCGTAGCTGGACATTGGGGTCTCCTTCAGAATTTTCCTGCTAATTACACAAGGGCAGCCCGAGTTTCATCAGCAAAATGCAGACATGCTTTCATCCGGGCGCCGGCCCTATACCAGGCAGGCAAGGATGATCGCGAACGTTGCGAAAAAACCGGCTGCCCAGATCAATGAACGCCAGGGCGCCCAGCCATAAGCATAGGCCGGCACATAAAGGATGCGCGCGCCCAGATAGATCCAGGCGGCCGCCGCAGTCAGCGGACTGCCCTGGCCCGACAGGCTGACCAGCACCACGGCGATGGTAAACAGGCTCAGCGCTTCAAAATGATTGCTCACCGCCCGGCGCAATCGTCCGGTCATCGGCGAAAATTCCGGCTGGCTGTCGCGCGGGCCGGCATTCCATTTCGCGCCGAGATCGGCATTCATCACCATGCCCGCAAGGCCGATCTGGATGACCTGCAGGATCGCGGCAAGGGCAAGTACCGTCAGTTCCGGGGTCATGTAGCGCCTCTGATTTCGATCGGCGTGCCATCAGGCACCAGCGACCAGATTTCCTCGATCTCGTCATTGCTGACCGCAATGCAGCCATTGGTCCAGTCGCGATAGCGGTGGAGCCCACCCAGCCAGCCCCAGCCATTGAGCATCCCGTGGATCATGATCGCCCCGCCCGGGCTTTCGCCCCGCGCGGCGGCTGCGGCCCGATCTTCGGCATCGGGATAGGAAACATGCAGGCTGAGATGGGCAACCGAGCCGGGATTGCGCCAGTCGATCAGATATTCCCCCTCGGGCGTGCGCTCATCGCCCTCGCGCTGTTTGTGGCCCTCGGGCGCCGCGCCAAGGCTTATGGCATATTCGCGGATTACCTTATCCCCGCGTAGCAATTGCAGGCGCCGGGCGGGCTTATCGACCACGATCCGCTCGACCTGTATCGCCGGGGCAGCCATATCGGGCGGGATGGCATGCTGGCCGCGCATCGCCCGCGTATATCCCATCGCCGCGAGCGCAATCACGGCGATGATCAGCAGGGCTGCGGCCAGCCGGCGCATCAGGCGTTGTCGAGCATATGGGTCTGCACCGCCGTGATTCCGGCCTGCGAATTGAACACGCCGGCGGCGCCATCCAGATAGGCGCGGGCCTTCAGCGGGTCGTGCAGATCGAACAGGGCCCAGGCCGAGCTGTTGCTTTCCCGCCAGAGCTGCATGAGCAGCATTGCATTGTTGCTGCGATCCTCGCTGTCATTGTCGAAGGCGGTCTTGAAGGTCGGATAATCGGCAAATGTATAGTGAACCAGCATCGGCACGGATCATTCTCCCGTCATGGCAGAGCGGATCGTCCGGGAATCCGCATCCGAGATTTCAAACAGCCCCCGGCGGGCCAACATTCCCCAGTTTCCCGGGTGAATTCAAGCTGATTCCTGAGGGATTGCAATGGTGTTTCCTGTGCCGCCAGCCATTCGACATCGCGCCGGTAAAGCGCCATGCCCGGTCGGATTTCCGCCTGATAGGGCTCTGCGGCTGAAACGGTGCCGATGACGGTGAAGGCCTGAAGCGGCGCGCCATCGGGATCGGCGGTTTTCGGCGAATAATAGATCAGCCGGTCGCCGGGCGAGAGCCGCCGGAGCGGCGCCAGCTTACCATGGCTCATCATCGCAAACCCGCCAGCCACACCGATCAGGACATGCTCGCGCGAGACGGTGCCGATCGGCGTTGTTGCATACGTCCTTTCCGGGCAGGATTCACACGGCGAATCCATGGGTTTAATGGTCTGTCATGACCCGACCTGACCCTGCCCGCTATCGCACGACGAACTGGAAGTCTTAC
>JBKEBH010000353.1:0-2936 GCA_047973065.1 Paracoccus sp. (in: a-proteobacteria) | reverse complement strand
ATTGTTGTTCCACATCGATTTGCAAATGCGGTCCGATCCTCTTTAGACATTGGCTGTAGGTATTGCTTCAACTGAGCAGCCCCTTTATTGAGCATGGCTAACCCCAAAAATAGTCTTTAATTTAGTAAATACTAATTTTATTTTCATTATTAGTCAATAATTATTTAGCGTTTACGATTTTAGTTTTTACTAAAAAAATAATAGGATTGAAAAATGAATACAGTTACTTTAAGGCGCAATAATTTGCGCCACATTATTGATCAAGCAATTGAAAGCAAGAAAGTAAAAAATGATGCTGCTTTCTGTGATTTATATGACCTCAACTCAAGCCATGTATCACAAATTGTTACTGGCAGAGGGAGTTTTGGTGAGCGTGCAGCGAGATCAATGGAAAAAAAGATTGGATTGCCTGAGTTTTATTTGGATCAGATTCACGAAGATATGAACTTGACTACTGAAGAACTTAAAAGCGGTACAACAGGTGAGTTTGATTTATCTAATATATCTCCTGTAAATACACGCATGGCACCAGTAATATCTTGGGTACAAGCAGGCACATTCACTAATGTTGAATCAGTAGACATCTCCGAAGTTACCGAGTGGCTTCCACTGCCTGATGATTGTGAAAGTTGCTTTTATCTAAAGGTACAAGGTGTAAGTAATGAACCTGACTTCATAGAAGGAGATTATATTCTTGTTGACCCAACTGTTTATTACTCAGATATGCAATCAGGCGATATGATTGTAGTAACCAAAGACAAGGATGCAACATTCAAAAAATTAGTTATTGAATCTAATGGCGATAAGTTTATGCAAGCATTAAACCCAAACTTTAAGCCAAACATTTTACCAATTGATGAAGAATGTCATTTCATTGGTCAAGTGATTGACTCTATTCGTTACACCTACAGAGCCAAACGTCGATTTAAAAAGAGTTAAAATACAATCATAAGAAAAAAATATATACCAATGCTAAAAACATTAGCTCCTTGTATATTAAGATTAATATTGGCTTCACTAGTTGTTTAGTCGATTGTAAAAAATTTTTATCCTTTGAAATTGGATAAAGTATTAATTCAGATAACCCTGATGATACCAAGGTGATTAATTGCAATAGTATTGCTTGCCACACTATTGTTGGTAAGTTTTCTAGTAACATACACTTATGCTCTTTTAAATAATTATAAAAGTTAAAGTCATACAACCATAATGCCCTGCTTGATGCAGGGTTTTCTTTTATCTATTAAAACATAATTTTTTTTAATTTAGTAAATATTTTTAGTAAATACTATTGACATTTAATTTAGTAAATACTAATTTATGATCACCAACTAACAAATCTATATGGTGAGTATATGAGTACACCAACAAACTCAAAACAATTCATCTCCGATCTTGGCGGAGGTGCATTTGCAGCACAATTGGGCGCTGCAATTAGTGCAGTTGCCCAAGGCGTGGTTGCTACAGATAAAAAAGGTAGCGTCACAATCAAACTAGATATTTCAAAAATAGGCGATTCATCTCAAGTAGAGGTATCTCACACCCTTGCATTTGTTGAACCAACAGCAAAAGGCAAGCGATCGGAAGACACTACATCTAAAACACCTATGCACTTAAATATGGGTGGTGATGTGACGCTATTTGCTAATCACACAGGTCAACTTTTCAAACAAGAAGAAAAAGCCTAACCCCTTTTTCTCCACATTAACCAACATTTAAAAGGTAAAATCTCATGTCATTAGAAGAAAAAAATACGGTTGAATCGGTTGTAGAACATTGTCGCCCTGTAAGCGAGGTATTACGTGGCGACCTACTAGCTGTTCATAAGAATTTCGAAATTCGTGATACAGAAAAATATCAAGATGGTCGCAATCGCATTCGTGGCACATTTATTACGCCTGTTTTTACTGATTTTAAAGACTACATCGATAGTAAAGAAACCACAAATATACCTGTATTTGTATCCAAAGATAATGTTAAAGCTGTTGCGATCTTAAATTACGATGTAACTGGATTTGAACAAGGTCATTGTGACCACACTGCAACACTAGAGCTTGAACAGACTGTAACGTGGAAAAAACTTAATGATCTAAAAGGTCAAAAGCTAAACCAAAAAGCCTTTGCTACATTGCTCGAAGACTGGGCAACGGTGTTTCGTGCAACAACCGAATCTGGCGAATTGATTGCCATTAATGAAGCAATTAACACTGTCCGCAACATGACAATTGATTCAAATATAAAAGTAGATACACAGGTCAATAATATGAGCCAATCTCGTTCTGTACTTGAACGTGTAGAAGCTCAATCAACAATCGGAAAGTTGCCTGCTTATTTTGAAATTGATGATCCTACATACATTGGGCTTGATGAAAAATTTATCAAGTTGCGCTTGGTTGTAAATTCTGGTGAATCAGCACCTATCTTTACACTACAAATCGTCAAAGAAGAATTATTGGTTAATGAAATTATTCAAGAGTTTAAAAACAAAGTTATTGAATTGTTGCCAGATCATCAAGTGATGATCGGTACATTCCACGCATAACTTTTTTTATTTTCCGAATTAAAAAAAGCCCGAACTTTGGACGGCAAGGGCTTTTTCTAAACTATAGCTAGTGGAGCCGATTATGACGAAGTTAAGAGCACAAATCAAGTTTGCTGTAGGTGCATTAGCAATGGTTGCAATGCTGGCATTCGCACAGGTTAAAACTGATCAGATGATTAATTTATCAAAAATTCATGATGTTCAAGATATCACGCTTGATGATGTTGATATCGACCAAAAGTTGGATTTCACAGAGCTAAATAGCAATTTAGATCACTACATGTTTGTAAAGCTCAAACAGGACAATGTAGATATCCATGTAATTGTTGATACGGTTGACTACTCGCTGCTTAATGAAACGGTTGTTGAGCTTCATATTGCTGACAACTCCCCT
>JBKEBH010000036.1:0-8208 GCA_047973065.1 Paracoccus sp. (in: a-proteobacteria) | reverse complement strand
CCGACGTTCAGGCGGTGATCATTGCCAATGTGAACAAGCCACTGACGGCATCGTTTGTTGCTCGTCGTCTTGGCATGGGAGAACGAAGCCTGCGTCGGCGTCTGTCGGCGGCAAATCGTTCGTTCCGCAAGATGAAGCTTGCTGTGCAAGACGATATCGCGTGTCGCTATCTCAGGGAAACGCAGATGCGGGTCGAGGCGATCGCAACATCCGTAGGCTACAGCAACGTCGCGAATTTTCGCCGTGCCTTCAAGGAAATGCATGGGATTACGCCTTCCGAGTTTCGGCGAACATCCTGAAGAGAGAGACCAGTATCACCCGCGCGGATGGGCGCGCCCTAGCGTGGCAGGTCCTGGGGGCACGGCAGCGGCTGAACGCATTCTTCGTCGAACGGCTGATGGGCTGGCCCATCGGGCACGCGCTTTGCCCCTGCTCGCCAACGGAGTGCCGCCGCTGACGCTGGACAAAAAAGATGCAGGTCAACCGGCTGCTGCGAGATCTGTGAGACCGGCTCCGATAAAATTTCGACCACGGAGTGCTGCCGTAAGCAACCCTGCCCGGATCAGGCCAGAAGAAGGAGAACTGTTCATCGTGATTGCAGGCCCACCCTGGCACAAAGGTGTCGGCGTGGGCGGGCACACCATCAGACCTCTACGATCAAATTCTTGTCGTCCAGGATCAAGTTTTGCCAAAGCCCTACCTGTATCTCCTTCTTCTACGACATGGGAGATGTCGCCCGGCGCTGTTCCCGCCCGCGACACGGAAACGCACCTTTCAGGAGGAAACATGGCTCACGCTTTGGAAGACAAGCCTGTTCGCAACGATCTGCGTCCGACGGCGGAAGAGATCGCGCTGATGCGCGAGAAGGCGCAGATGGTCCGGTTGGAGACCATTCGGCTGATCCTGCTGCCTAAGATCGGGCATTTCAGCTCGGTCTTTTCCTGTGCCGAGATATTTGCCTCTCTGTATTACGGGGTGATGTCCCTGAAAGAAGGCGATCCCACCTGGCCCGACCGCGACCGCTTTACCTATGGCAAGGGCCATGCGGCCATCGGCCATTTCCCGATCCTGACCGACAAGGGCTTTCTGCCCAAAGAGGTGCTGGACGGCTATTGCAGCCTCGGCAATCCGTTGGGGGACCACCCGGACATGACCAAGGTGCCGGGGATCGACTTTTCCTCGGGTTCGATCGGTCATGCACTGTCGAACGGTCTCGGCATCGCGATGGGCGGCCGGATGCAGGGCCGCGATTTCACCGTTTTTACCATGATGGGCGACGGCGAAATGCAGGAAGGGCAGGTCTGGGAGGCCGCGACTGCCGCGGCGTCCAAGGGGGTCAACAACCTGATCGCCATTATCGACCAGAATGGTTATCAGCTTGACGGTGCGGTCAAGACCGTCGTCGATACCGGCGATCTGGCTGCGAAATGGCGGGCCTTCGGCTGGGAAACCCACGAGGTCGACGGCCACAATCTGGACGAGCTGACCACGGTTCTGCGCCGCCTGAAGGCCGACAAGACCCGCCCCGGTCCGGCCTGCGTCATCGCCCGCACCGTCAAGGGCAAGGGGATCGAGCTGATGGAAAACCAGACCGGCTGGCATCTGGGCTATCTGACACCCGAGGATTCCGAAATCGCCGCGCAGGAAATCATGAGCAAGGAGATCTGAGATGACCAAACTTGAAAAACTCTCGCCTGGCTCGTGGCACTACCTGATGATGGGCGAGGTCTTTCCGGACCTGCTGCGCCCTTCGGACGCGCTGATCGACCTGACCGCACAGGGCGAAAAAATCGTGCTGCTGTCGCCCGATCTGGTGAATTCCGGCGGCCTCTCGAAATTCGCCGAAAAACATCCTGATCGGGTCATTAATACCGGCCTGGCCGAACAGAACACCATTTCCATGGCAGCGGGTCTTGCAACCACGGGCATGGTGCCATGGGTGTCAGGCATGTCGTCCTTTCTGGCGCTTCTGTGCAACGAACAGATCCGCATGGATGTCGCCTATTCCCAGCAGCCGGTCCGCATCATCGGCCACCATACCGGGCTGTCCTTCGGCTTCTACGGCTCGTCCCACCACGCCACCGAGGATATCGGCGTTCTGCGCTCGATCGCGAACATGACGATCATCTCGCCCGCCGATGGCAACCAGCAATATGCGGCGATGATGGCATCGAAGGATTACGATGGCCCGATCTATTACCGCACCGGCCGCGGGCGCGATCCCGAGGTTTATGCCGAAGGCGCCGCTTTCGAGATCGGCAAGGCCATCGAACATATGCGTGGCACCGACGTGACTGTCATCGCCTGCGGGATGCCGCTGTATCCGTCTATCGAGGCGGCGAAAAAGCTGAATGCCGAAGGGCATTCGGTCGGCGTCATCGACATGCATACGATCAAGCCGCTGGATGTCGAGGCCGTGCTTGAGGCCGCATCGCGTTCGAAGGTCATTCTGACCGTCGAAGAGCACAATATCCTTGGCGGTCTGGGTGCGGCGGTGGCCGAGGTTCTGGCCGAGAACGGCAGCCCGGCGCGTCTGGTGCGCCATGGCATCAAGGACGAGTATTCGCTGATCGGGCCGCCGACGCATCTCTACCGGCACTACAAGCTGGACGAAGAGGGCATCGAAAGCGTCATCCGCGACCAGCTGATGTGATTTCGGCCGCCGACTGAACGGAGCAGCCGCATCATGCGGTGCGGCTGCCTTTTTTTGGGAATATTTCCCGCCTGACATCAAGAGGGCCTTAGAATGAACAACATGCGTGAAGTCGAAGCCCCTGAATCTGATGCCGCTGCCGACCTGAGGCCGCGCTTTGACCGGATGCAAGCGTTGACGCGTGCAGGTGTGGCCCCGACACTGGCCGAGCGCCGCGACCGGCTGGACCGGCTGCGGCAGATGCTGGTTGATAACGAAGGCGCCTTTGTCGCGGCAATTTCGGATGACTTCTGCCACCGTTCGCCGCATGAAAGCCGGCTGCTGGATATCGTCCTGACGCTGAATTCGGTGCGCAATGCGCGGCGGAACCTGCGCCGCTGGATGCGCGACGACCGCCGGTATGTGGATCTTGCCTTCCAGCCGGCGAAATCCTGGGTCCGCTACGAGCCGCTGGGGGTCATCGGTATCATCTCGCCCTGGAACTACCCGCTGTTTCTGGCGCTGGGACCGCTGGTCGATGCGCTGGCGGCAGGCAACCGGGCGATGATCAAACCGTCTGAACTGACGCCGCGGACCTCGGCGCTGCTGGCCGAAAAGATCGCCGAAAGTTTCGACGAAACCGAAGTGACGGTCATTACCGGCAATGCCGGGGTGGCGGCGGCGTTCTCGCGTCTGCCCTTCGATCATCTGATCTTTACCGGCTCGACGGCGGTCGGGCGCAAGGTGGCCGAAGCGGCAGCCCCGAACCTGACCCCGGTCACGCTGGAACTGGGTGGCAAGTCGCCGGTGATCCTTTGTGACGATTATCCGCTGAAGGATGCGGCGCGCAGCATCGCCTTTGGCAA
This sequence comes from Paracoccus sp. (in: a-proteobacteria), assembly GCA_047973065.1. GTDB lineage: Bacteria > Pseudomonadota > Alphaproteobacteria > Rhodobacterales > Rhodobacteraceae > Paracoccus. The sequence goes on along the minus strand of JBKEBH010000036.1, from coordinate 4,710 downwards.
ATATCTGAATGCCGGGCAGACCTGCATTTCACCCGATTACGCGCTGGTGCCCCGTGACAGGGTGCAGGATTTCGCCGAGGCGGTGATCGCCGAGGCACGCAGGAAATATCCCAGCCTCGCGAAGAACCCCGACTACAGCTCGATCATCTCGCCGCGCCACCGCGCCCGGCTGATCGGCGCCATAGAGGAGGCCCGCGCCGGCGGCGCCACGATCCTGAGCCTTGACGACGACGGCACCGAGGAATTCCGCAAGATCCCGCCCACGGTCGTCATCGACGCGCCGGCCGACAGCCTGCTGTTGAACGAGGAAATTTTTGGTCCGATCCTGCCGGTCTTAGGCTATGATACGCTAGAAGACGTGGCGCGCCATATCAATACCCGCGAGCGTCCGTTGGCGCTCTATGCATTCAGTAGGGACCGTCAGCGGCTGGAAGGTATTCTGGACAGGTCGATCTCGGGGGGCGTGACGCTGAACGGCACCATGCTGCACGCGGCACAGGAAGGCATGGCCTTCGGCGGAGTCGGCGCCAGCGGCATGGGCGGCTATCACGGCCGCGACGGTTTCCGCCGCTTCAGTCATGCCCGTTCGGTGCACAGGATCGGCTTTGTCAACGTCTTCGAGAAGCTCGGCCCGCCCTGGGGCGCATTGGCCGAGCGTGTGGCAGGATTCCTTGTCCGGCGGCGCTAGACGGTACTGCCGGGCCGGCAACATCTGATGACGCAACAGATATCAGCAAGGGAGTATCGCGATGCGCGAGATGGAAACGAGAGGCAGGGTACATCCTGTCCTGCGGCTGTTCGGATTATTACTGGGATTGATCGGCCTGATCCTTGCGGGGGGCGGTCTGTATCTGATCACCTTGGGCGGGTCCTGGTATTACGCGATTGCGGGGTTGCTGATCCTGTTTGCCGCCTTGCGCGTCTTTCGCGGTGAGGCCGCCGGCCTTTATCTGTATCTGGCGGTCTTTCTGGGCACCGTGGTCTGGGCCTTGTGGGAGGTCGGCCTGAGCTTCTGGCCGCTGGTTCCCCGACTGGTCGCGCCGATCTTTCTGGCCGCCTGCGCGCTATTATTGCTGCCGCTGGTCAGCCCGACGCGTGGCAGGCCCGCTCTGGCGCGGCCCTTTATTCTCGGCGGCGTCGCGATGGCAGCCGGCTTCGCAGTTTTCATGGCGCTGATGTTCCAGCCGCATGGGGTGATCCGCAACGATGTGTCCATCACGCCGGGCAAGGTCTCGGCCGCCACGCAGGCCGCCGGGGGGGACTGGCTTGCCTGGGGGCGCACCAATGAAGGTCTGCGCTATGCGACCGCTGACCAGATCACGCCCGAAAATGTCGCGCAGCTTGAGGTCGCATGGGTTGCGCGCACCGGCTTTGTCGCCGACCAGTCGCAGCATCTTCAGGATCAGAACACGCCTCTGGCCATCGACGGCACGCTGTATCAATGCGCCTCGGGCTCGCAGGTGACGGCACTGGATGGCGCCACGGGCGAAATCAAGTGGCAGTTCGACCCCAAGGGTGCCTCACCCTTCTGGAAGCGTTGCCGCACCGTGGCGTATTTCGATCCCGGCCCCGGCGATGAATGCGGCCCGCGCGTGGTGATGACCACGACCGATATGCGCCTGATCTCGCTGAAGGCAAGCGACGGCAATCCCTGTGAAACCTTCGGCACCGATGGGGTGGTCGATCTGTCGGCCAATATGGGCCAGATGGCTCCTGCCGATCCGCCCGATCCGAACACTACCGTGCCGACCGTTCCCGGCTTTCTGGCGCAGACCACCGGCCCGTTTATCGGCGGCGGCAAGATCATGCTGGGCGGCTGGGTCGCCGACAACGTCAGCACGGGCGAGCCCTCTGGCACCATCCGCGCCTTCGATGCGCTGACCGGCGCGCAGGTCTGGGCCTGGGATCTGGGCAACCCGTCGATCACAAACCTGCCGCCCGCGGGTGAAACCTATACCAAGGGCACGCCCAATGCCTGGAGCGGCTTTGCCATCGATGAGGCGCTTGGTATGGTCTACCTGCCACTCGGCAACGCGACGCCTGATTTTTACGGCGGCCTGCGGCGTGATTTCGACGACGCCTATAATGCGGCAGTTGTGGCGTTGGATCTGGATACCGGGCGCGAGGTCTGGAAGTTCCGTACCATGAACCACGACCTTTGGGACTATGACCTGCCCTCACAACCGGCCCTGGCCGATCTGCCGGACGGCAATGGCGGCACGGTTCCAGCGTTGATCCAGACGACCAAGCGCGGCCAGATCTTTGTTCTGGACCGGCGGACTGGCGAGCCGGTCAAGCGGGTGGAAGAAATGCCCGTACCGCAAGGTGATGGGTCGATCGAGGAGGAGTATTACGCATCGACCCAGCCCTATTCGACCGCCATGGCCGCAATCGGTGGCGCCCCCCTCACCGAGGCGCGGATGTGGGGTGCCACCCCCATCGACCAAATGCTGTGCCGGATCGCCTTCAGGTCGGCCGATTATCAGGGCGATTTCACACCCCAGACGACACGGGACACCATCATTTACCCAGGCAACAATGGCGGCATGAACTGGGGCAGTATCAGCTTTGACGAAGACCGCAACATCATGGTTGTCGCCGACATGCGCATGCCGGTGGTGACCAGACTGATCCCGCGCCAGGAGTTTCGCGAAGAACATCCGGGCTTTGCCGGCGATGCCCATGGCGCCCTATCGGCACAATTCGGCCTGCCCTATGCCCATCACATCGTCAATTTCATGTCGCCGATGGGCATCCCCTGCCTTGAGCCGCCATGGGGCACGATCTCAGCCGTGGATGTCGCCAGCGGCGAACTGGTCTGGCAGCAGCCTGCCGGCACCGGCCGGGATGCGACGCTTTCTGAACTAGGGATGCAGAACCCGTTGCCCTTCTATGTCGGGATGCCTGCACTGGGTGGGGCTTTTACAACCGGCACCGGGCTGGCATTCCACTCTGGAACGCAGGACTACTACCTGCGTGCCTATGACACGGAAACCGGCGAGATCCTGTGGAAGGGCCGCCTGCCGTCAGGTTCGCAATCGACGCCGATGACCTATGTCGGCAAGGACGGACGGCAATATATCGCCCTGACCGCCGGTGGTGCGCGCTACAACCCGAATGACTGGGCCGACTACATCATCGCCTTTGCGCTGCCGGAATAGGGCGTGAAGGAGGGCCCCTGCGTGCCGGTCCGGCATGCGGGGGTGAAAGGAAGGGTCGGTATCGCCCGGCCAGATCAGAAAGGACATATCATGCCAAAGATCGAAGGCGGCTGCCTGTGCGGCAGCATCCGCTATACCAGCGAGGCCGATCCGCTGATGGTGGCAAACTGCTATTGCGAGGACTGCCGAAAAAACACAGGCTCGACCCATAGCTATAATCTTATCATGCCTGCAGGCACTGTGACGGTCACCGGCACGACGATCGCCACCTATATCGATCGCAACGGGGCCAGCCGCCAACCTTTCAACCGCCATTTCTGCGCAAATTGCGGCACGCATTTCCGCTCGGAAGGGCCTGCCCATGAAGCTGTCGAAATGATCAAGGGCGGCACACTGGACAATGCCGACGCCTTCCCGTCCGTCGCTCATATCTGGTGCGAGCAGAAGCTGTCCTGGATCACGATCCCCGATGATAGCGCGCCGCAGTTTCCGCGCAATCCCTGATCGCAGTGCCCTGCCCGGCCTGGCACCTGCCCGCAGCAGATCGACCCGCGACAAGATATTGCGGATGACTTGCTGCGGGTTGGCGCATAACCTGTCGCTCTCAACCTTGATTTCCGGAGAGGGGAGTGGAGCGTTACTATCACCGGGCCAGTTCCCTCATGGATCTGCAAGACCTTGCAAAAGCACAGGGGGCCGATATCGGCTCTGCGATGCGTGCCGTCGGGCTGAGCCAAAGCCTGTTGCGCCGCCCCGACGATCGCATCGACTTCGCAGCGCTATGCGCGCTTCTTAATCATTGCGCACAGGCTTGGGCGATGCCCGATCTTGCGCTGCGGCTGGCAAGCTATCAGCACCTTGAAATCCTAGGGCCGCTTGGGCTCGTGACCCGAATGGCGCGTGATCTGCGCGGCGCGCTGACGGCGATTGCGGATAATCTCGATATCAACAGCAATGCCGTCGTTGCGCAGCTGAGTGAAGAAGACAGGGTAGCAACACTGATAGTCGACACGCTCGTCCAACCGCCCGGCACACCGCATTTCATCCTTTTGTCGCTTGGTCTGGCCCGCAATGTCATTGAGGCAGTCAGCAACGGGCCGCTGGATCTGATCGAAGTCAGTCTTCGCCAGGATACAAGCGATCTTCGTGCCGGCGCGGAACGATGGTTCCGCTGCCCGGTACGCTTCCATGCCGAACAGAATGCCCTGTATTTCGAGTCCGCGCCTTTGGACCGCCTGATCGCACGCAGCGACGAGGCCTACCGCGCCATTGTCGAACGGTATTTCGCGGCAACCCGGATGGAGGCAACCGAAAGCATCGCCGGGGCTGCACGCCAGGAAATCGCACGGCAGATGGAATTCGGCATCTGCACGTTAGAAAGCCTGTGCCTGCGTATGCGGATCGAACCGCGCAGCATGCAGCGACGCCTGAAGGAGGAGGGAACATCGTTCCGGAATCTTGTCGATGACTGGCGCCGGGAAAGGGCACTCTCGCTGGTGACACAGACCAGATTGCCGCTTTCAGAAGTCACGCTGGCCCTTGGCTTCAC
>JBKEBH010000030.1:0-1798 GCA_047973065.1 Paracoccus sp. (in: a-proteobacteria) | reverse complement strand
CTCAGGGCGATCTTGGCTGCCTTGGCTGCAGTCCTCGGTTGGCTGATCGCGCACCTGACCTTGTCGAAAACCCGAAATCAAGGTGCTCAGCCGGCCTGAAGGCGTTGTTCAAAGCCGACTACTGATCATCGCGTTTCTGGGCATTCTGATCCGGGCATTGCTTGCTGGCCAGGACACCGATCACGGGCCATCCGCAGAACGGGGCCTGCCTTCCTCCTCCCGAACCGGGCCTCAGACCGCCAGCAAGCCCGGCAACAGAACCTCCTCCCCCCGCATCCTGCATGGAGCCGCATATATCATTGATGGCGACACTCTGGTCATTCGGAAAACTCAGATCCGCCTGTTCGGCATTGACGCCCCCGAGCTCGACCACCCTTACGGGCAGAAGGCCAAATGGGCTTTGGCCACTATCTGCAAGGGGCAAATGATACGCGCAGAGATTTCCGCACAGGACGTTCACGGCCGAGCCGTTGCCCGGTGCTATCTGCCGGATGGCCGCGATCTTTCGGCCGAGATGGTCAGGCAGGGCATGGCTATCGACTGGCCAAAATTCTCGGGGGGAATATACCGCGCGCTGGAACCTTCTGATGCCCGCAAGAAACTCTGGCTGGCCGATGCCCGTCAGAAGGGGCGCACCGATATCTGGGAAGATTTCGAGGCCAGACAGAAGGCCCGCGGACCCGGAACTTAGCGCCGCAATCCCCGGCAAGGCAAAGATACCTGCCTTCAAGACCCGAGCAGGGCCCTTGCTGGCCTGCCCCCTATGGCATCTGCGGCAGACCGGGCAAAATCCCTTGAAAGCAATCGCAGCCTTGCCTATCAGGCCAGGCCGTAGAACTCTGGGCCCTACCCGGCACTGAGCCTATCTGGCGTCCATGCCGACACAGGTATCAAGATCATGTCTCTCCAGCTGCGCAAACTGCTTCTCCATTTTCGCCGCCTGACCCAGAAGATCGGCTTCCGGGTCTCGCTTTATGCGGTCCTGGCAGGCTTGACCGCCTTTGCCGGGGTTCTCATCGGCCCGATGCTGCCGGCGAAACTGGCCGATCTGGTCAAACCCGGCGATGTCACGCCGATCCTGTCGATCCTTGCCAGCTCCATGCTCGCGGTCTCGACCTTTTCGCTCAATGTGATGGTTTCCGCCCGCAATGCCGCGACCGATCGGACCACGCCGCGCATTCACCGGTTGATCCTGCAGGATCAGACCACCCAAGTGGTGCTTTCGGTCTTTATCGGCGCCTTCATCTATTCGCTCACCGCCCTGATTTTGCTGAATGCCGGGCCGGATCCCGACAAGATGGCGGTCATCATCATGGCGGTGACCATCCTTGTGGTTCTGTTGGTGGTGATCGCCCTGCTGCGCTGGATCAGCCATCTGAGCGATTTTGGCAGTCTTGAGAACAGCCTTGAGATCGCGGTCAGGAATGCCGAAAGCAGCTTGCGCATGCATGCGCAATATCCGGCTCTGCGGGCCGTTCCGCTGACCGAAGACACGGTCCTGCCCGAGACGGGCACGGCAGTTACCGCCCATCGCTCGGGTTATATCCAGATCGTGGATGTCGAAAGCATCGCGGATTCCCTAACGGGTTCCTCCTTCGCCTATGTGACCCACGGCCCCGGGCAGCATGTGCTTGAGGGCCAGCCGATGGCATTGGTATCTGGCCGGATCACCCCGGCTCAGGCGGGCTGGACTTGTCTCGGAAAAGTGCCGGTTTCTTGAGAGCATGAGAGCGATCAAGGAGACGGACAATGACGAACAAACCGACAGCAGAATTCAAGCGTGAGGCGGTGCGGATCG
>JBKEBH010000018.1:0-5928 GCA_047973065.1 Paracoccus sp. (in: a-proteobacteria) | reverse complement strand
TCGTCGATGACGAATATCGCGGCAGGATGCTGCGCTATCTGAGAACCATCTGGGAACCGGAAACGCGCGGCAGAAGCGATGCGCAGCTGAACGCGCTGATTGATGACGCCGCATCGGTCGGCGCCGAGATCGGGGATATGCGCCTTGGCGCGATGACTGGGCTGGTTGTCATGCAGCTCGTGGCGCCCGAACTGCTGTCGCCTGACCGGCTCCAGAAGGTCATCGCCGATCCGGGCGTTTCGCGGAAGCAGCGTGCCGGCATGCTGATGGCGCCGCTGGCGGTTCGCTATGAGATTCCTCAGCGGCTTGAATTTCTTGGAAAGATCCAGGCCTTCACGCAATATGACTTCTGATCGGCGGCCGGAATGAGCTTCAATATCAGTGACGATCTCGCCACGCGGATGGCATTTCACTATGGCCCGCTTTTCGACAACAGATACGAGGATATCTACCGGCTTGTCGGGCAGTCGAGAGGGGGCGATCCACTGGCCCGGCAGCAGCTTGACCGGATGAAGGCCGAACTGGCTGAGGATCTCGACAGTCGCGGCCTGCTGCGCGACCAGCTTTCGGTCGAAGAGCGCTTCGAATATGATCGTGAAAAATCGCGGCGCACACTGGGCGAGGGCTATAACTGCCCGACTGGCGAATGCCGGCGCGACCGCGTCTGTGCGGAGGTCCGGCCCGGTGACAACATCGCCCCGTATTCGCGCGAACATATCGAACGCAACGCCTGTAACCGGTGCCCCCGAACGCCGCCGCAGCCCGTCTATGTTGAGAAGCTCGCGCCGCGCGGGTACGGACCGACCAGCGAACTGGCCTATTACATGGATTCAGAGGGGAATCAGTGGGCGCCTGACAGCTGGTTCACCGCCAGCGTCCTGGATTTCCATGGAGACCCCTTGCTGCGCGACACGGATAACCAGACCTATCGCGTAATATGGACAATGTCCGGCGAGATGGGATGGCAATGCCGATACGAGAGCGGAAAGCTGGATGACAGCTCGCGATATATGGGCACATATGACTACGGTCCCACCCCGCATGTCCTGCGCGCCATCGGAAACAAGGCAAGCTTTGGCTATATCGAGAATATCCACAACGATATGGACGTCGTGCCTCATATGCAGAACGGCTATTATGTGCCGAACCTGACCGAGGTTTATTGACTACGCCTACCGTACAAGGCCCCGGGTGTATTTAATCCTGCGACCTTTTCTCTGGAAAGTAAGGGAGCCGGAGAGAGCCGATGGACGCATCTATCGTGTTGGTGCCCGACTTTCCCATGTACGGGGGCCAAGCCTGAATTCGACCTGATCATGGTCGCACGCGACAAGCCTGAAGGTCGCGGTTCAGGCTTCGGTTCAGAAAGCCGATCTGGCGATAGCGTACCGGTGGGTTGGCCCGGATGTAGCGTTGCAGATCGCTTGTCGCTTGCTCCAGAACCGGGCCGGCGCACCGGCAATAGGCACGGGTTTCGTTCATCACCATGCCGTCATCCAGTGCCACAAGGCATATGTCCGCCATGGCCCTGGCGGCCTCCGGGATTTCCTCGGCGGGATCGCGAACATATTGGCGGATGTTTTCGAACATCGTGCGGAGTTCCGGGCCGGTGCAGGACAGACCGTTCAGCAGGATCTGCGCATCGCCCTCGGCCATCAGCATGATTTCATCGCGCTGCATCGCCTGGGCCATCGCCGTCCCCGGATCGGCGAGGGTTTGCAGGCCTTGCAGGATATACTGCATTCCCTGCGCCGCCATCTGGTTCCGGCTGCCGGTCATGGCATCGAGATTGATGAAATGGCCGGCGATCAGCCGCGGCAGGTCGACGGGCGATGCGGAAGGGCAATGATAGATGAACGTTTCTGTCAGTTGCTGAAGATAGATCATCGTTGCGTCGCGATCGGCTCGGTAAGGCACCATCCGGTCACCGGTCAGGAAGGCCGTCAGCAGAGCATTGTTGCGCAGCCCGGCTAGCGCCCCGCCGGATAGCGCGGGGGAGGATGGCTGCGCGACTTCCTCTGCCGGCAGGGCCGCGACTGCTTCAGCCAACAGATCCTGCGCCTTGCGATCATAGGCCGGCCACAGGGTTTGTGCATCCGCAGGGTCAAATTCGGAAATGTCCCGAAAAACCGCAGGCAGGGCGGCAATTTCCGTGACCGCCTCAAGCTGCACCTGAAGGGTGGTCATGGTTTCCTGCTTCTTGCGTGCGGTTTCTGCAGCTAGCGTATCGAGACGGGCGGCAATGGTGGGATAGGCGCGCAATGCGGTTGCCTCTGTGGCGCCAGCATCGTCGATGGCCTTTGCCACTTCGGCGGCACGCGGCGACAGCCGATTATGCCATTCGTCTTGTGCTCTCACGGACCATGTCCCAAGGGTCTGCTCCGCCCGTAACAGTGCCTCCGGGGTGGCGGGTTCCGTACCATCGGCTAGGGCGGTCAGCCAGGCTTCATCTGTCGACTGCTGTGCCTCCTCCAGCCGGGCGGCGATGCGATCCTCGACAAGAGTACGGTCGCTGGCGATCAGGCCCGAAAGCGCCGCACTTTGCGTTTTCAGGGTCTCCAATGCACCGGCCATATCGGTATCCACAGGCAGGGCCGCAATCTGCTCCAGCAGTGGATCCAGCGCCGCCCGATCCCTCTGGGCCAATGTGACAGCGGCGCTGAACCTCTGCGCATTACTGCCAAAGAGGGCGCTGTTCTTATCAAGGCCAAATGCAGCGTCGATGACCTCGGTGAAAAATGGGTTCTGTTGTCTCAGGTCCCGGCATTGATCGCGCAATGCGGCCAGCAACGCCTGACCGACCTGAGGTGAGGTCCGCAGCCGGTCATAGGGAAGCCCCATGAAGGGCGTGAACCTGGTGTCTGTGAAAAGCGCCGGCCAGTTGGCGAAATCGCTTGCATGGGGCATGCGCGACTCTGCCGGGTCCAGTTGCGCGGCCCATTGCGTCATCACCGTGCAGAGTGCCTCGGGCGGTGCGGCAGCAATTTTGGTGCTATCATCGGACACAAAGGCCACACCTTGCGTGGCATTGCCCTGCGTGAGTGTCAGCACCGGCGGCAGGTTTGGCCGGCTCAACGTGACGGGCGGGCAGAGATCGCCCGTGAAGCCGACCTGCAAATCCTCATCCATCCGGGTCAGTTGCGCGGGAACGGCAAAAACCTGACCCTGACGGCGCACCAGGTTTTCCAGCAGGCGCGCTGTAAGTCCCCCGTCTGCCGCAGCTGTGACCTGCAATTTCTGCCATGCGCCGGGAATGATCCCGGTAACCTCTGCATAGCGAAACTCGGCCGCACCGTCGCCCGTCGACAGATCGCCCAGATCAAGCTGCATGATCTGGTCCTTGCCATGGCACTGGCCGATGCCCGTCCACATACCAGCGAGCCCGGCCAGCGCCCCGGTATCGACCAGCCCGGTGGCGGCGGGACCTGCGTCGATCTGTTCCAACGAGATTGGTCCGCAGCCTTCGATCTCGCCCGCCAGCTTGCGCCCATCCGGCGCGATGCGGAGCGTGATCGGCAGGGCTACATGCCGATTCGGCTGCTTGACCCAGCCGAGGGGATAAAGCCGCACCTCACCCGGGCCTTTTGCCACGGTCTGAAACTCGATCTCGCCATCGAACCGAGGCGTCGGACCCGACTCGCGGTAGCGCCAGTTCGCAAGGGCAAACCCGGCCGTCGGATGTGGGCCAAAGCTCAGGTCAAGTGCGATCTGCGCTCCGCACTGATACTTTCCCCGCCATGTGCCAGCAAAGCCGAAATCGGCCAGCTTCCGCGTCTCGGCAAACGCCGTTTCCGGTTCGGGCAGTGGCGCGCGTGTAAGGCGAAAGTCGGTGCAGCCGTGGCGTTGCAATACGCCGCTTTCAATCCGCAATCCGTCCTCGGACAGCGTCGCGCCTGAGACCCGCGCCATGCTATAACGCGCGAAAGGCTCGGATTCGGGGCTATCTGGCGTTATCGCAACAGTGCGAGCACCTTCGGTATAAGAGATGATCAATGGCCAGCGCCCCGTGCCGCCCGCATTGGCGCCATCGGTCAGCGTCACATCCATTGTGCCGACAAACTGACGCGGATGCCCCGGCCAGAAGCGGGCGGTTATCTCGGCAGTACCGTCGGGGCAGACATAGCCACCCTGCCATTCACCGGCCAAACCGTATCTTTGCGCTAGGGCAATATCGCGCCCGGACCCGGCCGCCGGCTCATCCGCTCCGTTGAGGGCGAGGGATGTACGGGCGAGCAGCGGCTCTCCATCGGCTTTCAGATGCAGGCGCAGTTCCGTCGCCCCGGGCTTGCCCTGAAACGTCAGCACCGTAGCGGTTTCGCCAGAGATATATTGAAACGCATCATAGCCGCCTTCCGGTGTGTTGGGGGAAACCAGCGTCATCCAATAGGTCAATGCCGGGTCGAGGTCCGAGGCCGTCACGCTGACTGTCGGGTCGGAATCCGTCGCCTCGGTCTGAAGGCTCGGATTCGCTGCGGAAGGGCCTGATAATGCCAGAACGGCAAAGACGAAAAGAATGGCTCGGAACATAGTGCTTTTCTAGATTAACCAACTATAGCTTAACGCGTATTCCACCTGCGTCAAACTGTCCGCCAACAGGATCCGTTATCCGGCTCAGGATCAGCCAGATGTGGACCTCATGCAATCAGGCCCTACCTTGTCTGGACGCCCATCGAACAGCACATGTTGGTGGTCACCGACACAGTGGATGAAATCGCGCGGTGCGTATGTTTGCGCCTGTGGCGAATAGCAGGTTCAAGACATCCGCCCTCTGTGAGGAAATCGCGGCGCCGGCGCTACGGCCATGACCGGCAGACCGGTATGAGTTCGTCACGCGGTGTGACGGTCTTCTGGTATCCGAAAGATTACCACCTGCGTTGGTAGGACGATTATTATTTGGTTCCCCACGGCTATATCGGTCAGTGGGTCAACATGGCCGCCTCCCGCTCTACCGTTCGCGTCTATTCTGATGAGAGCGTGGCCCCATTGCTGTGCAGCGGGCGGGGGAAGAACATCACCGATCCTCTGCACATGCCGGAAAGCCACCGTGCCTACCTGCAAAGTACCCCTGATGATCTCTGCTGTTGGGCAGCCGAAACCGGCAAAGAAGTTGAACGGCTATTCTTGGCGATGCAGAAAAACAAGCACATCAAGCCTTTCGCTCTTCCGAAGCAAATGGTGCGGCACAGAAATGTGCCTGGGAATGCGGCATTTAACGCCTTGTCTCCGCATGCGGCTATGCCAGTAACGTGCGGCACACAGACTATTGAAAGCGTGTCCAATATTCTTTTCCATGGTATCAATTTGCGCTCTAAAAGCCCCGCCGACCGTGTCGTGTCACAGCCCGTTCAGCATGAAAATGTCAGGGGCGCAGCCAGCTACGATGGGAGCCAAGAATGAACAGTAGTATCGTCGCGTCTCTTTGCGCTCTTCGCCGGGGGGATGGCCGATGCCTTTGAACAGCAGCAGGTCGGATCGGGGGCTAATCCGCGCATGAATGAGAAGCTGTGCCACGAAGGACCCATTGCCCAAGACCGTCATATCAGAAATGACTGGCCCGGACCTCCATCAATTTCCTATCGATAGGCAATAAGCGCTTGGTAGGATCGATACTCAGAAAACCGCTTCCAGAAACAACCGGTTATCCTTGGTCATTGCGCCGGTATCGCTCGCCCTTCCCGGCAGATGCGGCTCAAGCCGCTGCCAAACCTGATCCGTCAAAGCAAAGCGATCCTCATTCATTCAAACCTCCGTTTGGGAGGTCTGAACCAGGAATCAGGCCGGATGGGAATTCTGATTGTCAACGGAGCCTAGAAGGTCGAGGGGATGATCCGCGAATATTTCGTGCCCGCGATCGACGCACCGGCCATCAGGCCGGATTGGCCAAAGATCATCGCCACGACCGGTTGCTGAACGGTGATCGTATCGGCC
>JBKEBH010000370.1:0-10521 GCA_047973065.1 Paracoccus sp. (in: a-proteobacteria) | reverse complement strand
TCCGATCCCATTGACGATCAGACAAGACCAGACGTTCCATGGTTCCCATAGCAAATCTCCCCGCTACGGGAGCAGAGAATCAGCATTCCGCGCCAAAGGGAATCCCAAGAGTCCGCAGGGCCTAAAGCGTGTTAACACTTAATTATATTTACGATGAGCTCGAAGTTCAGGAATGCGCGGTACATGACATCGAGCTTTTCGATCTTGAGGAAATGCGCCGATATCCCTTCAGCCTTCGAAACAAGCGTTCGACCTCGTTGCGGCGTTTGTAGAGGGTGCGGTCATAGTCCCATTTGACCGATCTGTTCGCTTTGGGCGGGACAACCGGAACCATGCCCAGCTCAAGGACCAACTGGCGGGTCTCATTCCCCTCATAGGCCCGATCCATGAGCATGACTGCGCCACGGGGTGGCGACGGCCAGCTTTCCAGCAAGGCGCGGCCCTCGGGTGCGTCATGCGCGTTGCCTCCAGACAGGCTGAACGTCAGGGCAAAGCGATCATTGGCAGCGATCAGGTGGACTTTGGTGTTCCAGCCGCCGCGTGATTTGCCGATCGCTTGCGGTCGTTCGCATGTTCCCTCGAACCATTGGCATTCACATGCTCACTTTTGGGCGCGCCGGTACCGTCGGGATGCACCTTGATGCTGGTGCTGTCCAGTCCGAGGCGATCGACGGACACACGGATCATATGGTGCTCTTGCAGCGCCTCGAAGAGGCGCTCGAGCACACCCGCATCGGCCCAACGGCGCAACCGGGTGTGGACTATGTGCCACTTGCCGAAGCGTTCAGGCAAGGCCGCCATTTGCAGCCGTTTTCGGCAACAAAGAGGATCGCATTGATCACCGTAAGGTTCGAAATGCGAACATTCCCGCGCTGAACTGGCAGGCAGGGCCGGATTAACGCGTGCTGGGCTTCTGTTATTTCATTCATAACAGATGCGTAGAAGGTATTCGCATCAGAAGGTAGTGTTAACACGCCCTAATATAGATCTTTCTATGGGGCACCATCTGGGTGCCCTATCACCTGCTGGGCCTGCTGTTCGTCCTTGGCCGGTTCATGTGCCGATCTTCGACATGTCGTATTCCGTCGTCTGATAGATCTCGTTGATCCAGTTGCCGTAAAGCAGGTGCGCGTGGCTGCGCCAGCGGTTCGACGGTGCGCGGTCGGGATTGTTTTCCGGGTAGTAGTTCACCGGCACCTCGATCGGCTTTCCTGCGGCGACGTCGCGGTCGTATTCGTCTTTCAGCGTCGTCGAATCGTATTCGAAATGATTGAACACATAGAGCGCGCGGTGGCCTGGATCTTCCAGAAGGCAGGGCCCGACCTCGTCCGAGGCCAGCAGCGTCCTCAGCGCCGGGCGGGCGTTGATATCGGTGCTGCGGACCTCGGTCCAGCGGCTGACCGGGATCAGCAGGTCATCGGAAAAGCCGCGCAGGTAAGGCGAGGCCGGGGCGCAATTTTCGTGGCGAAAGCAACCGAAGGCCTTGTGCCCGATATCGTGCTTGGGCAGGCCGTGGAAATGCCAGGCCATCGCCATGGCACCCCAGCAGACGCCGAAAGTTGAATGGACATGGCTTTGTGTCCACTCGAAGACCCGGGTCAGCTCTTCCCAATAGGTGACCTGCTCGAAGGGCAGCTGTTCGATGGGCGCGCCGGTGATGATCAGCCCGTCGAATTTCTCGCCCGTGGCCTCGACCTCGCGGAAGGTGCGATAGAAGCTCTGCAGGTGATCGGCCGCGGTGTTGCGGCTTTCGTGATCGGACATGCGGATCAGATAAAAATCGATCTGAAGGGGTGTCGCGCCGATCAGCCGGGCGAACTGGTTTTCGGTCTGGATCTTCTTCGGCATCAGATTCAGCAGACCGATGCGCAGCGGCCGGATATCCTGCATTGCCGCCCGGCCCGGGGACATGACCATGACGCCCTCATCCGAGAGGATGTCGAAGGCGGGCAAGTCATTAGGCAGGGTAATCGGCATATCAGACCTCCTTACGGTCCAGAGCGCGGGCGATTAACTGGTTGAAGTCGGTGACGGAGCGGATCTCGGCCACTTCCTCGGCGGTGATGGTGACCCCGCGCCGGGCCATGGCCTCGTATCGGGGCTGGCGATGGGCGAGGGCGCGGGCATAGGCCCAACGGATGAAGTCGTCGGGATCGACCTGATCCTCACGCAGGCCCTTTTCCATCCGGTAGGCGATCCAGGCCCTGTCCAGAAATTCCGGCTGGTAATACATCGGCTTCGGCGCATGATCGAACCGGCGCACCTGCTCGGCGGTATGGGCGTCCGAACCCTTGATCCAGACCATCAGCAGATGGCGCTCCAGCGTATCGAGCACCGGATCCTTCGGGTCATCCGGGTCCACCACCTCGCAGATCGAACCGCCGGAATCGCAGACGAAATGCGGCAGGCGGTAGATGTCGTCGGCGCGGCCGATGAAATAGGGCGTATCGAGCAGGGCCGCGATTTCGGCCGCGCGGTGCTGGTTCTGGCGGCGCATGTAATCGTCAAAACCCAGCCCGCCCCGGGTCACGCTGCCCGGCTTGCCAAGATAGGTCGAAAGCGGCGACAGGTTGTCGAAGGTGATATTGCTGGCGATATAGACGCTGTCGGACAGCAAAAGCTCGCGCAGCAGCGGCACCTTCATGGCCTCGCGCTTGAAATTGTCGGCGATCAGCTCGCCCATGTAACGGGTGCCGATGCGATAATCGATGCTGTAATGGAACCAGTCGCCCGCCGCGCGCAGCATGTTGGACAGATAGGTCTTGCCCAGACCCGACATGCCCAAAAGCAGCACGCGCTTGCGGCTGCTTTGCGTCCAGTCCTGTCCCGTCCGATAGATCATGGTGTCTCCTTCCCGGCGCAATCTAGGCAGCCGGGGAGCAAGAGGAAAGCCCCGCCGGCTGGCGGGGCTTTCCGGTTCGGTCCGAGAACAGGCTCAGAAGCGATAACCGATGCGCAGTCCCAGGCTGACCGCGTCATTATCGGTCATGTCGGCGCGGGCCTGATCCGGGGTGCCGGTTTCGGCCTTGGCATCGCCGAGCTTGGTGTAATTGACGCCGCCGGTGATCTTCCAGTGATCCATCTCGTAGATGCCGGCCAGGGTCACGCCGAGCCGCCCGGTGGTCGGTGCCAGCGGCGAGACCAGCTCGTCGCCATCGGGCTCATAGGTCAGCGCGGCGCTGCCCGACCATTGCTCGGTGAACTTGCGACCGACGCCGAGCGTATAGGTGGTGCTGTTGTCTAGGCTGACCAGCCCGTCCGGGGCATATTGGCCGAACCAGGCCGGGGTCACGGTGAAATCCGACCAGAAGACCCGGCGGATCTGACCGAAGACCAGAGTGTCGGGGGCAACGCCGGTCTGGAAGTCCAGCGAGATCGCCCGCGGCGTCTTCACCTTGGTCGTACCGGTGGCGACAACGGTCGAGTCCAACAGCTCGGTAGTGTCGAAATCGTGCTCGATATCCGAATAATAGGTCAGCGCGACCCGGGCGGCGATATCGGGACGTTCCCAGGAAACCCCGGCCAGCCAGCCGGTCGAGGTTTCATCGGCCATCTTGGCCCGGTAGCCCGAGAGGCTGCCATAGGCTGCGCCCATCAGCCGGATATCGCCCGAAGCCTTGGTCGCGCGCAGGCCGCCATGGACGCCCCAATTGTCGTCGATTTTGTAACGCAAGATCCCCGAGATATGGGCGCTTTCGACATTGGCATTGGTGCCGCCGAGCATATAGGAGCCCCTAGTTGCCGAGGTCGGGTCCACATCGGGATAGGAAATATCGGCGCCATAGGGATGTTCGATGATCAGCGCGGCCGAGACCTTGTCATTGAACTGATGCTTGTAGCCGAAGGTCATTACGTTGAAGTTTTCGGCGACGTTGCCGGTTTGCCGGCCGCCGTAAATGGCGAGATCCTTGCCATCGACGCTCGGATTGGTGATCTGAGCACCGAATTCGACGTAATTGCCCTCCTCGAACAAGATGCCGATCGACTGGGTCGAGCGTTCAATCCCGGCAGCGAAGACCGGCGCGGCAGACAGCGCTAATGCGGCGGCTCCTGTTATAGTCTTTCTCATTTTTCCCTCCCGCGCGGTGGTTCTTGGCCGCGCCTTCATTTTTATTATATCAGGATGACGGCCAGTCTGGGAACGGTCAATTACAGCGTGTGGTTGACGTGGCGTCCGATCGTGAAGTTCCCAGATCGTTTGGTCCTGAACCGTACTCAGCCAGCAGATTTTATCCATGGCCTGCGGACCATATTAGCCCGGGAGCCCGGTCAGAGAAAGTTGCCGGTTAGGGCAGGGGAGTGATGGCGCGGCGGGCAGGGGGTGGACAAAACCCTCGCAAGGTGAAAAGGGGAACTGCCAACGAAACCCGAACAGGATGGCTGCGATGCAGATTCGTGAGGCGCTCACCTTTGACGACGTTCTTCTGGTTCCGGCGGCATCGCAGGTCATGCCCTCGACGGCCGATGTCTCCACCCATGTCACCCGCAAGATCGCGATGAATATCCCGCTGCTCAGCTCGGCGATGGATACGGTCACCGAAAGCCGGATGGCGATTGCCATGGCGCAGGCCGGCGGCATGGGGGTGCTGCACCGCAACCTGACCATCGAGCAGCAGGCCGATGAGGTCAGCCGGGTCAAGCGCTTCGAATCGGGCATTGTCTATAACCCGATCACCTTGCAGCCTGACCAGACCCTGGCCGATGCCAAGGCGCTGCAGGAACGTTTCAATGTCTCCGGCTTTCCGGTGGTGGACAGTGAAGGGCGCGTGGTCGGGATCGTGACCAATCGCGACATGCGCTTTGCCAGCGACGATGCCACCCCGGTCAAGGCGATGATGACCATCGACAATCTGGCCATCCTGCGCGAGCCCGCCGACCGGGGCGAGGCGATTGCGATGATGAAGGCGCGGCGCATCGAAAAGCTGCTGGTCACCGACGCTGCCGGTCATCTGACCGGGCTTCTGACCCTGAAGGATACCGAGAAATCTGTGCTCAACCCCCTGGCCTGCAAGGATGAGCTCGGCCGGCTGCGGGTTGCGGCCGCCTCGACCGTCGGCAATGAGGGGTTCGAACGCAGTCAGGCACTGATCGAGGCCGGTGTGGACAGGGTGGTGATCGACACCGCCCATGGCCATTCCGAAGGCGTTGCCATGGCGGTCGAGCGCTTGCGCAATTTCTCGGCCGATATCCAGATCGTCGCCGGCAATATCGCCACTGCCGAGGCCGCCCGCGCCCTGATCGGGGCCGGCGCCGATGCGGTAAAGGTCGGGATCGGGCCGGGCTCGATCTGCACGACCCGGATTGTGGCCGGCGTCGGCGTGCCGCAGCTGACCGCGATCATGGATGTCGCCAGCGCTGCCGGAGACATTCCGGTGATCGCCGATGGCGGCATCAAGTTCTCGGGCGATTTCGCCAAGGCGATTGCCGCCGGTGCCAGCTGCGCCATGGTCGGCAGCGCCATTGCTGGGACCGAGGAAAGCCCGGGTGAGGTGATCCTCTATCAGGGCCGCTCGTTCAAATCCTATCGCGGCATGGGATCGCTGGGGGCAATGGCACGCGGCTCGGCCGACCGCTATTTCCAGAAGGATGCGGCGACCGACAAGCTGGTACCTGAGGGGATCGAAGGCCAGGTGCCTTACAAGGGCGGGGTCAATGCGGTTATCCACCAGATGGTCGGGGGTCTGCGCGCCGCCATGGGCTATACCGGCAGCCCGACCGTTGAGGCGATGCGCGGCGGCTGCGAATTCGTGCGCATCACCGGGGCGGGCCTGAAGGAAAGCCATGTCCATGACGTGCAGATCACCCGCGAGAGCCCGAATTACCGGATGGGCTGATAACCCGCCCATTTTCAGGCAAACCCTTTCAGGCGGCCCGGTTTTCGGGCCGCTTTCACGTTGAACAGGAAGATGTCATGTCTGCACCCCATTCCACCCTGCGCCAGCTCCTGCTGATCTGTGTTGCGTTTTTCGCGCTCATGGGACTTGCGCATTTCTTCAGCGTCAAGCTGCCGGTGCTGTTCGTCTATTGGAACACGCCTTTCCACGCCTATCAGGACAAGATCATCTCCTTCACCCTGATCACCTATATCGCACTGTTCTGGGGTGCTTCGCGCCACCGGGTCATGGTGCCCTATGCGCTGATCTCGATCTGGGGGACGGTATTGGGACTGGTCATGGTCAATCGCTCGAACGCGCTGGCTGAGGTCCTGGAGGGCAGGGGGACCTGGGCCTATTGGCTGATCACGCTGGCCTTTGCCGGCCTGGCTATGGTGCTGAGCGTGCTGTGGTGGCAGGGTCGGAGTGAGGCAAAGGCCGCTGCCTGATCCGGGTCTGTCGCCTTTGCCAAAGCAAAAGGCCCCGCATGCGCGGGGCCTTTGTCATTTCCGGGTCGCCGGTGATCAGCGGTTGTCACCCATGAACTGCAGCAGGAACATGAACAGGTTCAGGAAATCCAGATAGAGGTTCAGAGCGCCGAGAATGGCGGTCTTGCCCAAGAATTCACGATCCGAGTCCTGCAGCTGCAAATAGGTGTTCTTGATCTGCTGGGTGTCGAAGACGGTCAGGCCGGCGAAGATCAGCACCCCGATCGAGGAAATGGCGAACTGCATCGCGCTCGACTGAATGAAGATGTTAATGATCGAGGCAATGATCAGGCCGATCAGACCCATCATCAGGAACGAACCCATGCCCGACAGATCGCGCTTGGTCGTGTAGCCGTAAAGCGACAGACCCGCAAAGCCGGCAGCCGTGGCCAGGAAGGTCGAAACGATCGACACGCCCGTATAGGCTAGGAAGATCCAGCTGATCGACATGCCTACCAGCGCGGCGAAGCCGTAGAAGACCAAAGTCGCAGTGGCAGCGGACATTCTGTAAATCATGGCGCTGAAGGCGAAGACCACGGCGAGGGGGGCGAACATGATCACCCATTTCAGCCAAGACGTATAAACGGCAATGCCGAGGCTGGTCAGTGTCCCGTTCGGGCCGATTGCCAGAGCGTTCAGGCCATAGGCGAAGACGGCGGTGATCACCATCCCCGTCGCCATGATCGCATAGACCTTGTTCATATATTCGCGCAGACCCACATCGATATCGGCGCGGGCAGCGGCACCCGTCCGGGCTTGGGCCAGACGCTGGGTGTCGAATTCAGCCATCAATCTCTCCATAACTGGCGGTCGCGGCGCAAAATGCACCGGTTCCTGTTTATATCGGCGGAGTGTGGCATGATTTCAACCGATGAGAAGGAAAAATCCACCCTATCTCGGAGACGGCATCCCTCAGACGGCGGCGGGCCGAATCACTGGCCGCTCCATGAGGGCATAACGTGAAAATCCGAGGCGCAATTGCGCCTCTGCGCCTGCCTGGCGATGGCAGCGCGAACACGTTGGGGGGGTAAATCAGGTATGATTTAAACCGGTTTGATCAGAACTTGGGGGAATTCCGGTACGGTTTCGGCAGATTTTCGCCAAACTGACCCGGGGCAGCAGTTTGCACATGCGCTCACCTGTCCTTTTAGTCAACTTTAGCGTGTCGGGCGGGAATCTCAGTCGCCAGTCTTCGCATCAAATTGTATAAACCGCCAAGTCTGAGTGAGGTAAAGTATGAAGCACGAGGTTGACGTGCATGTGGGTACACGGATTCGCCATCGTCGGTGGCTGATCGGTATGACCCAGCAGCAGCTTGCAGATCAGGTCGGCATTAAATTTCAGCAGATTCAAAAGTATGAAACCGGCGCGAACCGCGTTTCGGCCTCGCGTCTTTGGGATATTTCCAAGGCTCTCGACGTGCCGGTCAGTTTTTTCTTTGAAGGTCTGACGGATGGACGTGCCAGCGCCTCGGTCGAGGACGATGTTCTGACCAACAAGGAGGCCCTGCAACTGGTGCGGGCCTATTACGCCATGCCGGAAGCGCAGCGACGGCAGATCTTCGAACTGGCTCGCGTGCTCTCGCACGCCGCCTGATGGCGCATCTGTTCGCCCCCTTTCCGCCGCGCTATGATGGCAAGGCATGAAGGGGGCGAGCATGTCGCATCAGGAAATATTCGACACAGCGGCGGAAATGGCAGATGCGGCACGGACGCGGACGCTGCCGCTGTTTCGCAGCTCCGGGTTGGTTCCCGATAACAAGCTGAGTGCCGGTTTCGACCCGGTAACCGAGGCCGACCGCGAAAGCGAAAAGGCGATGCGGGCGATTCTGGCCGCGCGCCGGCCCGAGGATGCGATCCTCGGCGAGGAATTCGGCCTTTCGCCCGGCACATCCGGGCTGACTTGGGTGCTCGATCCCATTGACGGCACCCGCGCCTTCATCTCGGGCGCGCCAAGCTGGGGCACGCTGATCGGACTGACCGATGCCAGCGGGCCGGTTTACGGAATCGTGGACCAGCCCTTTACCGGCGAACGCTTCGAGGGCGGGCTTGGCCGGGCCCGTGTGCTGACCGCAGATGGCGAGCGGCCTCTGACGGTCCGGCGCGGGGTGGCGCTGGAACAGGCGACACTGATGACCACTTTCCCCGAGGTCGGCACTGCGCAGGAAGGCGCCGCCTTTCGCCGGGTGGCCGCGCAGGTGCGGCTGACGCGATACGGGCTCGATTGCTATGCCTATGCGCTGCTGGCATTGGGTCAGATCGATCTGGTGATCGAGGCCGGGCTGCAATCTTACGATATCACCGCGCCGATTGCCGTGGTTCAGGCCGCAGGCGGCATCGTCACCGATTGGCAGGGCGGCCCTGCCCATGACGGCGGGCAGGTGATCGCGGCGGCGAGCCCCGAACTTCATGCGGCGGCGCTGGCGCTTCTGGCCGGCTAATCGTTGCCCCCTTCGGGTTGCTTGATTAGTATCATGCTCGAACCGGCGCCCGGCTGCCGGTCTGAGCGTAGACAGCCACCATGACAAAGCCAGAAGGGAAGTCCATGCAGGACGAAGATCAGCGCCCGGACATGCCCGAAACCCGGACGGGTTCCCAGGATCCGACGTCGGAGGATAAGGGCGAGGAAGAGCTGACCCCGGCCGAGCCGGTCGAGGAAGAGGATGACTTCGTCCCGCCGCGCGAGCTGATCGACCAGATCCGCGAGGCCATCGACGACGAGGATCAGGCCCGGCTCGAAGAACTTCTGGAGCCGATGCATGCCGCCGATATCGCCGATGTCATCGAAAACCTGTCCTGGGCCCGCCGGCAGACCTTCATGTCGCTGTGGTCGGGCGAGATCGACGGCGACATTCTGTCGGAAATCGACGAATCGATCCGGGATGAAATCGTCGAACTGCTGCCGAAAGCGGTTCTGGCCGAGGCTGTCCGCGAAATGGACAGCGACGATATCGTCGAGCTGATCGAAGAACTGGAAGAGCCCGAACAGCAGAAGGTTCTTGAGGCGCTCGACGATTCCGACCGGGCCGCGGTCGAACAGTCGCTGACCTATCCCGAATATTCGGCCGGCCGGATGATGCAGTCCGAAGTCGTGGTCGCGCCCGAGCATTGGACGGTCGGCGATACCATCGACTTCCTGCGCAGCGAGGAAGAACTGCCCGATCAGTTCTATCACGTCATCCTGATCGACCCGCGCCGCCATCCGGTCGGCTATGTCACGCTTGGCCGCCTGCTCGCCGCCAGGCGCGACACGCAGCTGCGCGATCTCAACGAGGACAGCTTCCGCCCGATCAGCGCCTAT
This sequence comes from Paracoccus sp. (in: a-proteobacteria), assembly GCA_047973065.1. Taxonomy (GTDB): domain Bacteria; phylum Pseudomonadota; class Alphaproteobacteria; order Rhodobacterales; family Rhodobacteraceae; genus Paracoccus. Next base: position 860 of record JBKEBH010000370.1, on the reverse strand, counting down.
GCCGAAGAGGCCGATGTCGCCTATGCCTTCAACCAGTATCACCTGATCTCGGCCCCCGTGGTCGATGAGCACGACCGGCTGGTCGGGGTCATCAATATCGACGACGCCATGGAAGTGCTTGATGACGAGCACGAGGAAGACATCCTGCGTCTGGCCGGGGTTGGCGATGAAAGCTCGATCTCGGATACGGTGGTCGAGACGCTGTGGCAGCGTCTGCCCTGGCTTGGGGTGAACCTGGCAACGGCCATTCTGGCCTCATTCGTGATCGCGCTGTTCGAAGGCACGATTTCGCAGATCGTGGCACTGGCGGTGCTGATGCCGATTGTTGCCTCGATGGGCGGCAATGCCGGCACCCAGACCCTGACCGTGGCGGTGCGGGCGCTGGCAACCAAAAGCCTGACCGGGTCCAATGTCTGGCGGGTAGTCCGGCGTGAGGCCGTGGTCGGGCTGCTGAACGGGCTGTGCTTTGCAATCGTGATGGGCGTGGTCGCCTGGATCTGGTTCGACGGCATATCGCTGGCTGGGGTCATCGCGGTGGCGATGGTGGTCAATCTGTTCGTGGCGGCCCTGGCCGGGATCCTGGTGCCGCTGACGCTGGATAAGGTCGGGGCGGATCCGGCTTTGGCCTCGGGCACTTTCGTGACCACGGTCACCGATGTAGTCGGCTTCTTCGCATTTTTGGGGTTGGCGCAGATGGTGCTGCTGTAGCCTCAGGCGGAAAATCGGCTTTTTTGCCGAATTCGTTGGCTCTGAACAACCGACAACATGCTGATTTTCTGAGACAAAGGATCGGTTTTGGTAGCTTTGAACTGCAGGGTTTCATAGGGTTCCGTTGAAAACCCTGCAATTTCGGATCGGCC